>NZ_FQWP01000037.1:0-16155 GCF_900129715.1 Fibrobacter sp. UWH9 | reverse complement strand
GTCTCGGTTAAGTCTCATCGCTTGTCCTTTTCTTGGTCGAAAACGCAAGTTAGAAACCTAACCATCCCTAGAATTCACTTTCTAGGGATTTTTTTGTTTTCAGCCTAGATCGGATTTACTTGACGATGAGAATCCGCGCTATTTATTGACCTACTAAAAAATTTTATCTAACTTTCGTTTTACATAGCGGGAAACCGCAACCGGATTTTTTGAGCTTTGCTCTTATCTTCTAGACTGGAATCGGCAAAATTCACAAACGCAGAAGATAGCAGGCAAACGCTCACGTCCCATTGGGGCGTGGGTTGTTGTCGTTTATTTATGCGTAATGGCTTTGCCGAGCCTCAGTCTGTAAGTAAGCGAAGAACGACACCACGCCTTTTTTATTTGAACGAAATTCATTCTTCATAAAAAGTCGTCAAGTTCTTCTTAAGTTCGAAAAGGTTGCATTCACAACAAAGTAAAGGAGCTTTTATGAAGAAAATATTACTTGCAGCAACCGTCACCGCATTTTTCGCAGCATGTTCTGACGATTCGTCATCATCTGCACCAAACGATTCTTCTGTTTCCAGCATTTACGAACTGGGCGCTTGTAACAGTAGCAACAGAGGCGAAACAAAATACGTCCAGGATAAGGACGACAACTATGTGTGCATCGGTGGAGAATGGATGGCAGAAAAGGATGCCTCCGCTCCTAAATCCAGCAATTCAGGAGGTTACGCGGATGCAATTACAAGTTCTGATTCCGGCGAAAATCCAAAGGAAGAAATCAAGGAACCTGCAAAGCAGGAAGTTTCCGTTTACACTACGGCGCGGACTACCCTAACCATCAACCTGCTCAAATACGAGCAGCTAAAAGCTATGGACGAAAAAGACAAGGAAGATGGCGAACCCCGAATTTCCTTTACCATAAAGTCCAGCAAAGACGGCATCGATGAAATGGATCCTGTCAAGACAACAACGATCAATCTCGGTAACGATGTGGGCTACTGGTTTGGCAGCAAGGAAGTTTCCGTACTATTGCCCAAGGGTATCAATATCATTCAGGTATGCCCCAAGTTTGTCGACGAAGACGCATTCTTTGACGACGAGGAATACACATCCACCAAATGCTACGCAATCAATGATGTAGGACAGAAAATCGACAAGACCATAAAACAGACCGACGACGGTTCTGCCTACTACACCATGGATTGGGAAGTAACGGTTACCTACTAAAATAAAATTTCACTAAAAAAATCCAGTCCCAAAATCTAGGGCTGGATTTTTTATACATAGTCTTAATTTATCTTACTTGCTCAGATCCTTGTTGGTCATGGCGCAGACGCAGGAGTCGGACCAGACGTTTTCAGCAGTCTCGATCATGTCGATGACAGCGTAAAGCGGGAGGATCACGCCCATGACGCCGATGTTTGCATTCATGCCCACCATGAGGGAAAGGGTCAGGAAGTAACAGCCCATGGGAACGCCAGCGTTACCCACTGCAGAAAGAACGGAAATGAACACCCAGGTGATCATGGTGCCGAGAGTCAGTTCCACACCGCTGTTCTGCATCACGAAAAGGCTGGTCACCAAAATGAAGGCGGCGCAACCGTTCATGTTGATGGTGGTGCAGATGGGGAGCACGAAGCGGGCCACTTCCGGCTTTACCTTCAGGTTGTCTTCGGCAGACTGCATGGTCACAGGCAACGTTGCGGCGGAACTCTTGGTAAAGAAAGCCATCATCACAGCGGGGCTCATCTTCTTGAGAACATGGATAGGATTCAGGCCGCGGGCAATAAGGAAAAGGGGCAGCACAATGAGGAACTGGATAGCGTTTCCGCCCATGACCACAGCCAGGTACTTACCCAGGGAACCCACCACCACGCCGGCATTCACCTGTGCAGAAAGCTGGGCGGCAAAGGCCACAACGCCAAGGGGCAAAGCCCAGACGAGAGCGCGGATCAAGGTAAACAGCAATTCGCGAAGACCGAGGATCACCTTCACAAGAGCATGCTTGTTATCAGAATCAGGCATAAAGGCGAGGCCCAGGCCCACGGCAGCGGCCACCATCAAGATACCCAGCACGTTACCGCTGAGGAAGGGCTGCACCACATTGTTGGGAACGATGCTGAGGAAATGATCGTAATAGCTCATGGCGCTCAGGTTCTGGGGAACTTCGGCGGCACCGCCACTGACCAGATCCATGGGCAGGTTGCCCGGTCCGATAATCTTATAGAGAAGCAGTCCCACGAAGGCGGCCGCAAAAGTGGTCAGCAAGGTGTAGATGATGGTACGGCCAAAAATGCGGCCGGTATTCTTCTGGACACCCAGGGCAGAAAGAGTGGTCATGAGGGCAAGCGCAATGGTAGGCACGGCCACAAACTGGAACAGGCGGGTATAAACAGAAGCGATGAAGTCAATCAGGTTCTGCAGACCTTCACTCTGGATCAGACCCAAAAGGGCACCAAGCACCAGCGCAACAACCCAGACAATAACCTGCGTCTTGACAGACTTGACTTTCCTGGCGGCTCCGGCCATAGCATTTTCGTTCTGAGACATTTGGACCTCACTAAAAAAAATCTGACCGAAAATTTAGAAAGATTAAAAATTCATATGGTAAAAACTTTTACATCTGTTATAAAAAATCAGACGGACCCATTTGACAAATAAACTCTCAATTTTTATCTATTCAGCAAATCTTTTTGGAGGTTTAATGAGGATTTCTTTTTTTAAAGGTCTGGCAAAAATTGCCGGCATCGTTCTCGTATTCGCAGCTACAATTTCCCTTTCCGCATGTTCCGGCGACAACGGCAGCGACGGTATCAACGGCGCAGACGGTAAAGATGGCAAAAACGGCAAGGACGCCAAGGAAGTCAACGTAGATTCCCTGGCAAGCGCCATCCGCGACGAAATCACCGGCACCCTGTGGGATTCCCTTTACGCAGAACCCTACGTAGACACCGTCTACAAGATTCTCTTCGACAACGCCTTTTCTGACGCCTGGATGGACTCCGTCCGCGAAGCCCTCATCGACAGCCTGAAGGAAGCCGATTTCGACTCCATGTACGCCAAGCTCTACGACAGCGTCTACGCCGATATCTACAGCCAGGCAGCCATCCGCACCCTCAATGCCTGGACATGGTCCGTCAAGAAGGACATCTACGGCGCCTTCGCCAATCAGTACCCCCTGATGTACAAGGACTACATCAATTCCAAGGGCGAAGTGCTTCCTGTGCCGGTATCCATCACCGTCAAGAACACCTGCGAAAACAGAACTTCGTTCAGCGAGCCGGAGATTCCCTGCCGCTGGAAGAAAATCACCGTCAAGTCCTGGATCGACGGATTCACTGACACAGCCAGCGTTACCGATTTCGTTAACCCCGACACCACAAGAATTTTCGCCCCCAGCCTCAAATTCAACAACAAGGCATTGGCTGCCCTTACCGCCCCCGAACAGGTGCAGATCCAGATCCGCGCCTACGCCCTGGAAAACGATCACGAAATCCTCTTCTATTCTTCATCTGAGCCGTCTACCATCCACCCCATGCAAATCAACGGCGCCGAATACGTCAACGTGCAAAACCGCTCGCTATGGAGCGCCGTATGGGTAACTCCCAACATGGACTCCATTACGGCAATCCACAAGGAACTGGAAGCCAAGCTGCCCAACGGATCCGTAAAGGCCTACCAGCTCTACGACGGCGACGAAAGCATGACCGAAAGTTCGGCACGATTGGTAAAGGCTGTATACGAAGTGCTCAGCGCCAAGGGCATCAACTACGTCAACAATACCGACGCAGGCTCCCCTGGCCAAAAAATCAAGTACCCCATCGAAGTGCTCCGTACCAAGCAGGCAAACTGCATCGAAGGCACCAACCTCTTCGCCAGCATCCTGGAATCCCTTGGAATGCACACCGTCATCGTCAACATCCCCGGTCATGCCTTCCTGGGCTGGTCCACCAACGAAGAGGACTCCAACTACAACTTCCTGGAAACCACCATGGCCTGGGGCAGTAAGCCATCCACCTTCGCTGCCGCCTACGAAAAGGGCATGTCCACCTTCACGAACGAACAGGAAGAAGACCACTTCACCGACGGCTCATCGGAAATCATCCTGATCGAGAATGCCAGGGCCTTCGGCATCAGGCCCAACGACATCCCGTAAAAAAGCAACAATTGTTTGCAAAATGAACTAATTTTCTAAAAAAGATTGAATTTATCTAAAAATGTGCTTATTATTGTAGGCACATTTTTTATATCGTCATTTTTACATAACATAACAAAATCAAGAATAAACTATCACCCAAGGATAAGGAATAATAAATTCCTTGTTTTTGGGGACGCATAAAAAACAAAGCTAACCTTTTAGAGGCAATATGAAACAGGCATTCACCTTGTCTGCTGTAGACTTTACTGTACTCAAAAATCATAACGTTCAACATTGCAATGGGCTCATCCCCCATACCTTCCACATCGAAATTCCACTTGAGGAACTCCCGCTAGAAAAAATCGCCACCATGACAGTTGGCCAATGGGGCTATAGGAATATCCACCGCGAAAGATTCAAGGAAGTTCCAAACCACTGGCTGCAAGATCTCATTACCTTTGGCTGCGACCAGACCGGCATCTGGAGCGACGTCACCACCTTCGCCAATACAGAATTTCAATCCTTCGAAATGAGACTGCCTTCGCCGTCCATGAACCTCCGGGTTATCCTTCGAAAAAAGGGGAAGAGTTGTAGCGCCAACATCTTTATCACAGCACACTTCCTGCCCGAGGACCTCAGGAATTTCTGGCATTCAGAAGACGCCGAAAAGTATTTCGAGATTTTACACCTTTTCCAGATTTACGCGATCCCCTCTCAATGGCCTCCGAAGATAAGCGTCTGCATCGGAGAACCTTGGCACGTCTGCCCCTGCATTATCGGATTCAAGATTTTCTACGAAACGATGTTCCGAAAACCAAACCCAATCAAAATTCCCGATTTCTACTTCGGCAACAAGGACAGTTCCTGGACGCTGAACATTTCAAAAATTAGCGGTCAAAAAATCGAAGGTTCAAAGCCCATCAAGGAAACCATCAAGACGCCCCACGGAACATTCAACATCACCCGCCCCGCCACCAAGGAAGAAGCCAAGCAACAGAAAAAAGAGGCCAAAAAGACCCGACAGGAAAAACTGCAGAACCGCATCGAGCGTCAAAAGCAGGAAATGGAAAGTCTCAGGGAACAGCTGACCGCAGCGCAAAAGGCCTGCGCCCTGGCAGCAGAATCCAGCCGGCAAGCCGCCAACCGCCAAAACCGTGAATTGGAAGAACTGCAGAAAAAGCTGGAGCGCCTCAAGAAATCCAAGGAAAGCGCCATCGCCATGAAGGATGCCGAAATCGACGAAATCCAGAAAATCGCCGACGAGATCATGACCGCCAGCGAGGACGCCCAAAAAGAGCTGATGAACGCAGACTGGCAAATCCAAAATCTGAACGCCCAAGTCCAGGGACTTAGGCAAAGACAATCAGGCTCAGGGATTATTGCAGGCCCCGCCCAGGAACAGGAAAAATTTAGCGGAGAGTTCGAAATCGCCCTCATGAGCGCCCTCCATTTCGCCATGGATAACGCCCCCATCAAGGGAAACTCCCACAACCTCCGCTGCCGAGACATCTGGCAGGCATTCATCCAGACAAATGCAGACGCGGAACAATCCTACAGGAACTACAAGGCCAACGCCTCGAACCTTCTCGCTTCCATCAAGAAGAACAACTTCTGGAAAAGTCTCCCCATGCTCACGCCACTGGGAATGTCCTGCGCCTTGCACACAAACAATCATGGCAAGATCAGATTTATGGATGGAGATGGCCGCTACTCCAGCGTCGTATCCAGTACCCCCAGCGAAACGGCTTCAGGTCCCAGCAATTGCGCCGAGGACCTTAAGCACGTATTCCTCTATTACTGATAGCGAAGTAAGGGTTACCCGGCAAGATTCCTGGAATTAGGCCGGGATACGCCCGCCCCTTTCAAGAGGCTGCGGCCACCACCCTGGGGAACAACATCGATATGAATGGGAAGTTCGCCCTTTACCAAATCTACGTGGGTAATAACACCCAGCATCTTTCCCTTTTCCTGCTGAAGCTTCTGCAGAACTACAATGGTATCCTGCAACATGCGGGCATCCAGCGTTCCAAAGCCTTCGTCCAGGAACATGGAGTCGATGCAGACATTCTTGCTGGCAAGGGTAGAAATTCCCAAGGCAAGAGCAAGACTCACCAAGAAGCCCTCACCGCCTGAAATATTGCTGATAGGACGGATGGCATCGCTGTTATGATGGTCAATCAGCATGATATCCAGACTATCATCCTTTACGGTAAGTTCATAGCGGGGGAACATATCGTGAAGGTGTCCGTTGGCAGTTCGAAGCAAGTTCTTCAGGGTAATCACCTGGATAAACCTGACAAATTCATTGCCGGTACTATTGTTCAGCTTGTTTCCATTGAACCACCTCTGCATCTGGGCCCAGCGATCGCGCTTTTCAGTCAGCTGGTTCAGCTGCATCAGCAGGGACTCACACTTCCGACGCAAATCATCATCGTTCTTTCGTGCAGCAATCAGATTTGCAAATACACTGCTGAATTCATCCAACTTCGTCTTGAATTCATCAAGACCAATCTTCGCCACTTCTTCCGTTTCCTTGAAATCGCGCTTTGCCTGGTGAGCAGCAAACTGTTCATTCGCATTCTTCACAGAGGTCTTGGCCTCGGTCAGCTTGTGCTCCAGCGAATCCCTCATTTCTGCCAGGGCCTTACGTTCACTTTCCGGGAGGCGTGCAGCAACAAAGGCCTGTTCATCGGCAAAATTCTTAGCAGCAAGACTCTCCATAAAACCAGCCTGGAGTTTATCCAGTTCAGGCTTCTGTTGGCCCAGCATTTCCTGAAGTTCAGAAATCTTCTTTTGGCAGGAGTTCACGGTTTCGCGAGACTTCTGTTCATGATCAGCAGCCTGTGCAAAAGCGTCCTCCGCGTTTTTCTGAAGATTACGCGCTGCCTGACGCTCAGTTTCAACAACCTTTTCGCCAAACAGTTCCTTGCGAGACAATCCAAGAGCACTCAGATTATCCTGATGACCTTTCAAATTGATCTTGACAGAAGCCAGGCGGGCCATAGCATCAGCCAAACTCTTTTCCAGTTCAGCCTTCTGAGTGTTAAGGGAAGCCAGTTCAGTTCCGTAGTTCTGCTTATCTTCCACATTCTGACACCAATCAGAACTCTTCGCCTTAAGTTCCAAAAGAAGTGCATCGATGGATTCCGATTCAATGTTGGAGAACCAAGGAGACAACTGTTCCCTAAACCAAAGAGAAAGTTCCTGAATCTTATTTTGGGATTCTTCCAACAGTTTCTTCGCATCAGCTTCTGCATGCACCTTTTCAGCACGAACCACCTCTGCGTTGCTCAATTCCTTACCCAGAGTATCCGCAAGATTCTTCTGCTCGATGAACTTCACAGAAAGTGATTCCAATTCTTTCAGAACTCCCCTAGCATTTTTCAGGGAAATTCCATTTTCCCAGGAAGACAAGGCATCGTTCAGGTTCTTCAAATTCTCTTCGACACCCTTCTTTTCCATTTCCAGCTTGCGATTCAAATCCACAAGATCATTCTGGGCTGCAGAAATCTTGCCATCCAGTACAGTCAACTTACTGCTGGTTTTATCAATTTCACCATTCAAGGTTCGCAGATTTTCAGCCAGACCATTCAGAGACTCAATTCCTTCCACAACAGGGTGAGCATGGCCATCACAGGCAGGATGTTCCTTGGATCCACAAACCGGACATTCGCAGCCATCCTTGAGATGTTCTCGCAATTCCAACACGACTACAGGCAAGTCCTGCTGAATCAATTTTTCCTTCTGATTCTTCAAATCCTGAAGTACGGCTCTTTCATTCTTATGGGATTCCATGTAATCGGCAATGGACTTGTTCTTTTCGCCAATGTCAGATTTCAACCGTTCAGATTCAATCTGGTGTCTTGTCGCTTCGCTGGCGAAAGACTTAGCCTGGGGCAGAACATTCACAAGGTTTGCGTCATCCTTATGATTTTCCAGATAATCATTGGCAGAGGCAGCCAAATCCTTCTTACCCATCAAGGAAGCATCGAAATCTTCCAGGGCTTTCTTGGCATTTGTCATTGCAGACTTTGCGCATTTCAGCTCATCATTTTGGGCCTTAAGTTCCCGATTCTTGGTTTCCAGCAATGACAACTTCGATTCAATTTCCGCATCCTTTCCATTCTGCTGGATATAGCCATCAGCAACTTCCAGGCAATCGCTAATCGTTTGGATTTTTACGGCTACCGTTTCTACGCCCTGCTGGATTTTTTCCAATTCCCCCTGCTTCTTAGAGCAATCATCCTGAGCAGATTTCAGGTTATCCTTGGCACCTGTAATCTTGACATCCAAAGTGGAAACCTTCTCCCAAAGGATTTCGCCTTCAGCATAAGCCTTCTTCGCAGCATCCAGGGCTGCAGCCTTATCATTTTTCGCCTTAGAGGATTCTTTTAAGGCATCCTCAAACTTTGGCAAGTCGGCAACAGCATCCTTCAGAGACTTGTCATTTTCCTGTACAGCCTTGCGCTTTTCGCCCAAAATTCCATAGGCAGATTCCAGTTCCTGTGCAGCCAGGGCTGCCACCAGCTTCGCCTCGTTGGGTTCAAATTCCTGCTTTGCCTGAATAGCCTGAACTTGCAAGGCACTAGCCTCCGACACGCTCCTTTCGCGTTCATGTAAGGTCTCATACCAATTACAGATATTTGTCAAACGTGCAACGGTATCAGTCAAGGTCTTCTTCTGGCTTTCGCTGGTTGCAATCTCGTCATCCAGCTTCTTGCGATCTTCATCAGACATGGGCTGATTATCGTCCATCTTGACTTTCAGCTGCTCCACATCGTGATCCACCTTGGCATACAGGTCATGAACGGCAATGGCGATCTTCCTGTAGATTTCATCACCGGTCAACTTTTCAAGAATGGCGGCACGGTCATTTTCGTTACACTTCAGGAATTTATTGAATTCACCCTGGGCAAGCATCATGGACTTCGTAAACTGATCGAAATCCAGCCCAATAAGATTCTTCATCTTTTCTTCAATATCTTTCTGATTCGAGAAGGAAGCCTTATTCTCGCCAGTTTCCTCATCGGTCAACACCCAGGAATAACTCTGCAACTTTCGGGATTTTTCTGCACGATGCTGACTCCAGCAAGCCGAATACACCGAGCCCTTACACTCAAATGTCACCTTGGCAAAACATTCCAAAGTTCCATACGTCATGACCTCATTCACAGAGGAATTAATCTTTTCTTGCCTAGGAGTCAAACCATAAAGTGCCAGGCAGATGGCATCGAGGATAGACGTCTTTCCGGAACCCGTCGGGCCAGAAATGCAATACATGCTGCTATCGGCAAAGTCAGCACTTTCAAAATCAATGTTCCAATCCCCTGCCAGAGAATTGATATTGCGAAGTTCAACCTTCTTAATCTTCATCTTCTCTCCTCCTTAAACCTTGCTTTCCATGTTAGATGCAAGATCAACCGCCTCCTTGAACATATCAAGGAAACTATCATAAGATGCCTTGGCCTCATCGGAATCAATATCTACCTGCAGCCTTGAAGCAATCAACATCTTGAAGTAATCTTCCTTTTCGTACTGTTTTGTAGATTCCACATTCTCGCTGTAGGTACTCCCCACCCTTCTCAGGATTTCTCTAGAAATCCTATGACGCTTCACTACAAAATGACTGCTCTTTTCTTCTACGGCCAGGGCATCGTTCAAATTGACCATTTCACCAGAAGTCAGCAATACATCCACATAGGTATCCATGGGATTCTCCGCCAATTCCTTGTCCAGAGCCTTCAGTGAATTCTTGATAGAATTCAGGTCCCCTTCAATCTGCTCAAAACGGATCGCCCTAGGAACTTCCAGCTTTTCTACCTTCAGAGAGCCTTCCGTATCCACCAAGAGAACCTTACGCTTGTGCGTGCATTCATCAAAGCCCATAACGAAGGGGGAACCGGAATAGCGGACCTTCGGATTCTTGGCCACCATGGTATCATAATGGATATGACCCAGGGCAACATAATCCAGCCCCTCCGGGAATACATCTACAGTCACATTCCCCAAAGTACCAACCACATCGCGAACGCCGTCATCACCAGCCGTATAGGAATCTTCCTGATTACGTCCAGACAGGTTGGCAGCGTAAAGATGCCCAGTCGCCACAATGGGAATCTGGCGATCACCGCGAAGGTCCACAGCACGATTGTACACATCGGCATAAAAACGCTTTAGGATATCGGCATCGTCAAAACTTTCGTTCCTGTAGAACTCACGCAATTCCTGGTCGCGCATAAAGGGAACGGCACAACAAATTCCTATGACCTGTCCGGAGCGGTCCTTCATCTCGATGACCAAATCGTCTACAGTTCGGTTATTGATAGAACCCACCACCTTTACATTCAAGGCAGACAGCAGTTCAGCGGGAGCGTCAAGCAAGGTTCCAGAATCATGGTTTCCTCCAACCACAACCACATTGGTACATCCCATTCCAATCAGCGAGGCAAGAAAACTATAATACTGAGCCTTCGCACTATTCGAGGGATTTACGACGTCAAACACATCCCCTGCCAACAAAAGGGCCTGAGCTCCAGTTTCCACAATCCTATCCTTGAGCCAGGCAAGAAACTGCTTCGTTTCTTCGGTACGGTCAATATCATGCATGGTGTTACCAAGATGCCAGTCCGCCGTATGGATAAACTTCATTTTCTCTCTTCTCCTAAAAAATATGCGTTGTAGAACCAGACTCTTTTTCGGTCTACAAATATACTATCGAAGATTGACACTAAAATGTCAAATATGGGAGAAAAAATTATTTCAGCAATCTGCCCAGGGGGAATTCCTTGATCCGCTCCATGGAATCGCCTGCCGCCTTTCGAAGGTCCGATTCCAGCTCTTCGCGGAATTTCTCGAAATCCACCTTGCCGCCATCGGGCAGTTTTTTCCTGGACTTGAATGAACTCCCCTTGCGGTTCCTGTCAAAGGCCATTCTACGGGCAAGCAAATCCATCAGGTCGTGGCCCCGCAGGAAATTGGCAAAATATTTCGGGTGGCCCTCGATAAAATCCAGGACCTCCGCCGCCCTCTTTATAACGGCAGGCAAGTGTTCAGAATATTCATTCTCCGAAAAGGCCAGCATCAAGTTCTCGCCGATCAGTTCCAAGCTTGCAGAAGTCAGATGTTTCAGGTCCAGCAAGCCGAAGGAATCCATAAAGTCCACATCAAACTTCAGGCCGCCATGATTCCCGCCCTCCCGCTGACACAGCATCGAGGCATCGTCAGGCAAACCCCATTCCTCGCGAACCAGGATATTCGCCACCCGCAAAGCCCCCATGGTCACGCCCACCGTCTTGATCCCGTCACGGATACTCTCGATGATTTCGTCATCGTCATAATATTCCACCATCATGCCAGAATAGGAATCCGACAGGAACAGGAACGTTTCAAGATCGTTAAAGCCGGCGCAGGCGTCTACATCAAAAAGCTGATACAGCAGCTGTTCATCATCGATGATCCGCGAACTGTCATCCCTTGATTTTTTCAAAAGTTCCACGGCAAAGTCAAAATCCAGATCCACGCAGAACACCGCAAAATGGACCGTCGGATTTTCCAGGTATTTCCGGTAGCGGGCAAGCACGCCCTTCTTCTTGGGGCCGAATTCGATTTTCCATTTAAGACGGTCCTTCAGGTGACTCCGGAAGAATGTGCGGTCGTCATCCCCTTCTACAAACAACGTAATCTTATCCGAATGGGCGTCATTGCGCATTCGTGCCAGATTCACGTCGTAAGCGGGACGCTTCCTGCCAAAATCTTCCAGGTACTCGAAAGCCATCCGAACCTACTTGACCATCTTGGCCAGTTCCACAGTCTTGTCCCAGTGATCGCCGATAAAGGCCGGCGAATGAGTCGCCACGATAAACTGGCGCTTGGGCCTTGCGTTCTTCGCATCGCGGGACTCGTTCTGAATCTTGAAGAGGATCTCAGAAAACTCCTCCTGCCAACTGGGGTGGAAGGAAATTTCAGGTTCGTCCATCATCACCAGCGCCTCGGAATTATTGGCATCAAAAAGCAGACGCCCCAGAAGCACAATCAGATGCTGTTCACCAGAAGACAGGGCATCCAGGGGAATGGCTGCACCGGACCTGGAATTCTTGATCCCCAGGATACTTTCCCAGTCCGAGAGATTGATGGTAACCGTCTTCAGGTCCAGCAGTTCCTTCAGCGACTCCGAGAAAATCTTCAGCTTCTTGATCAGCGGTTCAAAAACATCCATCTTGGCCTTCACATCATCCAGATACATGCTGAACACGATCAATGCGGAATCGTCATCGGTCTCGGGATTCTTGCTCTTCTTCTTGTTGGCCGAAGTAATGATACCGAACTCGTTGCAACTCTTCTCCAGCCTGGCGATGGAAGTCATCTTGGAGGAAATCTTCTTGCGGGTCTCCTCGGCGGAAGGACGATTTTTCTGGTTCAGCGTTTCCACCACACGGTCCACGAAGTTGGATTCAAGATTTCGGGCAATCTGGAGCTGCGCCCGCATGCAGCGGTTATGAGCCGCACGGATATCGTCACTGATACTGAAAATCTTCAGAAGGTGAGGGTTCAGCCCCAGGTCCTGCCCCTCTTCGATCTGACGGCCACGAACGCGTCCGGCGAAACCCGAAACCGACCTTTCGATCTCTTCGTTGTACAGGCGGTTGGTACTGATGTAGTTCACCTCGAAATTCAGGCGACGCACCAATGTGACAAGCCACGGGAATATCCTGCGGAAGTGCAGACTGTACCTGCGGAACACACCCGACATGTCGAAGACTTCCCCATCCTTCTTGTCTTTCCAAAGTCTGCAGGACCCATTTGACATATATTGGTACATGGGCTCCAATGTCTGGATGGAACCCACCACCTCGCTGACGGAACGGTCGATATCCTCATCCGTAAAGAAATTCTCGAAGTCATCGCAACAGATGCGGCAAACGTAAGGCTGGAAAGTCTCCTCGTCGCTATTCTCAGAAGATGAGGCCTCCTCTTCCGACTCCTCCACGACACGGGCCGTCTTCTCGATGAACAATATGGTTTCCTTGGGCCTTGCCGCCTCCTCGTCACTGAGAGGTTCCGATCCCGGCCCCATTCTAGGTCTCCACTCGTCTCCCATGGTGCCCTTGAACTTCATTTCGATACGGTCAAAAACCAGGCCCGCAAAATAGCAGAAATTGCCCACGGCGGCAGCACGGATAATCTTCAGGACGGTGGACTTGCCGAAACCATTGGGTGCAGTCAAAATGGTAAAACCGTCGGTCTTCTCGAAATCAATTTCGTAGTCGAAAGTACCGAACAGCTTCTCGATCTTCAGGGAGGTAATTCTCTTCATAGACTTAAATCTAATTCAATAAACCCCGATGAACCCCTAAAAATGGCGATATCCCCAAAAAATGCCCGAAAACCGCCAACAAATAATTTCTATTTATGAGTTCGCAGGAAAAGAACTGCAAACTATAAAAACTTACCGAGGGCATTATGAATCTTGACGCAGCAGTCATCCCAAGCTATTATAGCCGCCTAGTCATGGCAAAGAATCAAGGTCATTTCAAGATTGCACAGGCTCTGCTTGAACTGATTGTCGGTTCCTCTGTGGAAGACAGCACTTCAGCAGTAGGCCGCAAGGCTCTTGAAAAGATTGCACAGGCCAAGGGTCATGCCGCAACTATTGCCGCCGGCACCGAATCCGTAGCTGAAATCCCTGCAGGCGAAGCCGCCGACTGGCAGGAATACGCCCTCCAGACTCCGCCCTACACCCGCAAGCTCGCCCTGGCACTGGCCACGTACTTCGTCCGCGCCAACCTGCTGGAAACCGCCTACGAGATGTACCTCTCCGCCGGCGAACTGGATGAAGACGGCAGCAGCGCAGAAGAACTCTCCGCAATCGCCGCCGCCGAATCCGGCAACATGGCCAACGACTTCGGCAAAAAGTGCGAAGAGGCAGGAAACCACGCCAAGGCTGCCGGCTGGTACAAGAAAGCCAAGGACGCAGGCCTCGCCGATGCCGATGCAGCTCTCGCCCGCATGCAATCCTTCCACGGCGTCACACGCTTTATCGCCCCCTGGCTCGAAATCGCAAAGAAGACCGGCCGCAAGGAACTTGCAGAAGCCATCGTCGCCATCGCCGCCAACGCAAAGGCAGGCAACATGGACGCCGTTACCATCAGCGAATCTGTAGTGCTCCCCTGCTACCAGGAACTGGATTTCTGGGAAAGCGAACTGGATGCCTATTTCAAGTTTTCCGGAGACGACAGCGAAGCCTACGGTAACGCCATCGCCGCCATCGGCAAGATCCTGGAACGCGCCAAGATGTACAACGTAGCCCTCCGCTGGTTCAAGAAGGCAGGAGCCTACAGCAAGGCCGCCAACGATGACGCCCGCCGCATGCTTCCTCTCAAGAGTAAGTCCATTACCATGCGCGAAGCCGACGACATCTACGATAGCACCAGCCCCATCCCTTCCCTCTGGAAGATCTAGGATTTACGCAACGGTTTACTACGAATGAATTGAAAAAAGGCAGGTCGTGAGACTTGCCTTTTTCTCGTTCGGGTAAAAAAAATCCGGACTTATTTCAACTGCAGTTTACTTGTCTGATATTTCGTCCCATCCTTGATGAAATAAAGTACACCCCGGGATTAAGGTCCTGCAAAATATGAATCTTTTACATACAAACCGGAAATGGAATTCAGTAATCCTAACCAACGGTATTCCATTTCCTAAACCTACATTCTACTGAATCCATAAAGTTCATCTGCAGTAGAAATAGCGTAACAGCCATCGCTATCCAAAGGCGGCTTTACAGATGCCGCAAATGCATTTGTATAGTAAAACGGAGAAATCTAGAATTTTTTCACTTCCACTCGACACTTCACAATTTCAAAACGATAAAAGTATCGTAAGACAAAAAAAGGAAGAAAAAATGGCAAATACGAATTAAGAAGAAAATCCCCTGATGCGCAATCCGGAATACAAACGCCTGGCAAACGAAAAAAACAAGCTGGTAAAGCAAATGACCTTCATGGAGCAGCGCCTAGAAAAATACGCCTACGCTCTCAACGGCAAAGACATCCAGCAAATCCAGCAGGCAAGCCGCAACGCAGCCCGCTAGGGCAATCACTCATGGGGAATAACCCCAAGCAGGCTTCACACGGTTATTTGTCTTATCCACCATAACACCTAAAAAAGCAAACGCGGGAAACAATCCCGCGTTTTTTGCAATGCCCTTAAGACATCCTGACCCTAATCTTCAGCAGGGGCATTCTCATTAGCTTCTCCTACCTCGGCCTCCTTCACCCAGAACATTCCCAGAATCTTTCCGGTGGAATCCATCTGGATCTTAAGGAATTTACCATCAGGAACCCCGACAGCACCAGTACGGCTACCGTCATAATCCATCCTTGTAGAAGAACCATAAGGTCAAATACTGGACAACTTCGCTGCATCGCGACGATTTGCAGCATCAAGAACCTTTACGCGAGAGGCATCGTAATAGTAAAGGACCTCCCCGTCATGCTGCTCAACTTCCTTGAACTTCAAGACAGCCAATTTCTGTGCGCTCCTGGCGTAAACCATATCTTGCCTTTCAGGAGAACCAGAAGTAAGTCCCAAAACTTTAGGCAAAGTAATCGCACAAAATACAACCAAGATAACAATAGTGATAATAAAATCTTTTCGCGTAAAAGCTCGTTTCATAGACATAAAGATAAAAACAAAAACACTTTTTTGAATGGTATTCGTCGGGCAGGCCCCGCAAACCCGGGGACAGGCGGAAAGGCCGCCGGCAGGGTCCGCCTTTCCCGGTAAGCCTCCTGCGACAGCTTATGGCCTGCGCCTTGCGACGGCAGGTGCGGTGGGCCGAAGCCGCGCCCATGTACGGCGGGCGATGCCCACGTCGAAGCCCCTGCGGCGGATACAAAAACAAAAAGCCCCCCGAGAGGTTTACCTCAAGGGGGGCGTGAATCCAGCGGCGACCTACTCTCCCGGACCCGTAGGCCAGGTACCATCGGCGATAGGAGGCTTGACTTCCGTGTTCGGAATGGGAACGGGTA
>NZ_FQWP01000008.1:0-132051 GCF_900129715.1 Fibrobacter sp. UWH9 | reverse complement strand
TACCCGTTCCCATTCCGAACACGGAAGTCAAGCCTCCTATCGCCGATGGTACCTGGCCTACGGGTCCGGGAGAGTAGGTCGCCGCTGGATTCACGGGCCCCCCGAGGAAAAACCTCGGGGGGCCCTTTCTTGTTTATGTCCATCGCCGTCGCGCCGGGGCGTCGACGTGGGCATCGCCCGCCGTACATGACGGCTTCGGCCCACCGCACCTGCCGTCGCCAGGCGCATGCCATGAGCTGTCGCAGGAGGCTTACCGGGAAAGGCGTACCCTGTCGGCGGCCTTTCCGCCTGTCCCCAGGTTTGCGGGGCCTGCCCGACGAATATCATTCAAAAAAGTGTTTTGAAATTTTGATGCAATTGGGCTTTTAGAGTTCAAAGATGCCTTGAGTTATTCTCAACGTTACTTCTTTTATAACGCTTATTTTTATTCCTATATGGAATAAAGAGTTTATTTTAGCTTGTAAGTGTTTGAGAAAGGAGTGTTGTGTTTTATGAAACACAATTTATTTGTTGTATTGTTGGTTTTATTGAGCGCAGTCGTTTCTAATGCGACTTTGACTATTCACCTTCAGTCCCCTTATCGTGATGATGCTGTAAAGGGTAATGAAAGTGTCTATACTTACCATATTACCGGTGAAGTGACCAGCTGGAATGCTGATTTTGGCAAAACGTCTAACACAAGGATGACCCCGGAAGGTGATCATTGGTATTCCTATACCTGGAATAAGACAGTGGCTGATTATCCTAACGGTGGCGGGTTCAAGATCAATGTTTGCTCCGATACCGCAAGCGCCAGCACGACTTACAACAACAAGTGCGAAATGTGGGACCTTTCCGATGGTATGTCCTTCAAATCCATGTTCAACAATGAAGTTGAAATTTGGCTGTATACCGACGGAACTTCCTATACGGCTTCTTTTGTGGCTCCTGGTTCCAAGATGGTGTGGTTCAAGAGTCCTTGGGGTAACAAGGTCTTGCCGCAGATGATTTTTGGTCAGGACACAATTCTGATGCGTTTTGTCCCGGATGACAAGTCCTCTTGCGGTTGGTTCTATGGAGCCATTTCTCCGGCGGCGATGAAGGCCAATCCGTTGAAGTCTGCTCATTTTGTTCGTAATCGTACGCCTTATATGAGTGTCCCTGCTGCAGGTACGTTGGATCTGTCTGATGCACTGGATGCTTTCGATACGGTTTATGTTGATGGCACTTCTGGTGACTTGACGCCCACCGCTGCGATGGGGACCTTGGGTACCTGCTTTGATTCTACTCGTGTTCTTCATGTTTACCATCCCTGGCGCAATAATTCCACATTCAAGGATAGCTTGCTGTATATTAGCGTCGGCAGCAATATTGTGAATAACCCCACTGCCATGGAAAGGGATTCTTATCCTTTCTGGTTCAGTTATGAGTTTTCTCCTGCCGTGGCAGCGTCTCAGGATTGGAAGTCTACGATGGCTGTGGTCAATTTCTACCGCCGTCAAAATGAATGGCCGCAGGTCACTTTCTTCTCTGAAGCTCAGCGCCCCCTGATTGCGTCTTTGTTCCCCCAGGGCGTGTACGAAGCCTGGATTCATACCCGCTCCAATGGGGCTTATGATGTGCTGTATTCACCCCTTGAACCGAAGGTGGTCCGTTTGATGAGCCCCTGGGACAATATGTCTCCGGCCATGATCGTGGCTGATGATACCGTGAAGATGGGGCCTATTGCTGCAAATGCCTATGATTCGACTCAGAGCGATACTTGTGGCTGGTACCAGGGTACCTATTTCAAGCATACCGATGACTGGTCTGTTCATTTTAAGCAGTCTTTCGGAATGGAGTACTACGCTCTTGAAGGTCTTATGGGTGAGGGTGGCGGAATGGGATCTGCCATTTCCCTGGATTCCATGATGGCCTTGTATGATACGGTTTGGGTTTACCCGTATCCGCTTTCTTCTAGCGCTCCGAAGTTCAGCGAGGTGTTCCCGGGACGTCTGGGGATTTGCCCCACCATGAAGATTTCGGCAATGCTTCTGGACTGGGCTGGTGAATCTTATGATGATGCCATCGATATTGACTTTGGCGGTATTTATGGCGGTAATGCCTATACGACAATTGTGCAGGGGACCAAGGAGTATAAGACTTGCGGTGGCCATGTTCTTGGCATGGTGCAGGAAACCCTCAGCCCCGATGGTTTGCCTCTTCGCGTGGATTCCCTGATTTTCCCCTGGGACCAGTGTTCTGCCGGTCGTGAAATTGACAAGTGGTTCATTCCGGAAGTGGTTGCTGTTGGCCCTGACGGCAAGGAATATACCAACGCCACCTGCCGCGATATTGATTTGAAACTGGATGCGGAAGGCTTCTGGCTGGCTGATGTGACGGAATCTCCTAACGGTTGTAACGATCCTATTAATCCTGGTTTCTATCCGTTAGACGATTTTGAATATCTGGATTCAGCCAAGACGATCAAGAACCCAAAATTTGACTGGGATGTTCAGGGCTGTAAACACAACTACAGCTTCTCCATGAAGATTTCTGCCCAGTTCAAGTATGTAAAGGGTCAGTATTTTGAATTCCGTGGTGATGATGATGTATGGGTCTTTATCAATAACCGTCTGGTGGTGGATATTGGCGGTTGCCATAGCCCCGTGGAAGGTGCAGTTGATCTTGATACTTTGGGCCTGGTTGAAGGTACGGAATATCCGTTCCAGATTTTCTTCTCGGAACGAAACGCAACGGGTTCCAACTTCAAGATGCGTACGTCCATCAATCTGCAGACCCAGAAGACTTACTTCCCGGTGCAGAAGTATAATCCCAATGGTGTCATTGAATATGAACTGAAGCAGTTGCTGATTGATGAGTCCTTGAGCTGCGATGTTTCCAGCGTGACCAAGGTGGACACCGCCTATGCTCAGACAGTGTTTAAGTTGGTGGGCGGAAGGTTGCCTACAGAGGGCATTCTCCTGGAACCTGGCCTGAATTATGGTGGTATCTGGATTAGCGAGAACATGTCGGCATTCACTGTGGATACCACCGCGTTTGTGAATTCCCGCCTCCTGGATCCTGGTACTTATGTGTTGATCTGCTACCTGGCTTCGGATCAGTCACAGTATCAGATGATCACCTTTGTGGTGCCGGAATATCCCTTGCCGGATATCGCCTTCGTAGATGTCTTTACTCCTAGCGATAGCTTGTTGTTGCTGGATCCTGATGGTTTGACTCTTCGTGGTACGGTTCTTGGCGCTGATGGTGGCAAGAACGATACCCTTCTGGCGCATGTGACTTACCCTGATACGGTTCCTCTGAAAATTGTGCTCCTGTTTGGAAGTCGCCCCTGTGGCAATATGGATGAAGGCTCCAGTGTGAACTGCACCGTGAATTTGAATCTTTATACTAATGATCCTATTGGTTTCCTGGGTGTAGACAAGCAGCGCATTACCGAGATTTCTACAGATTCCCTGGGATATGCCCAGTTCTATGTGGTGGGTGATTCTGCCGTTAACGAAGGATCCTTTGTCATATATGGCAATGGCGTGGCCAATGAATTGATCTGGCGTAATATTCACTTCAAGGAACCTCCCGTACCTTTCGTAACCACTGCCCAGATGTTTGATGTTACAGGCGACGGTATTGTGGATAGTCTGGTGATTCCCTTTAGCAAGCCCTTCAAGGATGTGGTTCCTGATACCCTTTCCTGGAATTTTGGCGGAAGCACTTTCTACAATATCAACGGAATGGAAAATGTCTGGCCTCTGGTCCTTCTGGATTCTGTTGTTACTTTGTACAATCCGGAAGGCTTGAAACCCGACGTGTTTACTGGCGTTGCTGATAAAAAGTATGAGGGTACCTTGAGGTATCATTATACCTACATAGATGAAGATTCCGGCGATGAAGTTAAACTGGATATGAACACCTCCATTGAAGACAAGGTGGCTCCGGTTATCTTGAGTGCGGTTATCGAAAATCGATCCAGCGATATGAGCGTTGTGGTTATCAGCATGAGTGAAGGCTCTGATCACGCGGGTCTCAACACCAACGATCTCTTTGAATTCTACAGGGATTCCGCCTATTTCAATGATTCGCTCCTGATAACCGGTGTGGCTTTCAACAAGCAGGAAAATGTTGTTTCTGTATTCTTTAATAGAACTCCTCAAGGGACATTACCTGCCGTTGGTGATTATGTCCGTCTGACTCCCGGAACTCTCAAGGACCGTTCTGGAAACGCAGCCCACTTGAACAACCCCAGGGTTCGTATCGTGGGTGAACAGAGAACTGAACTTGCCGTACCCGGTGTGGTCACGATCAACGGTGAAACTCCCTGGCCTTATGAAGATCCTATTGTTCCCATTTCTGTACCTTCTAACAAGACTATCAAGGAGATTACGGATAGCCTAGGTTTGCCTGGTTTGTTGCTGGGATTCAACATTGGTGAATTGGCAACTACCATGATCATGAATTTGCCTTCTGGTGCAAACCGTGATTCTGCACTGGCTCTGGTTAGGATTGTCTGGGATGGTTATTACTTCTCCCATATCGGAAATTTTGTGAATGAAGCTCATGGAATAATTGCATGTAATGACAGAACTGTCTTCTACAATGCCGAAAATCCGGAAAAGTCCAACTGTTACGATAATCCTGGCAACATCTTCTTTGAATGGAATGCCCGTAGCGAAAATGGACGCCTGGTAGGAACTGGTGCCTATATTACAAAGACCAAGGTGCGAATTTATTCAGGCAATGAGAAGGCCGGCGATACCGAGGATACATATACACTTGGTATTAAGCGTTCTAAATAAAAGTCTAACCTATAAAAGCGCGGAGTTCAGCTCCGCGCTTTTAATTTATTGAAATTCGTACAGGGTCCGTCTATAAAAGCGGCCTGTTAGTCGAGGGGATACTTGTCCTTGGCGGCATCCAGTTCGGCGCTCTTGAGTTCGTATTGGCTGTAGAGATCGTCGATCTTTTTCTTGACGTCGTCCATGTCCTTGGCGATGGCTGTAATGGCGGCACCGTCACCGGACTCGGAGGCGGCAACAAGCTTTGCTTCTAGTTCGCCTGAAAGTTCCTCGGCCTTGGCAATATCGTCTTCAATTTTGGCGATGGCTTTTTCTAGAGGCTTGATGACCTTGGAGCGTTCGGCGATGTAGTCGGCACGGGCCTTGCGGTCCATCTTTGCAGAAGGAACGTCGGACTTGGCTTGAACTGCATCCTTGGTGACATCGATGTTGGAAAGTTTTGCGTTTTCGCCATCCATTCCACCGGGCTTCTTTTCGGCGGCCCAACCTACCTTTTCAAGGAAGTCGGCGTAGGAACCTTCGAAGATTCGGCACTGGCCGCCATCGAAAACAACCAGACGGTTGGCGAAGGCGTGGAGCAATTCTTCGTCATGGGTTACCACCATGGCGGAACCTTCATAGTCTTCCAGGGCGTCGATAAGGCTTTCGATGGATTCCATGTCCAGATGGTTGGTGGGTTCGTCAAGAAGCAACAGGTTGCATTCCTCGGCGAGAATCTTGCCCAACAGCACGCGGCTGCGTTCACCACCGGAAAGGACCTTGATCTTTTTCAGGGCGTTGTCGCCGCTGAACATCATGAGGCCTGCGAGACCGCGGGCACGACTCTTCTGGGAAACTTCCTTGATGGCGGTGGCGATTTCTTCTTCCACCGTGTTGTCCAGATTCAGGCGGTTGATGTTTGTCTGGCCGAAGTAGTTAATCTGCAGGTTGGGATTGTGGCAGATTTCGCCAGAGGTAGGCTGCAGTTCCTTTGCGATCAGGTTCAGCAGGGTGGTTTTACCGCGACCGTTGGGGCCAATGATGGCAATGCGGTCGCCCTTGAAAACTTCGAATTCCAGGTCGGTTATGAGTTCGGGACCTTCACCGTATTTAAAGTGGAGGCTGTGAACCTGGAGCATACGCTTGCCGGGGAAGGGTGCCTCGGTAAAGCTGAAATCCAGATTGCGTTCGTGGGTCAGGCGCTCACCAGTGGCAAGCTTTGCGGCGGCCTTGATCTTGGACTGCACCATGGCAGCCTTGGCGGCCTTGTAACGGAAGCGTTCGATGAGCTGATCTAGCTGGGCCTTTTTCTTGGCCTCGTTTTCCTGGGTGCGCATGGCCACTTCTTCTTCTTCGGCGATGGTTTCGCGAAGCTTTTCTACAGTGCCCTTGACCTTGCGAATCTTGTGACGGTGAATGCCGATGGTGTGGGTGCAGACTTCATCCATGAAATGATGGTCATGGGTAATGAGCAACACTTCGCCCTTCCAGTTTCTGAGGAAGCGACTGAGCCAACGCATAGACACAATGTCCAGATAGTTGGTAGGTTCGTCAAGCAGAAGCATGTCGGGTTCGGAGGCCAGCACCTTTGCCAAGTTCAGACGGATCTGGAAACCGCCGGAAAGAAGCATTGGGTCCTTCTGCATGGATTCTTCATCGAAACCCAGACCGAAGAGAATTGCTTCCACCTTGTGTTCTTCAATCCAGCCGTCTTCATTGGGCTTCAGCACGCTGCAGGCTTCTTCATGAACCGTGGGCTTGGTAAAGTTGATGTGCTGCTGCAGATAGCCCAGCGTATACTTTTTAGGAATGTCGATGACGCCACCGTCCAGGCATTCCTGGCCAAGAATCATCTTGAAAAGGGTTGACTTACCGCAACCGTTTCTACCTACGAGACCGACGCGTTCGCGGGGGCCTACCAAAAAGCTTGCCTGGTCCAGAAGGACCTGCATGCCAAAAGACTTTGTAACGTTCTGTACTTGAATCACGAAGGCACAAGATAGAAAAATGCACCTAGCCCTTGTTCACCTTAATCCAAAGGCTTTAACCCATTTTCGTGATAGAACTGGATGTCTGCCATGACCTGGTCCACCCAACTTTTGATGAGGGGTGATTTTGTCCATTGGGCGTCGGTGTAGTTCATTCCCTGTTCTGGGTAAAAAGTGGCGATTGTATTTTCGAGACTAAGAACCTGTAGCTGTTTGCCCAACCTTTTGGCTCCCTCGAAAATCTGATTCAGTCCATCTATTTCGGGATCCTTTTTTTCAGTCGGATCATTGGCGTGGATAATGTGATCCTGTGCCTTATGGCCGCCCATGGCTAAAAGACCGTGGGTATCCTTGGGTCCCCTGAAGTTAAAGTCAAAGTTGGAAACGTGCCTGATCAAAGACATAAGAAGGGCGGGGTCAACCTGGTTTTCCTTGGCGGCTTCCATAACGGGGAGGGCTATAAGCTGTTCCTTGTTCCAGGGCGTGCCTTCATAGGATATCTGCAAGGTGTGGGTTGTAGACTCGTCGCTAAGTATGGCGACCTTGTAGCGGTTTCCCAGTTTCTTTTGCAGGAACTTTTTTAGCTTGAAACCTCGATTCTTGAATTGCTTATATCCGCGAAGTTCAATTTGCAAGGTGTCGTCAAGTCGAACAAGAACTGGCTTTGTGGGCTTATCGACCACGTCTGCGTAGGTGTTTAGAATTAGCGGCAGAATATAGGACAACTCTGATTTTGGACGGCTCAGGTCGCAGGAAGAATCCAAGGTCAGATTTTCTGTAGAGGCAATCTTGTGGACCGCCTTTGCGGAGTATTCCATGAATACGGAATGGTCGTCGGTGGACTGGATTTCGGGAACCGGATGTACCTTGTAGGCGATGATGATTGCCGCTATGATGACTGTGGTGCAGATGATTACCCGCCTAAGGAGCTTTGCCCGGATCAATACCTTAAGCCAACTCCTGACTTTGGGGCTTTTCAGGAGGTAGGTGGCCAAAAAGGCAATGATGGCTGTCCACAGAACGATAAAGATCACCTTGTAAATATAGAGAAAAAGAAATTCTATCTTTAGGGTATGCTGAATCCGTTGAAGAATATCGTGGTCATTGGAGACCGTATTTTAATCAAGCCCCTTGAATCTGCCAACAAGACCGGAAGTGGCCTTTACCTGCCGCCCAGTGTCAAGGAACATGATGCGGTGCATACGGGATTGGTGGTGAAGGTTGGCCCGGGGTACCCGATTCCTGCCAGCCAGGATCCTGATGCCGTATTCCGCGGAGAATCCAGTGATAACGTGAATTACGTACCCCTCCAGGTGAAAGAAGGTGACGAGGCCCTGTACCTCCATGCCAGCGGTACGGAACTAGAAGTGAACGGCGAACGTTATGTAATCGTTTCCCAGAATGCGGTGATGCTGGTGGTACGCCCTGTCGTTCCTGACGACGTCTCGTCTATCGTATAAAAAACGCGGCTCTAAGGCCGCGCTCCGTAAGTAAACCATTCGACAATGTTGTTGGCCCTAGGTGGCCGAAGTCTTGCCTAGGCTCTTGAAAAGTTCCAGGGTTTCCTTTAGCGTGTTGGCTGTAACGTTGTTTGCCTCGAAGATGGAACGGACTTCGCCCTGGATGGAATCAAACAGCTGCTTGTTGCAGAAAAGATTTTCTCGCAGGGCCTTGTTGGCCTGGTAAAGGTCCCTAAGAGCGAACAAATACTTTGTCTGCTTTTCGGTCTGGGCGACCGCTTCCTTCTTGTACTCTTCCAGTTTGACCTTCTTTTCGGCGGCAACTTGGGGGTCGTTTTCCTTGAGGATGTAGCTGGGCAGCGTGGCGAAGTCTTCGAACTTTGCGGTTGCCGAAAGGTTTCGTGACATGGAACTGCGGAGACCCACGTTCTTCACGGAGGAGTCGATGGAAATGGTGCAACTGGAAGTTCCATGGTAGTTGCAGCGGACGCGAGTTTCTACCTGTTTAAGTTCGTTAAACGGATTGAAATCCTCGTCGGATTCTACATAACGTAACGGAACGTACAAAGGGGTAGGTTCGCCGGCAATGGTAATGCGGTACGAAAGGCAAGGCTCGTTGTTGAACATCTTTGTTTCGTACAGGTTGTTGCTGCTGTGGAGCAAGGTCTTCACCTTGCTGTGCAGAGTCTTGGCGTCGTAAGGCTCATGAAGCATTTCGGGAATTTCGCTCATCATGACAGATTTTACGATACCGGGGAAATTTTCGGTAATGGTGCTGTTGGACGTTGCCTTGCCCCAGATCGGCATGCCCAGGAACAGAATGTCGGTAATGACGGTCTGCTTGCGTCCGTTAAAGAATGCGATGGCTCTGGCGATGTTGGCTAGGGCGAGCCACTTGCGGATCGGAACGTAGATGTCGCTCTGGTCGCAAAGTTCTGCCAGGTGGCTAATGACGCGCAATGTTTCGTGGCTCAGTTCTACCTTCTTGATTTCTTCGCACCACTGTTTGCGCTCTTCCTTGGAAACGGTCAATGCTTCAGGAATGGATACGTTCTCGAGACGGTCCAGGTTCTGTAGCAAATCGCAGAGGGCTGCCGGAGAAAGACTGTCGGGCAAAGAAATGGTCAGGGTTATCTGGTCCGCAATTTCGGCGCGGTTCAGCACGCTCTCGGGACGCTGGTCGCTGGAAATTGTCAGTGCGGCGCCCTTGCGGTTATGCAGGGCAATCTGGATGTTTTCCTTGGCCACGTCGTCGGCGGGATTGAAATCCTGGAAGGCGATAAAGTCGTACTTTCCCAGATTCTCGGGTAACTGCTGTGTATGGCGGTTAATCTTGAGGTGGTTGGATGCCTTGAATGTCTGGGCTAGACGATCGGTAAGCATGGTCTTTCCGGAACCGGCGCGGCCATAGATAAAGAAGGGTTCGCTAGTCACCGTAGCGAGAAATCCAAGCTGGATGCAGGTCTCCCTTTCGGGAATGCCGTTGTTCAGTGCCTGCAATAATTCCGAAATACGTTGAGTCAGTGTCATATTATCCTTCCTAGTGGTAAAAATATAACAACTGAAAAAACTCCTTTACACTGAAAAAGGGAAACAAACCTCTTTTTGAAAAAAATGCAGTTTGTCTGGGACTACGATCCCGCGAGCAACAGGTCTATATGGTGGATTGCAGAAAGGGAAACGCTAACTTTTTGGTAAACGGTAAAGACGTTGGGATGGTTCCGCATTTTTTCGTCGAGTTTACAAGCGTCTTTCTGCGTGATGATGATTGCGTCTCCGGGGAACTGCTCAAGAAGTGCTGCCAATTTTTTAGGGAAGCTGCGGTCATGATCTTTCAGGAGGCGGTTGTCCGCCGTAGGAATCCCGAAGGAATCCAGGTCCTTTAAAAAACGTTTTGGGGAACCGATTCCGCACACGGCTCTTGCCCGATGAAAACGCCCCAGGGATTGAGGAAGCGATTCGCCTTGAGCATTTGCGAT
Source organism: Fibrobacter sp. UWH9 (assembly GCF_900129715.1). Taxonomy (NCBI): domain Bacteria; kingdom Pseudomonadati; phylum Fibrobacterota; class Fibrobacteria; order Fibrobacterales; family Fibrobacteraceae; genus Fibrobacter; species Fibrobacter sp. UWH9. Next base: position 121,870 of record NZ_FQWP01000008.1, on the reverse strand, counting down.
GCGGTCTATGTGAAATTCAATGTGGTCTTCGCAAGAGAGGTTCAGTGTGCTTTCGCCTTGAGGGTGGTCCTCGGGAAGGCTTCGGCAGGGGCCTGCGGGCCATAGCTGCCCGATGCCGCCACCTTCAGAGGGAAGGTCTTCCTTCCACCGTAAGATAATGTTGACTGCCCCCGTAAGTCGGCTGTCTTCAAAGCCGTCGTCGCAGATGATGTATGCGGGCGGAGTCTTCCGCTGTAAAAGCTGCAGGACTGTGCGATGGCGGTTTCCTGTCCCGATGACCTCTATAAAATTAGACGTACCGGTCTGCTTACCCCCATCCCCTAGGGATTCAATTTCTTCGCGGAGCATCTGGATTTCGTCGTAGGCGTAGGAATGGCAGAGGATGGCGACGCCCTTGGTGTGGGGCCCGTTTTGTGGCTGTGACAATCGCTTGGCCAGCCAGAGGCAGAAGGGGGTCTTGCCGGCGCCGCCGGTGCGGTAACTGCCCACCACGATCAGCTTCGTGGAGCCCAGTTTTTTTGGGAGGGTGAGGTCGGGGCGCAGGGCAACTTTATGGTGTAGCAAATACGCCGCCCTATAACAGGCGGCGGCTATCTTAAGAAGGTTCCGTCGAACTGATTTCATTTTTCAGATTGACCTAAAAGCACCACATGTGCGCCCTACTGTCTACTTCCTACTACCTATACCCTACAGACAGTGTCTCTTTTGCTGCAGGAACAGGTCGGCCAGGACCAGGGCGGCCATGCTTTCGACAATCACCGGAGCGCGGACTGCCACGCAGGGGTCGTGACGGCCTTTGGCCAGAAGCTGACCGTTTTCGCCACCGCGGCCGGCCGTGTTCTGGTTCTGGCTGATGGTGGCGGTGGGCTTGAAGGCCACCTTGCAGTAAATGGGCTCGCCGTTGCTGATGCCACCCAGGGAACCGCCTGCGTTGTTGGTCTTGGTGTGGTAGTTGTGGCCGTCGAAGAACAGTTCGTCGTTGTGTTCGCTGCCGTGCATGCGGGCGGCGGCAAAACCGCTACCGATCTCGAAACCCTTGCTGGCGGGAATGGAGAGCATGGCCTGGGCCAGCAGGGCATCCAGGCGGTCGAAAACCGGTTCGCCCAGGGCGACCGGCGGATTCTTGACCAGCAGGCAGACGGTTCCGCCTACGCTGTCGCACTTGGTGCGGGCGTCCATGACCACTTCTTCCATCTTGGCGCTGGCGGCGGGATCCGGGCAGCGGACGGGAGAGGCTTCGATCTGTTCCAGGGTCAGGGTGTTCAGGTCCAGGGGGCCGCAGTCCACTTCGCCGATGGAGTTGACCCAGGCGATGATTTCGGTTCCTGCCACCTGCTTCAAGAGCTTCTTGGCTACGGCGCCAGCGGCAACACGGCCGATGGTTTCGCGGGCGGAACTGCGTCCACCGCCGCGGTAGTCTCTAAAACCGTACTTCAGGTCGTAGCACAGGTCGGCGTGGCCCGGACGGTACCACTTCTGGATTTCGGCGTAGTCGTGGCTGCGCTGGTCTTCGTTAAAGACAGCGAAGGAAATGGGTGTACCCGTTGTTTTTCCTTCAAAAACGCCAGAAAGGATGCGAACCTGGTCCTTTTCGTCGCGGGGGGTGGTCATCTTGTTCTGACCGGGGCGACGGCGGTTCAGTTCGGCCTGGATGTCGGATTCGTCGAGGGGGAGTCCTGCAGGGCAACCGTCAAGGACGGAGCCTACGCCTGCGCCATGGGATTCACCCCAGGTCGTAACGGAAAAAATCTTACCAAATGTGCTAGACATGCTCAAAATATAGCTAAAACACGTTTTTACACAAAAAAAATTGTCAATGGGGGTGCAATCTAACAAAAGTTTACTATCTTTTACATTGGTTTTTAGGAGACCGCCGTGCAACGTATCGTATATTTCATTGTGATATTGACAACACTTCTGCCTACAGGAGTGTTTGCTCAGCATGGTAACGATTTCGCCGGCATCCCCTTTGGATCTTCCCGTGAAGAAGTCATTGAAGAAGTGATGAAGATGGGTTATGAACCTTTTGGTCAGCGTGCTGCAGGTGATCATATCGTTATCCCCGTCTACAACTTCGGCGAACTTCCGGTGCAGGTCGACTTCATTTTCAATAAGAACGACAAGTTCTATTCCTTTGAAATTCGGACTGGTCGTGTTGAACGTGCCCGGCTGAGTAAGTCCTTCGAGGCTGCAGGTTACATGTCTGACCAGTTCACCTTGAAGTATGGCAAGTCCAGTGGCGCTCCCACCATCGATGAAACTTCTACCCTCAAGGAAAACTACCGCAACATGTTCCAGCAGTGGTTCTCCGTGAAGACTCTCGATGTAGACGTTTCCATTATTCAGAAGGACGGGCGCTACTTTGTTCTCGGTACCGTTGTCCATCGTAAGCTTGCCACCGAAAAGAAGGCTCGTGGCGAAACGAAGACTGAAAAGACGACTATCGAACGTCCGGTGTTCTAATAAGCAAGAATTCGAACCGCTGATTTTTGAAGAAGCTCCGCAAAGATGCGGGGCTCTTTTTTTTGTATATGTAAATCAACTGCTAGACGGATGGAATCCTTTTGGGGAGTTCTGTTTCGGGCTGGCAGTTGATTCTTGTAATAATTAAAAAAAAGTACATCAAAGGTCTTGGCAACTAATTGTAATTGATTTAAATTTGTAATGATTACAAAAAATGGTGGTGCAGAAAGGTTTGCAACGGATCTTCCGGATGGTGAATCTAATATGCAGAACCCAATTAACCCGCGCGATGGTTTTATGGCAATAGGCATTGCGCACATCCCGGCAAGGGCCGAAGGAGAATCATATGAAGGTTTGGAAGTGCAAGGTTTGCGGATACATCCACATGGGTGAAGAAGCTCCGGAAGTATGCCCCCTCTGCAAGGCTAAGAAGACCGCTTTCGTTTGCGAAGGCGAATCTGCAGCAACTGCCGCCTCTAACGGCGCAAAGGTCGTAAAGACTGTTTTCGCTGACGAACACAAGGTGGGTATCGCCCAGGGTCTGGATCCCGAAGTGGTGCAGGGTCTTCGCGAAAACTTTAACGGTGAATGCTGCGAAGTGGGTATGTACCTTGCCATGAGCCGTCAGGCTGATCGCGAAGGCTACCCCGAAGTGGCTGAAGCCTACAAGCGCATCGCTTTCGAAGAAGCCGAACACGCCGCAAAGTTTGCTGAACTCCTTGGTGAAGTGGTTCACGCCGACACCAAGATGAACCTCCAGCTCCGCGTTGCTGCAGAAGCCGGCGCAACCGAAGGCAAGCTGGCTCTCGCCAAGCGCGCCAAGGAACTGAACTACGACGCTATTCACGACACCGTCCACGAAATGTGCAAGGACGAAGCACGTCACGGTGGCGCTTTCGAAGGTCTCCTGAACCGTTATTTCAGCAAGTAACTAGGGTCGCGGCGGATGCCGCAATGACTTTAGCGTGAGGATTTATGAAGCAGACTGCAGATATTCTGACTAGCAAAGGCATTCGCCCCTCTGTGCAGCGGGTGACTGTGCTTCATTACCTGCGGGGCGTAAAGACTCACCCTACAGTTGATACCATCTATCAGGACTTGTTGCCTGAAAACCCTTCGCTGTCCCGCACTACGGTGTACAATACGCTGCAGTTGCTTAGCGATAATGGGCTGGTGCTTACTCTTGACTTTGGCGAGGGCTACCTGCGTTACGACGCCGACTGCAGCCCCCATTGCCATTTCAAGTGCAAGTGCTGCGGCAATGTCTTTGACCTGATGTCGCCTCCGCCGGACTGTTCGACCATGCTGCCCCAGGGCTTTAACCTGAGTGCGGTGCAGTTGAGCCTGTTCGGTACCTGCCCGAAGTGTTCAGGGCACTAGGCCATGCGCGGTATCAAGTGAACTTGTTCTCTATAAGTAAAGAAGGCCCCGGTTCCTACCGGGGTCTTTCTTTTTTTAAAGGTATGCGGGACAGGCCTGCTAACCTATATATAATTAAGCCTTGAACTTGTCCAGGGCTTCGTTGGAGCCGATGACCAGGAGCACGTCGTTTTCCTTGAGGGGGTAGTCGGCGATGTTACCGATCTTGGGAGTGGGTTCCAGGGGGTCGCGGATGGCAATCACCTGGATGCCGTACTTGTGGGTGAGGCTCAAGTCCTTGAGGGTCTTACCCCAGAAGGATTCGGGGCAGGCGATTTCCACGATGGAGAAACCTTCCATGAAGGGCAGGTAGTCCAGCATGTTGGGGCGGTTGAGACGTTCGGCCAGGGAAATGGCCATGTCGCGTTCCGGGTGGAAAATGTCGGCGACGCCCAGCTTTTCGAGAATGGTGGTGTGGGCGGGGCTACTGGACTTGGCGATAATGTGCTTGACGCCCAGTTCGCGGAGGTTCAGGACGGTGAGGAGGGAGGCCTGGAGGTCTTCGCCGATACAGCAGATGACGCTGTCCACCTTGGCGAGGGGCAGGGACTGGAGCTGCTTTTTGCGGGTGCCGTCGGCAACAACTGCCTGGGCCACCTGGTTAGAGATGTCCTGGATCTTTTCGGGGCTGGGGTCCACAACCATCACATCGTGACCGAGTGCAGTCAGGTGACGGGCCAGGAAATAGCCGGTGTTACCCAGGCCGATAACTACAAATTGTTTAGAAGCCATGTGGGCAAAAATAGCAAATAGAGGAAAGGTTAAAGCGTAAAGGTGACGTTTAAAGGTGCATCCAGTCTCTTTATCCTTTAACCTTTAGGCTTTCCGCTGATTAGCCGACCATAATGTCTTCTTCGGCGTACCACATGCCGTCTTCCTGCTTCTTCGCCACGGCGGAAATCAGGAACAGGGGGCCCATGCGGCCTACGAACATGACCGTGCAGACCACGATCTTGCCGGGGATGGACAGGTCGGGGGTGAGTCCCATGGAAAGTCCGCAGGTGCTGTAGGCGCTGACCACTTCGAAGAATACCTTCAGGAAGGAGCCTTGGGCGTTGGAGGTGCCGGCGGCTTCGGTTTCCAGGAGGACCAGGGTGGCGACTACGATAACTACGATGGCCACGACGAAGATTCGGACGGCCTTATCGACGGTGGTTTCGGGAATGGTGCGGCCCAGAATCTGGGTCTTTTTGCGGCCCAGCAGTCGGTTGAAGCCCAGGAGGGCGATCACGGCCGTGGTGGTGGTCTTGATACCGCCGCCGCAGCTACCGGGGTTTGCGCCGATCAGCATGATAATCACGAAGAAGAACAGGGAGCCGACGCTGAGGCTTGGGACGTCGATGGAGTTGAGACCTGCGGTTCGGCTGGTAAAGGCCATGAAGATGCTGGTTTCAAGTTTCTGCCCGAAACTCAGGTCCGAGAAGACGTTGCCCCATTCGCTGAAGATAAAGAAGGCGATACTGACGGTAACGATAATGAGGGTAAAGCTGATGGCGATACGGCTATGGAGCGAGATTTTTCGAAAGGCTCGCTTCTTGAAGTCGTACATGTACTGGATTTCGGTAATGGCCAGGAAGCCGAAACCGCCGGCCAGGGCCAGGATGCAGGTGGTGATGTTCACGATGGGATTCAGCTGGAAACGGACCAGGGAATCGGGGAACAGGGTGAAGCCTACGTTACAGAAGGAACTGATGGCCTGGAAGATGCTTCCGAAAATGCGGTCGTAGAGGCTGTACTGCACCAGGGCTTCTTCGGTAAACTGGGTGAAGTAGAAGATGGCGCCGATGCCTTCCAGGATGAAGGTAAAGGGGAGGACTGCCTTCAGGATCTTCTGGGCGTCCACGTTACCTTCCTGGGTGTAGTTGGCCAGTAGGGCGGACTGGTGGTTGAATCCCGGATGCATACCTGCCAGGAGGATGATCACCGTAGAAATTGTCATGATTCCGAGACCGCCTGCTTGCATGAGGAGGACCAGGATCCAGTTGCCGATGGGGCTGAAGCTTGCGCTGATATCAATAGTAGAAAGCCCGGTGACGCAAACGGCGGAGGTTGCCGTAAAGAAGGCGTCCAGAACGCCGATGGGTTCGCGCTGGGCGAAGGGCATGGAGAGAAGGAAGGCCCCCAAGGTAATGAGGGAGAGGTAACCCGACACGATCATCAAGATGGGGTTTCCGTTTTTCTTCTTCTTTTCAAAGGCCTTTTCGAGATAGTCGAAGGCTTGGTACCTAGAATGTAACATGGGGACAAAGATAGTAATTTGGGGGAGGGTGTCGAGCCTTGCCGAGGGGGGGGGACGTTTTCTAAATTGCGCGCCGTTATGAAGAATTTGCGCGCTATTTTGATGCCGATTGCCATTATTCTTGGCATTTTGTTGCCTCAGGCCAGCGTTCTTGCGCCGACCCTCCCTTTCCAGATTGGAACCATGATGCTGTTGACCTTCATCGGCAAGGTCCCGCCCCAGGAACATGGTTATACCTTCAAGATCGAGGTTCGCGCCTTTATCGCCAGCATGCTGCTGTTGGCTCTGTTGTGGATTAGCGTAGAAGTTTTCGGCCTGCCCCGTGACGTTCTTCTGGGTGGCGCCATCATTTGCCTTTGCCCGCCGGCCAATGCGGCTCCTGCCATGGCCAAGATGCTGGGCGGAAACCCGGTGCTGGCTTTGAAGATCTTTTTAAGTGGGCACTTGATCGCCTGCTTCAGCATCCCTATTATATATGGTTACCTGACCGGTTCCGAGGCGGGTTTTGCTGAAATCGCCCTCCGAATCTTCAATTCTATCCAGCCGATTATTTCTATCCCGTTGGCCTTGGCTCTTGGGGTCCGCTCCTTCTACCCGGAAATTGCCGACAAGGTGGCGAAATTCTCCAAGTACACCATCTTCATCTGGACTTTCAGCGTCTTCGTGATTCTGGCCAAGGCTAGTCGCGATGTTCGCGAAATGGGTTTTGCCGATCTGTGGAATAGCGGCACCTTGCCCCTGCTTGCCGTTGTGGCGTTGGTCCTTTGCATTTTGCAGTTTGTGCTGGGCTGGTTCTGCGACAAGAAGCACCCCATCGAAAGTTCCCAGAGCATGGGCCAGAAGAATACCACTCTGGTCATCTGGATCGCAAGTCTCTATGCCGGCCCCGTAGCCGCCATCGCTCCCACCTGCTATGTGGTGTGGCAGAACCTGGTGCTTAGCTACATGAGCGCCCGAGTCAAGCCGAAGAAGTAGTATCTTTGGAATATGACCCACGCAGAACTTGTCAAGAAGCTTTTTGAAAATCAGGACCTGAAGTATAAGGATTTCCACCTGCCCTTGGTGCCGGGGGTTTCCTGTGATTCCCTTATCGGGGTGAGGGTCCCTATACTGCGAAAGCTGGCCAAGGAATTTTTTGGTACTGCTAAAACTTCGGGCAAGTCGCAGGCTGGGGCCGCGCGGACCGTTGGTGGGTCCGTCGCGAAGTTCATGGACACGCTTCCCCACAAGTACTTCGAGGAAAATCATATCCACTCTATGATGCTGGAACATATCAAGGATTTTGACGAGTGTTTAGCTCGCACGGAACAGTTTCTGCCTTATATCGACAACTGGGCTATTTGCGACGGCAAGAAACCCCGGGCCCTGCTGAAGGATGTTCCGCAATTCCTAAAGCGTATACAGGAGTGGGTCAAGTCGGACCACCCTTATGTGGTGCGGTTCGGCATCAACATGCTGATGGACTTGTTCCTAGATGACCGTTACGACCCGAAGTTTTTGAAGTGGGTGGCCGCTGTGGATACGGCCAAGTTCAGGTCGCTGCCGGATGGATCTCCAAATGGGTCGGCTGCGGTGATGGCGCCGAACCCGAGGGTGGCTGCGGCAACTCCCGCAGGCGTTACGCTTGCGAACCCTGAATACTACGTGCAGATGGAAGTGGCCTGGTTTTTCGCCACCGCCCTTGCAAAACAGTGGGACGACGCTGTGCCTTATATTGAAAAACGAAAACTAGACCCGTGGACTCACAACAAGGCCATCCAGAAATCTATCGAAAGCTTCCGCGTGACCGACGAGCATAAGGCATATTTGCGGACGCTGAAGGTGTAGATTGCCACGATTTGATGCTGCGAAAAGGTGCTTTTTACGAAATTGGGTTACTAAATGAGCTTTTTGACGACATTTAGTAACCTAGAGTTTGTACAAACTAATTAGAAATTTGGGTTTTGTTGAAAAACGGGGTTGCTAGTCAAGTTTTTTATGGTCTTTTAGTAACCTGAATTCAAAAATGAAAACGCCTGATAATGGAAATTGACTAAAAACATTACATATAAACTAAAAATAAGGTTACTAAAAGTCTTAATCAGCGGGTTTTAGTAACCTATTTTGGAATTTTTTGTCTTTCCCGGAACAACTAATAGGTGTTTAGCCCTTTGTTGAACTACATTTGAGAATCATGCCCTCCAATCTGCAGTCAAGAATCCTTCATCTGCCGGCATCGACGGCCAACAACCGGATGCGTAAACGTAAATTTCCGCCAAGTCTGCATCGAGCATCACCTTTACCCCGCGGATGGTATATATCCGCGACTTGAGCAAATCCTCGTCTATCAGGGAAAATCCGGGCTTTTTCGGCGCGACGGCCTCGGCCGCACTGGCCGCACCAGTTTGTCAATAGGCCCGCGCGATTTTCTGAAAATTATTTTGGTGGGGGAAGTCTCCCCCTCGCTCCAACCGCCTTCGGCGTTTTTCGCTACCCCTTCTAGCGGGGACACCCCGCAACGCCCCGACTGCAAAAATAAACGAGATTTGCCTCGGAAACCTTGAAATTGCCATCTTTTGTCTTCAAAAAGGGTATATTTCCCTTGTATGTCAATCAAGTTCATTTTGCCTAAAAAGTCCGTCAATTCCGCGTTCCTCAAGCTCCCTGTTTCCGTCGAAAAGATGGAGGATTTCAAGCTTTCGCTCAAGAATCTTTATAGCAAGCGGAACGCAGCGCAGGACGAAGAATACCACAAGGGCGAAATCTGGAATTTTTTACGCAAGATTTTTGAACCTGATTATTCGGTGCAGGTCAACCGCCCGATAGACCTTGCAATTTTTAACGGGAATACGGCAAGTGCAAAGCCGGCGGTGATTATCGAAGCGAAGTCGCCGACGAATGTTGCGGAAATGTTTTCGGCGGAGCACCCGAACGTAAAATCGTTGCAGGAACTCGTCTATTACTTTATGCTGGAATACGTGCAATCGGGCAATCACGAAATCAAGTGGCTCGCCATCACGAATTTTGACGAATGGTATTTCTTCGACGTAAAAGACTTTATCCGCTATTTTGGGAACAAGACGAAACCGATATATGATCAGTTCCTAAAATTCAAGGCGAATCAGATGAGCGGCAACAAGACCTCCGATTTCTACAACGAAATCGCGAAACCCGCCATCGACGACTTCCTCGCCTCCTGCGACATCAACGTCGTGCATTTCAGCCTTGCAGATGCTTGCAAGAACGTCATTGCGAGTCCCGGATCAAAGTCCGGGATAAACTCCACGAAGCAATCTAATGCAGCGTGTCATCCTGAGCGGAGCGTAAGCGGAGTCGAAGGATCTAAAAAGCTCCTCCCTCTCTACAAATTCCTCTCTCCGGAAACTCTCCTTGCCAAGCCTTTCGCAAACGACAGCAACAGCCTTGACCGCAATTTTTATGCGGAACTCTTGCACATCATCGGCCTCGAAGAAGTGAAAGAAGATAAGGGCGGCAAGAAAGTCATCCGACGCAAGAACCCCGCAAATCGCGACAAGGCGAGCCTCCTCGAAAGTGCCATCTACCAGCTTGAAGACGATTTCCCGAACAAGGAAGAATGCGAGGCGATGGCACTCCGTCTCTGCATCACATGGGTGAACCGCCTGCTGTTCCTGAAACTTGTCGAATCGCAAATCCTCATGTATCAAAAGGGCGATGCATCGTACCGGTTCATGAGTACAGACAAAATAGCGAACTTCGACGAACTGAATATTTTCTTTTTCAAGGTGCTCGGCAAGAAAATCGAGAATCGCGACGAAGACGTGCTCAAGCGTTACCCGAACGTCCCTTACCTGAACAGTTCACTGTTCGAGCCGACCGAAGACGAAAAGCACCTGAAAATCCGAGGCATTCCCGATGCCCAGATGGAAATTTTCAACAAGACCGTTTTGAAGGACGAACGCGGCAAACGCGCAAAAGGTACACTCCCGAATCTGGATTACATCTTCAAGTTCCTCGATGCGTACAACTTTGCAAGCGATGCCCAAGGCGGCGTGACCTCTACGAGCAAGACGCTCATCAACGCGTCGGTTCTCGGACTCATCTTCGAAAAAATCAACGGTTACAAAGATGGCAGTTTCTTTACGCCGGGGTTCATCACCGACTATATGGCCCGCGATGTGCTGGAACGGACCGTGGTGCAGAAGTTCAACGAGAAAAAGTCCTGGAAATGCGAAAATTTGGAAGATGTCTCGGACAAGATTGAGGACATTTCAGAAGCGAACGAAATTGTCGATGATATCCGCATTGCCGATGTGGCCGTGGGCTCTGGGCATTTCTTGGTGTCGGCCCTTAATCGCCTGCTTGCAATCAAATCGGAATTGAACATTTTGTGCGATGCGGACGGCAAACGCATCAAACGTCGCGACCTGATTTTGAAAGTTGATAACGACGAACTTTCTGTTGTTGATGACGAGGGCGAACCGTTTGAATACAAGCCCGGCAACGAAGAAAGCCAGCGGTATCAAGAAGCTTTGTTCAACGAGAAACGTCGCATTATCGAGAATTGCCTTTTCGGCGTTGACCTGAACCCCAATAGCGTGAACATCTGCCGTTTGCGCCTTTGGATTGAACTTTTGAAGAACGCCTACTACACCAAGGAAAGCGACTACAAACAACTTCAGACACTCCCGAACATCGACATCAATATCAAAGTCGGCGATTCGTTACTGAGCAAATACCCCGTGCAGAACGGGCATGTCGTTTTGGACTTTTTGCAGAAAGAAGACAAGGCCGACAAGAAAAACGGACTCGCCGCGAAACTCAAGGAATACAGGAAAAACGTTCAGGATTACAAGGCGGGCGGAACGAGCTACAACAAGCAACAGCTTCGCCTGAACATTGCTGGTCTCAAGTCGCAACTCAAGGAGCCGCCCAGCATCGACCTCTTCGGAAACGTAGTCAAGAACAACGATATTGATTTTTCCAACTCGCTTGAATGGATGTTCGAATTCCCAGAAATCCTCGACGACGAAGGCCGCTTTACGGGCTTCGACGCCATCATCGGAAACCCGCCGTATGTGCAGCTCCAGAGCATGGGCGAGATGAGCGACGTTTACAGCAAACGGGATTACAGTTGCTACAACAAGTCCGCAGACCTTTACTGCCTTTTTGTGGAACGTGCCTACAGCCTGCTGAAAAAGAACGGATATTTCTCGTTCATCATGCCGAACAAATGGATGCTTGTGGATTACGGCAAGGAACTGCGACAATTCATGAGCCAGACCTCGCTCAAGAAAATTCTCAACTTTGGCGATGTTCAGTTCTTTGCCGATGCGACCATTTACGTGTGCATATTCGTATCGCAAAAGTCCGGCGACAAGCTGCCCGTTTTGGCGTGCTCGCTGAACAGCAAGAACTATCACGGCGAATTTGAAAAAGAAGTCAATGCCGCGACATTCGAGTTCCCGGCAGAAAATTTCGGTGCAAGCGAATGGAGCATCCGCAACAAACTCCACGATTCTGTATTGCAGAAAATGAATGTCGGCACGGCTCTGAAAGATATGCCGATTTCCATTAATTACGGCATCAAGACCGGCTTCAACGACGCATTCTTTATTGACGGAAAGACGAGAGAAAAACTCATTGCTGAAGACCCCAAGAGCGAAGAACTCATAAAGCCCTTGCTTCGCGGCAGAGACATTAACGCATGGGTAACGGAAAGCGATCAGTATTTAATCAATCCGCATAACGGAATAAAAGAAAGGAACATTGCGCCCATCAATATTGATGAATATCCTGCAATAAAAAAGCATCTTGATCAATTTATAGATAAGCTGGTTAAACGTGGGGATAAAGGCGATACGCCATACAATCTACGCAATTGTGCTTATTTGGAAGAATTTGCCAAACCGAAAATCATGTATCCGAACATGACATCGGTATTCCCGTTTACTTACGACGAAACCGGCTCTTTCGGCAACGACAAATCTTTTATCATTACGGAAAAGGACAATTCGCAGAATTTGCCAAAGGGAACGGAAAACGTCATTGCGAGCGAAGCGAAGCAATCCAATGCGGAATGTCACCCTGGAGCCGAAGGCGATAGGGCCCACTTACTAAAAGCCCTCCTCGCCATATTCAATTCCAACCTCGTCAAACTCTGGATATGGTACAACTGCCCCGAACTCATGGGCGGCACCCGCGAAATCCGCAAAGTCTATTTCGAAAACTTCCGCATCCCCCTGGAAAACACCGAAATCCTTTCGCAACTCGCCACCCTCGCCGATGAAATCATCACCGTAAAGAAAAACGGCGAAGATACCGTAGAATTAGAAGCCCAAGTCAACACCCTCGTCTATCAACTCTACGGCATCACCGATGTCGAAGAAATCGAAGCTGTGGAGAAAAGGTAAAATCTTAACAAAGGTAATCAAAATGGAATTGAATAAAAGAGAAAAAAATACAATCGGAAGAATTCTTTATAACATCTTTAAGGAGTCAGATTGGAAAGATTTGATTAGTACTTGTTATCCGAATATGGAGGATTACGAGGAATATGAAAATTTTTTTAAGAATTTGTATTGGGATAATGATCCCGCTGAATCTCAGTGTATGGCGGTGTTTTCTGATTTATTTGACGCATGTGAGGATGATGTTGTAAAGTATCTGCAAAATCATTATTTATTTGAATCGAGAATAAGAACGACGGATGTATGTATTTACAAAAAATTTTTTGATGAAGAAATTGATGATGTTGAAGTTGAAAATGAGGAAATGCCTAATGATATAATAAAGTCTGCTTTAGCGGACGTTCAGTTGCTTGTTGCTGATAATCGCCCGGCTGATGCTGTTGATAGAATTCACACTGCGTTGCATGCTTTTGCAAGGCAGAAATGTGCTGATCTTGGAGATGATGGCGAAAGAACTCTAATTGCAGATATGTCTGCTATATCGAAGTATTACAGGGATAATCACAATGAAGATGGTGCAAAAATTTTGTCATCGCTAAATAAATTTCTTGATGTTTTGAATGAAGCAAGAAATAAAAGAAGTTTAGCTCATCCAAATAGTTCTTTAATGGATAGCCCAGAGTCTGTATTACTGATAAATGTTGCAAAATCAATAATGAAATATCTAAATACATTGGAAAATTAGTGATATGTCGAAATTATTTACATTTATTTCTTTTAATATTAAGAATAAATCTCAGTTGTTTGAAAAAGTGAAAACGGGCAAAAACAATCTTTAACCATTCTTGATAAGGATTATCTTGAATGGGTCAAACAGTTGTCATCAAGATATAAAAGCTATTTGATCAAGGCTTCTGTTCACATCAATTCGGAGCAGTTGAAATTTTATTATAGCGTTGGGAAAGACATCCTCGAAAAGCAGATTGATAATAAGTATGGCGCCAAATTTTATGCCTCTCTTAGCCGCGATTTAAGAAAGTTATTACCAGATGCGGAGGGGCTGACAGAAGGGAATTTGAGATATGCAAAGCGATTTTATCAGCTTTATTCGGATCCCAAGAAATTGTTTCCGCAAGTTGCGGAAGAATTGTATCCGCAGATATTTCCGCAAGTTGCGGAAGAATTGCCTAAAGTACCATGGGGCCACCATCGTTTGCTCATTGATAAATTCTCTGACAATCCGCCCAAAGCGCTTTTCTTTGTAGGGCAGATTGTTGAAAATGGGTGGAGCCGTTCTTCGCTTATGAATTGGATCGATTCAAATCTATATGAGCGACAGGGCAAGGCGATTACCAATTTTTCGAAGATATTACCATCTCCAACTAGCGATCTTGCGAAAGAAATTACAAAGGACCCTTATAGTTTCGCTTTTGCCGGCGTAACAAAGGAGTATAACGAAAAACAGTTAAAGTCGGCTTTACTTTCCAATATCACAAATTTCTTGATAGAGCTGGGGTCTGGTTTTGCCTATGTGGGCAAGGAGTATAGGTTACAGGTCGGAAAAAAAGAAAAATTTATTGATTTGCTGTTCTATCACCTTTCTCTTAGATGTTATGTTGTTATCGAAGTCAAGATGGGTGAATTCGATTTTCAAGATGTGGGTCAATTAGGTGGATATGTTGTTTCCGCAAATCACATTTTAAAGCGTGAAGGGGATAACCCTACAATTGGTCTGCTTATTTGTAAGAGTAAAGATCGCTTGTTAGCCCAATATGCGTTGGAATCGAGCAACCAACCAATAGGTATTTCGGATTTTGAACTTGAAAAATTATATCCTGCAAAAGTTGAAGGCTTAATTCCGACAATCAACGAATTGGAATCGGGGTTAATTGACGGCCCTAAGGATGGCTAATGTCTCCTCGGCAACTACTCGTAACGCTGATTTGGAAAACTTGCACCTGCTTGCAGGTCGTTCGCATGACAAGGCAACGAACGCATTGGCAATTCTCTTGGGCAAGCATGAATATACTTCGCGAATTCAGTGCGCTCGGTTCCGCGGAACTATGCGAGCCGACTCTCGAAGGATGGGGGTCCGGTTTCCAGCGAATTAATACGATGTGTCAGGAATACGGCGTAGCTCTCCCTGAATTCACCGAAATCGGAGACATGTTCCGAGTGAACTTTTATCGCCGACAGAATTCAGAAATCGGCGATAAAATCGAAAATCGGCGATAAATCGGCGATAAATTTCAAGAAAATGATTGTCGAATACCTTGCTGAACACGAAGAAGCCCGGTCTCAAGAAATTGCAGATGTTATTGGTTTGAAGATTTCTCGTACCAAGGACTATATCACAGAACTTGTAGAAGAAGGCAAAATTGTCTCCAACGGAGCGAACAAGAATAGGACATATTCTTTGAAAAAGTGACTCCGATAATAACTATGCAACCACTAAAACTTGAAGATCTCAACGCCCAGTTCGACAGCATCGTCCGCAGGTATCGCGATGGAGGGCTTATCGCTTACCGCAACGCGCACTATTTCATGAACGACATGCTGAATTGCATGTTGCAAATCTAGCATTTGTTGCTGGTTTGGAGTGCTGGGCTACCCACACACTTTCTTGAAGCCCCGGTTTAAATAGCCGTGGCTGGATGTGTTCTGTGTTTTGTGTCACTAAATTTCTAAAAAGATGTCTTTGGTGACAAAAAATCTCCAAAAAGTTTGCTGCACATTCTAAATAGTTACATTTGAGAATCATGTCTGAAAATCTGCAGTCAAGAATCCTTCATCTGCCGGCGTCGATGCCTAGCGAAACAAGCCCGCTGAGTGCCGATGTTTACGCCATTCGAGGCGAGACCGCCTGGTGGATTTTTGACGTGGGCGCCTGCGACGAGGCGGTAGATTTCATCAACAATTTGCCTCGCGATGGCGTAGCGCCGGGTACCGCGCAGCACTTGCATCAGGATGCCGCGCCCCTCAAGAAAAATATCGTCATTTCCCATTTCCATCGGGACCATTTCTTCAACCTTTCGCGGGTCTCCTTCGACAATCTCTTTGTTGGACGCGAGACCTTCCGCCATTGCGATGAAAACATTCGCGCCCGCAGCGGCACTCAGGTTGTTGAGTCGCCCTTACAGTTTGAAGACGGCTTGAAGTTTCATATTGAGCCTATCCCCAGCAGTCATGCCAAAGGTTCCCTGATGCTCACTGTAGACGACGATGTACCCGATCGCGATTGTTGCAGCGAGCAGTCCCGTGGCGCTATCGCTTTCCTGGGAGATTCCACTTACCCTACGGTAAATCATAACGGTCCCGATTTTTACAACGTGCAGTTGCTTTACCAGCAGATTCAATTCCTGAAGGGATGTCTTGCCCAGCGCTTTGTCATGAGCCATCGCCGTTTCTCCCCGCTAGAAAAGGAAACGGTTCTGCAACTTCTGGAAAATTTTTATGACATGCGGCAATCCCATAAGAATGTGATTGAAGTCCCTTAATCATTTTTACTAAAAAAGTGGATGTACTTTGTCGCCTCTGGGGCGACCTTTTCTTTATTCCTATAGTCTAAATTTCTTGAGAAGAAATGGTGATTGTAAAACGAACGTTATTGTTATACGTTTTTTTGTCCCAGTTGACAAATGCAATTTTTGTGACGATAGGAAGGAAAAAGGAGTCTTTATGACAGAACATGAAAAGAAAATGAAGGAAGTTTTCCGCAAGGCCGCAAGCAACATGTGTAGAGGCGAACTGGAAGGCGAGACGGCCCAAAAAGAACAGAAGGCTTCTCTTAAGCGAGATACCTGCCTTCTGGGGGCTATCGCTGGCGATACTATCGGGGCGCCCTACGAATTTGACTGCAACAACATCAAGACCACGGAATTCCCGCTGTTCAATCGCGCATCGGAATGGACCGATGACAGTGTTATGACGGTTGCTGTGGCGGAAGCGGTAATGGCTGGATTCGTGGGCGACCACCCCGATGCTCGCAAACCTGACCCCGTCCTTACCGAAAAGGCCATGGTATCGTCTATGCAAAAGTGGGGGCAGGCATTCCCCTATGCAGGCTACGGTGGAAATTTCCGTTACTGGCTGGTAGATAAAAATCCAAAGCCCTACAACAGCTGGGGAAACGGTTCCGCCATGCGAGTTTCTGCAGTTGGCTGGGCCTACGATACTCTGGAAGATGTGGAAAAGTTTGCCGAGGTTTCCGCTGGCGTTACCCATAACCATCCCGAGGGAATCAAGGGCGCAAAGGCCGTCGCCGCCGCCATCTTCTTGGGGCGTGCAGGTAAGTCCAAGGAAGAAATCCTCGACTATGTGGAACGTACCTACGGCTATCCTATTAGCAAGATGACCTGCGACAAGATCCGCCCCACCTACCATATGGATGAATCCTGCCAGAATACGGTGCCTCAGGCCTTCTGCGCCTTCCGCGAGGGAAACTCCTTCGAGGAAGTTGCCCGCCTGGCAGTTTCCCTGGGTGGTGACAGTGATACCCTCTGCTGTATCGCCTGCGCCATGGCCGAAGCTGTTTACGGCATTCCTGTAGAAATCCAGCAGGAAACCGTCAACCGCCTGGATGAACGAATGTTGAAAGCTCTCATCCGTTTCCAGGATTTCGTGGCTAGCAAGTAAGACCGAACCATTCTATATTTGGGTCATGCTTAAAATTATTAGGGCGGTGACCCGTTTTCTTTCCACCTATACGTCTCTTTTTGTAATCGCCTGCGCGGTGGTTGCCTTCTTTGCTCCTGTCACGTTCGCCTGGGTTCGCGGCAATGTCTCTTCCGTGATCCTCGGAATCATCATGTTGTCCATGGGCTTGGCCCTTCGCGTTGAGGATTTCAAGAACCTGGCGAAGCGCCCGCTGGACATTTGCGCTGGCGCCTTGGCTCAGTACACCATCATGCCGCTGGTTGCCCTGTGCCTTACGAAAGTTTTCGGACTGGATCCGTATCTCGCTGTAGGTATCATTCTGGTGGGCTGCTGCCCCGGTGGCGTCTCCAGCAATGTGATGAGCTACCTGGCGAAGGGCGATGTGGCTTTCTCCGTGGGAATGACGACTGTCAGCACCTTGCTCGCTCCCATCATGACTCCGCTGCTAGTCTTGTGGCTTGCGGACACCAGCATCAATGTGAATGCGGTGGGCATGTTCCTGAACATTCTCTATGTGACCATCGGCCCCGTGATGATCGGTTTTCTCTGCAATCACTTTTTTGGACATCGCGACGGATTCAAGGAACTGCAGGCCAACATGCCAAGTGTCAGTGTCATTGGACTTGCGCTTATTGTGGGTGGCGTCATCGTGACGGTTCGCCCCCATTTGCTGTCCAATGGTATAAGCCTGTTATTTTTGGTACTGGCGGTGGTGTTCTGCCATAATGCGTTGGGCTATGTATTGGGTTATAGCGTGGGACGCGTCCTTAAGTTCAATACCGCCAAGAAGCGTACCGTCGCTATTGAAGTTGGCGTGCAAAATGCGGGAATGGCTACCGTCCTCGCTGCTGGATTTTTCGCCAATCCCGAAAATATTGCGGCCCATCCTGAAGCCGCCCTGTGTGTGGTTCCCTGCGCTATCAGCTGTGCCTACCATTCCATTAGCGGTACGGTTCTCGCCGGCATCTTTGCGAAACTGGACAGGAAAAATTCCAGATAATTTTTATAAAAATTGCAGTGTAAAAATGCAATCTTTAAAAAAAGGCTCGCGAAAATGCGGGCCTTTCCTGTATAAAATTTAGGTTGTTTACTAAGCTTCTTTGTTGATGTTCACGCTGGCGTAGCAAACGGCGCATCCGCCGATCAGGTTGCCTATGGTGATTACAGCCAGTCGCAACAGGGTGCTGCCGATTTCTGCGGCGCCGCCAAAGGCCGCGACGTTCCCAGCGACGTTCCCGCCCGCGATACCGCCTGCAATGCCCTTGATAATCGCGAAGGCAAAGTAGAACATGTCGGCAATACAGTGTTCAAAACCGCAAAGGATAAATCCCATGACAGGCAATACGACAATCAGCGGGTTGCCGCAGCGCTTGTAGCCTTCGACGGCGATGAACATGAGCATACCGCAGAAGACTCCCAAGATCAGAAGGCTCAGCAAATTGTCGTTGTGCTTGACCGCAACCAGAGCGCTTGTGCTGATGGTAAGGCGTGTGGCCGCAACGGTGGCTGCCCCGACGGTAGTGCCGATCAGGTTGCCCAGCCAGACCTTGCCCAGATACTTTAGGTAAGCCAGGTTGCGATTTGTAGAAAGGTAACCCACCTTGCCGGTGAACAAGTCGAACTTTAGCAGGATGATGGTGTAAAGACCCAGGGAGAACAGGAATGTTCCTGCAATCTTGTTGTCGACAGAAAGGAAGCTGACGCATCCCACGCTAATCATCAGGCCGGCAAAAATAGACTTAATCATACCCCAAAACATAGAAAAAACTGCACCCTAAAAAAAGTCCCGCTCCAAGGAAAGCGGGACCGTCAAAATTACCCCTCGGCTTCAATCCAAAATTGCAATCGCTTTCGCGATTGCCCAGGAGGGCTTTAGGGAGGGCGAAGCCTTCCCTTAAATCAGCCCTCGATGTTAACCTGTAATCGCAATCGCTTTCGCGATTGCCCAGGAGGGCTTTAGGGCGGGTGAAGCCTTCCCTTAAATCAGCCCTCGATGTTAACCTGCAATCGCAATCGCTTTCGCGATTGCCCAGGAGGGTTTTAGGGAGGGCGAAGCCTTCCCTTGTCTAAAAAAAGTATGGCATCCGTTCCACGGCGAAACACTCGATACTACTATTCTAAAAAAGATAGCAGTGCCTCAGGATTTCGTTTTTCCCACCTTTTTAAGCTTTGAAGCATGGTCAAGCCAAGTCAGGGAGCCGTGGGCCTAAACTGTACCGTAAGAGCGACGAGCTTTTAATATACTGTTAGATCGGGCGTTGATCCGTGAGGATGCCTAGGCGTAATATACCTAATTAGGATGCACGGGACAAGCCATTTTAAGATATAATTTTTTCTTATTTGGAGGACCCATTGTAGAATATGATTATCTGGAGTGGCTGAAAAACTTATTTTTGTGGATATGGCAGAATTTAGGTTTTCAAAATTTGCGTTTTTCCCTGTTTTTCAGGTGCTTTTCTCTGTTTCGCTTCTGTTGGGGTGCGATGACGGTGGAAGTTCTAGCCCGTTGGGGGAAGAGGATTCTGAACGCCCTGGTTTTGTAAGGGTTCTTTCTTCAGGGAAATCAACTGTTCTTGGAACTGATGTCGGTACGGCCAAGGCTAATGAACGTCCGAAAATGACGGTCACCTTTGATTATGATTACTCCATCCAAGATCATGAGGTCACTTGCGGCGAATACAAATCCTTTGACAAGTCGGTAAATTGCCAAAAGGATAGTCTGCCTGTTTCCAATGTCAATTATTATGATGCGGTTCTTTATGCCAATGCCAAGAGCAAGAAAGAAAAGCTGGATACGGCATACACCTATGTCAAGGCCTCCTATGACGGCGAAGGTCATTGCAATGGTATAGAAGGTTTGATTTTTCATCCGGAAGTGAATGCCTACCGATTGCCTACCGAAGCGGAATGGATTTTTGCCGCGAACATGGATTGGAATGTCCGTAACAGTTGGACTGCAGATGATGACGTTGATTCTCCTAAAAAAGTATGCTCCAAGAAAAAATCCATGGTCTGCGATATGGAGGGTAACGTATCCGAATGGGTGAACGACTGGTTGGGCCTGTTCAGGGATACCACTATCTCAAATTATGTGGGGGCTCCCAATGGGGGGAGTCTTGGGGAACGCGTTCTGAAGGGCGGAAGTTTCCGCAACGAGTCCTCCTTTGTTAACCGCTACAGCCGCGGGGATGTGTATGTCGTGACTTCGACGACCCGGGCGTCCTATGTGGGTTTCCGTCTTGCGTTCGGTGCAATTCCCAATGCGGTGTGGTTGTCTGAAACAGGATTGGCTCAGAATAGCTTTGTGGCTCCTCTAGCCAGTTCTGCGACAGTTCGAAAACTTTCGGGGGCGTATCGGGCCAAGTTGGTTTTTCGAGATGACAGCCGCGGGAACCTGGCCTATGTGGATTACTCGAATGCGTTCCTTTCTGTTGTTGAAATAAAAGATTCCATTGATTCCTACCATCCGGAAATTTCGCCAGATGGAAAGTGGGTGGCGTTCTGCACGGGGCTTGAAGGTGTTTCTGGAAAATCCTCTGTCTATGTTCGCAAGCTGAATGCAAGCGGCGAGCCTGCGATAAGACTGGATGTTGAATCGGCGGCCATACCTAGGTGGAATGTTCTTGAAAGCGGAGATACCGTTATCGTGTACGTTTCGGATGCCGGCGATAATAGCGATGAATCTACCTTTATGAAAAAGTCAACATGGCGTGTTCCTTTTTCTGGTGGAAAATTTGGCAAGCCTAAAAAACTGTTTGACGGATCCTATCATGGTGGCGTCCAGGGAAATTTTGCCGTTTCTGGATCGAAACTTTTGCGAGCTCACAAGAAAGATGTTGATACCGTCTGGTTTGATTCGAAACAGGCCTGCAATGTATCTTTGTCGAAATCCGGAAATGGGCAGACCCTGTTCCTTGATTTTGGGGACAAGACCGACAAGAATTTTGTGGGCGAAAAATATGGCGTTCACGAACGGATCCTGATTGCGGATAGTACCGGTGAACTGGTGAATTCTATTGGCGCTCCTTCGGGTTATGCATTTGACCATACCGAATGGGCCTCGTCAAATTTGATCGCTGCAACTTTGACTAACGGGGATGGCGCCCATTCCAAGGTTGTTGCCGTGAATACAAAAGATTCCAGCGTGACTGAACTGGTTGAAGGTGTAGAATTATGGCACCCTTCCCTATGGACTGAAAAACTGGATGCAGAACTGGATCAGAAACTCAGCTTGGATAGTGCGGCCGCTTATTATAGCGAAGATCAGGCTACCCACTATCTTTCGTACAAGTTAAGGCTGTTCTGGAATTACAAGGACTCCCTTGAAATTGTGGGCTTGGGCAATTCCCACATGAATGCGGGATTCTCTTCCAGTCTTTTGAGAAATGCCTTGAATATGGCTGTCATTCCTTGCGATATGTATTGCAGTCGTTATCTAATTGAAAATTATGTGCTGAACCATTGCCGTAATATTAAGTTCCTTGTTGTAGGTATTGATTTTGATTTGTGGAGGGATAGAGATGGGGTTGCTATTCTAGAAAACCAGGGCTCAGCTCTGGGGTACAAGTACGATATCAATCATGACTTCTGGAAGGATGGTTTGCTCAAGGGTTTTGTGGATGTTTCCCAGAAAAGCATGGTGGAAAATGAAGATATTATGACGACCTTTGATTATTACAGAGGGCAGGCGGCAACTGATGTTCAGAATGGCTGGTATGGCGAAGATGGTACTGCTGAAATTCTGGAACAAGGGTGGGATAAGGATAGCCCGAATCCAGAAGGAAACTACCAGGAACTTTTGAATATTTTGAAAATGGCAAAAAAAAATGGAGTGTATGTAATAGGTGTTGTTTTCCCCATCAGCCCCTACTATAAGAAAACAGACCAGTATGGTCGTCATGGTATGCTTCGCAGCACGGCAAAAAATTTCATCAAACGTTTAAAAGAACTGGATGAACTTGAAAAGTATTTTGTCCTGTTTGATGAAAATAAGATGGGGGATCATGATTACCCGTCTTCTATGGCGTATGATTATGACCACCTGAATATCTATGGATCCAAGCAGCTGACGGCACGACTGGACTCTCTTCTCAAGACTCTGGAGTAGTCCCCTTAAGATTGATCCTGTTCTGGATCCTTATCAAAGTCAGGTGTAATAAAGTCGGCGCAATATTGGGCAATCTGTTCGCGGAGTTTGTTTCCGCGGACTTTTCCCAACAGGATTTCTATATCTTCGAGCGGAGCGGCCATAAAGGCTTCTGCACTCTTGTATTTGCTTAGAATCTTGATGCGGGTTTCATGGCCGACGCCAGGCTGCTTTAGCCATTCCACTTCCAGATCCTTCTTGCGTTTGCTGCGCTGGTAGGTGATGGCGAAACGGTGGGCTTCGTCACGGGCGTTCTGCAGGAGTTTTAGGGCGGGGCTAGTTCTGTGCAGCACGATGCTCTTTCGGTCATCGGGGAATACGATTTCTTCGAGACGTTTGGCGAGACCGATTAGCGGTAAATCCTGATCGTGTCCCAGCTCCTTCAGAATTTGCATGGTGGCGTCCACCTGACCTTTACCGCCATCGCATACCCACAGGTCGGGCATGGGTGTGCCTTCATCTTCGAGACGGCGGATACGTCGGGTCATGACTTCACGCATGCTGGCGAAATCGTCTACACCCTCTACGGTCTTGATGATGAACTTGCGGTAGTTGGACTTGTCTGGTTTCCCGTTCTTGAAGGCCACGAGACTTGCCACCGTGTTGGTGCCGCTCAAGTGAGAAATGTCTACGCACTCGATTCTGAAAGGAGTCTTCTTGAGACCTAGAACTTTTTGCAGTTCGAAGACGCTCTGGTCGATTTCACTGTACTTCTGTACTTCGGCCCGCATTTCTACGAGGATCATGTCGGCGTTGGCACCTGCCAATTTCAGGAAGCCCAGTTTTTCACCTCGCTGTGGGTTGTTGAAATAGACCTTGTGTTTTGCTTGCTGCGTCAGGGCGTCTTGCAAAAGAGCCGCATCTTCGGGGAGGGCGATGTCTGTGGCGATTTCTCCGGGAATGAATTCCGCTTCGGCGTACCAGGTGAGAATCATCTGACGGAAAATTTCGGATTCGTCATCTTCAAGTTCGCATTTCAGCCGATAGTGGCGTCTGCCTGTAAGAACGCCTGCACGGTACTCCAGGATGACTGCGGCGGCTAGGCTTCCGTTGCGGCGCAGTGTCAGAATATCCAGGGAAAGGTTCGGGTCGGAAGTGTCGGTCTTGGCGTGGATACCTGTGGACTGAAGGGCTTGAATGGCGTCCCTTTTTTTGGCCGCCATTTCAAAGTCCAGGTTGGCGGCAGCCTCGTTCATCTCACGAGTCCAGATTTCCTGCAGGTCATCCCGCTTGCCTTCTAGCAGGAGTCTTGCCTGCATGACGTCCTTGTAGTAATCTTCGCGGCTGACGAGTCCTGCGCAGGGGGCCTTGCACCTTCCGATATGGTAATTCAGGCAGGGGCGTTGAGGGGTTCGTGCCGGCAGTTCCATATTGCATTCGCGGATCTTGAACAGCCTGGCGCAAATATCCTTCAGCTTGTCCACATAGCGGGAACTCATATAGGGTCCGTAATACTGATTGGAGTCCTTCCTGACGGATCGGGTCAGGAACAGCCTGGGGAATGGCTCGCGCACACTGAATGCCAAGTATGGGAAATGCTTGTCATCTTTCAGCAAGACGTTGTACTTGGGCGTGTGTTTACGAACAAGATTTGCTTCTAGGATCAGTGCTTCTTCTTCGGTCTCGGTAATGATCCATTCGATGTCGCGAATGTAGGGGAACATCAGGGTGGCGGCACGGTGGCCCTGATGGTCGCTACCGTCGAAGTAGCTTCGCACGCGGTTCTTTAAAACCTTGGCCTTTCCGATGTAGATGATCTTACCGGAGGCATTCTTCATGATGTACACACCCGGTCGATCGGGCAGTTCGTTCAGTCTGCGCTGGATGTGTTCACTAACCGAAATCATGAAGGTTTTTCCCCGAAATTTTCAAGTACATTTTTTATAAAAATCAGCGGTAACTTCTAGAAGTTCCTATGAAAATTTAGTTATCTTATGATAGGAAAAGTTTCAAAGAATTTCAACTTATGGAGCGAAGATGAATTTTGAAAATATGAATGCGCTTTCCCAGAAGGTCGAAGGTGTCCTGGGGACTGTGCGCACCCTCAAACAGGAAAACGCCAAGGTTCGTAAGGAACTGGAAAATGCCAAGGCACAGCTGCAGGACAAGAGCATTTTGCTGGATACCGCAAACGCCAACATTGCGTCCCTGAAGTCTAACCTTAGCGATACCAATGCCAAGCTGACCGCTGTGGGTGCAAGTCTTACAGATGCCAAGGCAGCCCTGGACGCCCGCGTCAATCAGGTGAATGCACAGGAACAGGCTCTGAACGAAAAACTGGTGAGCATTGCCAACCTCAAGAATCTTGCTGCCGAAAAGGATCGCGACATTGCGGCTCTGAATGGCATTATCAACGAAAAGATTGAATTGCTGAACGCCCTGAATGCAAAGGTGGAAGAAAAGGACGCCATCATTGCTAAACTCATGGATCAGCTCCAGGCTCAGTCCGACGAAATCGCTGACGCCCAGGAAAAGTTCAATCAGCTGGTGGCCACCATCGAAAACGAACTGGGCACCGACTTGAGCATCGAGGAACCTTCTGTAGAAACTGACGACGTTCTGGAAGCGGAAGAATCTGTCGAAGCTGTTGAAGAAGCTGCCGACGAGGTGGAACAGGCTCCTGCTCAAGAGGATCTGCCCACCATCGAAGTTCATGGCGCAGAAGAAAAGGAAGAATCCAAGAGTCGTGCGAGCGGGGAGGGCTCGCAGACAAGTTTTTTCGACTAAACTGGCTGATGGATGAAGATCCATTCGGCGTGGGGATGAAGTAAAATGGCAGAAATCGCACCTCTTAGATCAGTTAGCGTTTCCGTTGCTCAGGAACATATCCAGATCCGTACGGATTTGCCTGATGCGGAACTTAAGGAGATCGGTGATTTTATCGATCAGCGCTTTGAACGTTCGGCAAAGTTCCAGATGGATAACCGCAAGCGTCTAGCCTTGCTGTCTGTGGAACTGACGTCTGAAATCTTTGAGTTGCGAAAGCAGCTTCGCCGTGCCAAGGCCTACTACGAGCAGATGGAAAAGGATCTCAAGAACCTGAACCTTCTGCTTGACGAAGGTATGGAACGGTCTAACAGAAATGAAGAACTTTAATCCCATTAAAGATTAAAAAAGGGGTCCTGATAAAAATCAGGATCCCTTTTTTTTAAACTGTTCTTTCGCCTTGCTCGTTTGCAAAGCCTACTTGCTGGCGTTGTATTCGTTCAATGCGGCTACAACCTTTTCGTGGGCCACCTTGAGGACTTCTACCATGGCGGCGTCGGCGGGAGCCGTCTGGGGACGGAGCTGCTCTGTCAGTTCAGAGGCTGCCTGCTGCAATTCTGTAAAGGCCAGATTGGCTGCAACACCTTTCAGAGTGTGTGCGGCACGGAAGCAGTCGGGAATAGACCCTGCGCTGATGGCGTTCTGCAAGGAAACAAAGCTGTCGTCTTTCAGATACATCAAGGCGAACTTTTCGATGAAGGATTCCTTCATCAGTCGGTTCTGGGCTTCGGCGTAGTTGCCGTTGATCTTTGCGTACAATTCCTGGAGTGTCATTATATCTTTCCTTCGGCCTTGCACTTGGCAAGGAACTGCTTAAAGTCTTCTTCGGGGAGGGGCTTGCTGAAATAGTAACCCTGGATGTAGTCGCAGTTATCCTCGCGGAGTATGTTGACCTGGGTTTCTGTTTCGGCGCCTTCGGCCACAACTTTCATTCCAAGAAGATGGCACATGTCGATAATCATCTTGACGATGTGCTTGACATCGGGATTGTTTTCCAGCTGGCGCACGAAGCTCATGTCGATTTTCAGGATATCGAACTTGTAGTGCATCAACATGCCCAGGGAGGAATAACCGCTGCCGAAGTCATCCATCAGGAGCCATGCCCCCTGTTCACGCAGGGCGCTCAAAACGTCTCCGCGATTTTCCTTGAGGGCGGCGAAAGAGGATTCGGTAATTTCGTAACGTACGGAACCAGGTGCTGTGACGCGCTGTGCCACATGGTCAAGAATATTCTGGATCATGTCCTGGTCATAGAAGTCCATCCAGGAAAGGTTCACGGAAACGGGCACGGTCGGAAGTCCCTGATCATGCCAGCGTCGCATAACCTGGTTTACCTTGCGGTCTACGAACAGGTCCAGCTTAGAGATGAAGCCGTCTTTTTCGAGGACTGGGATGAACAGGTCGGGGCGTACGAAACCGCGAACGGGGTGAATCCAGCGAATAAGGGCTTCTGCAGAAGCGATCTTTCCGGTAGCGGCTTCCATGATCGGCTGGTAATAGACCTTGAATTCTTCGTTGGCCATACTGGTGTCGAATTCTGAAGTCACGGAAGCGGCGTTGATATAGTTGTTGGCCATCTTGTCGTCGAAGATGGCGTAAGGCTTAAGATATTCGTCTTCGATGTAGCTAAGGGACAGCTTGGCGCGGTCCACAAAGTTGATGACGTCTCCATCGCTGTCGATATAGCTGATGCCGGTACGGAAACGGAACTGCATGCTGCGTCCGGTCCAATCCAGAACCTGGTTGTTCTCGTGCATCATCGCATCGATGTTGATCTTGTCGGCCTCGACTAGGCACACGAAGTGGTCTGCCTCGAATCGAGAAACGAAAATGGGTTCCAGGCCGGCGCCCGACATTCCTCTGTAGGTCTGCTTTAAGACTGCGTCTCCGCCTTCTGTTCCGAGGACAGAGTTAATGGCCTTGAAATTCTTAACGTCAAAGAACATGACGGCGTACTTGGTACGGTCTTCGCACTTTTGCAAGAAATTGTTGGCCATCTGGAGGAAGCCAGATCGGTTATAGGCTCCGGTAAGTAAATCTCTATAGGAGTATTCGCGGCTGGCGATTACGTTCATTACACGGCGCAGAACGATCTGCGGGTTGTAAGGCTTGGCAAAAAAGTCTGCGGCGCCTAGATCGTATGCTCTAGACAGGGCTTCGTCGGTGGAGTCGCCGGAAATGATGATGACGGGGAGCTTGTGTTGCCACCCCCTCTTGTTGAATTCCTGTAAGGTTTCGTATCCGTTTAGGACGGGCATGACCAAATCCAGAAGTACCAAGCGAAATACGTGGTCGCCCTTTTCGATTATATCAATGGCTTCTTGGCCGTTGCTTGCCTCTACGATGTCGTACTCGTCTTCAAGAATCAGCCGCAACATCTCGCGGTTGATTTTGGAGTCATCGACAATCAAAATTTCATTTTTTACCATTTCGTACTCATGTAAAAAATTTAGATACGGGCTGGTCAGGGGGGCTTGGCTCCCTTCGCTCTCAATAAATCTAACCAAAAAAAACAAGTTTTGTGAGAAAAAAATAACAAAATGAGGATTATCACATTGTTTTCGTGTATAGAGGGGCAAAACTTCTAAATTTGGGTGACATTTTTGATCTCCAGTAGTGTTACACGGGTATGAATAGGCAAGAAATCGCAAGCAAGATGGCTTTTTCCAGGCTTTATGAAAGCTATGGGCCAATGGTGTTTCGCCGATGCGTCGCCTTGTTGAAAGATGATGCGGAGGCTAGTGACATGATGCAGAACGTATTTTTGCGGATTTACGAACGTCGTGACTCGCTGGATTTGTCCTCTCCATCTAGTCTGCTGTGGAATACGGCAACCAGGTTATGCCTGAATCGGATCCGTGATAAGGCCCGCCGTGGCGTAAATACCTGCAGTGAAGACTTGCTTCTGCAGTTGGCGTCTTTAGACGATGAGGTGGATGCCTACGAAGCCGGCAGTGTCCTGAAAAAGATTTTTTCGAAGGAGCCCGAGTCTACCCGTACCATGGCCGTACTTCACTTTGTGGATGGAATGACTCTGGAGGAGACGGCCGAAGCTGTTGGACTTTCTGTAAGCGGAGTTCGTAAACGTTTACGCACACTGCAATCCAAGGTTAAGAATTTGGAGGTCAAATAATGAAAACGAAAATGAATGTATCCGATTTGAAATTGGAACAGTATTTGACAGGGGACCTGCCTTCTGATGAAATGCAGGAACTGCGTCGTCGTGAAGCGACTGATGAAATTTTCCGTGCTCGTCTGCAGGCAATGCGTGACGAAAATGCCAAAATTTTGGCGGACAATCCCTTTAGCAATTTGTCACCCCGACTTGATGAAATCGATAGGGGAATGTCCGGTGATTCTCGCATGGTGGCTCCCAGTCTGTTTTTGAAGGTTGCCGCCGTCATGGTTATCGCCCTGGGCATTTTTGCTGCAGTTTTTGTATCGGGTGGCGAAAGGAATCTTGGCGTGAAGGGTGTTGACGGTTCAACTTCTGAAGTCGCTATGGTTTCGGTTGATGATGGAACCCGCATCAAGGGGCTGGAAGCTCGGATGGAAGTCTGGAAGAAAAATGGTGAAACCGCTGTCCAGATGGAAAATCTGGGTGCCGCTAGCGAAGGCGATGAATTGCAACTCCGCTACTCGGTCCCTGAGAAGTGTTACGGCATTCTCTTTAGCATGGACGGTAACGGCGTCTTGACGGTGCACTTGGGTAATGGATCTGGATCCATCGCTCTGGAACCGGGTAAAATGGTGACTTTGCCTTTTGCGTATAAACTAGATGACGCTCCTCATTTTGAAAAGTTCTTTTTGATGACGTCCAGGAATACGTTTGCCATTGATGGAAATGATATTGATGCATCCTTGAAGCAGGAAGGCATTAAGGTTGTTGAATTTACGGTAAGCAAATTGGAAAAGTAGCGGGGGTTGAAAATGAAAAAGGTGTTGATTAAGGTTTTTGATAGTGTGGTTGGTGCGGGACCATGGAAAAGTATGATTGGTCTTTGCCTGCTTTCCTTTGCCATGTTGTTCCTTATGGTGGGGCGCATTCATGCTGCTGCCGCAGTTGCTCCGGGGTTGCCTTCGACGACCATCGATCGCTATGTGATTGCCATTAGCGCCAACAATGGCGGTAAGGGACGACCTGTTCTTCGCTATGCGGAATCCGATGCCAAATCTTTCGCGGCGGTGCTTAAGGATATGGGTGGAGTCAGTCAGAAGAATGTCTACCTGATCCAGGAACCTAGTGTGGCTTTTTTGAATGCCCACTTTGACAATGTGGACAAAATCCTGGCGAAGGGCAAGGGGAAAAGCGGCCGTGAGGAAGTGCTTGTCTATTACAGTGGCCATGCCGACGAAAAGGGACTGCATCTAGGTGAAGAAACTTACAGCTGGCAGGAATTCCGCAAACGTGTAGATGCCCTGAATGCCGATGTGAAGATTGCTGTCATC
Source organism: Fibrobacter sp. UWH9 (assembly GCF_900129715.1). Lineage (NCBI taxonomy): Bacteria > Pseudomonadati > Fibrobacterota > Fibrobacteria > Fibrobacterales > Fibrobacteraceae > Fibrobacter > Fibrobacter sp. UWH9. Next base: position 92,364 of record NZ_FQWP01000008.1, on the reverse strand, counting down.
GATGCCTGTGGTTCCGGTGCCATTACCCGAGCCAAGGGAGGTGTGGCTGTTCCTGCCTTCATGGTAGACCAGAGTAGCGACATGAAGGGCTATGCCTTTATTACCAGCAGTACCCAGGATGAAGCTAGCCAGGAAAGCGATAAGTTGAGGGGTTCCTTTTTTACCCATTCCCTGGTGAGCGGTCTACGCGGTGCGGGAGACTTGAGCGGCGATGGCAAGGTGACATTGTCCGAGGCTTACCAGTTTGCCTTTAACGAAACTTTGCAGAAGACGGAGACCACCATGGGTGGAGCTCAGCACCCCAGTCGAGACATGAATCTGACGGGTACGGGTGATGTGGTGATGACGGACCTGCGCAGTACTAGTGCCGGTATGATTTTGGATGAAGGTATAGAAGGTCGAGTTTTTATTCGTGACGCCTCGAACGAACTGGTAGCTGAACTTTATAAGAAGTCCGGTAGATCGATGAGCCTTGGTCTTCCTGCAGGAAAGTACACGGTTCGTCTAGAAGGGAATGCTGACCTGAATGAAACGAATGTTGAACTTGCCAATGGAAAACAGCAGAAAGTGACCGTTCGAGACTTTAAGGCTGTATCCGCCGAAAAGACGGTGGCTCGTGGCGAAATCAAGTCTTCTGTTGTTGATGAGAATATGGAGGCCCGCTTTGATTCCCTGGATCATAATAGCAGATTTAGAACAACGTTTAATGCGGCGGATAAAGCCCACGAACCTCGTAAGGGCCTGATGATGGGTGTGTTCCTGTCGAAGTCGGATGATATTATGATTGGCGCTCAGGCAAGCCTGATTGGAAACCTGGCTGAAAATGATATGCACGGTATGCAGGTTTCCCCGATATTCAATATCGGCAAGAAAAATTTCCAGGGGTTGCAACTTTCCGGTGGCTTTAATTATGCGGGACATATGGATGGTCCGCAAATCGGTCCTGTGAATGTCATAACGAATACAAGTCCCAATGCGGTTCAGGTAGGTGCCGTTAACGTAGCAAGGAGCGCACGAGTTCAGGTTAGCTCAATTAATATCGCCAGGGATACCGTAAGTGCAACCCAGGTGGGTGCCATCAACATTGTAGGAACGACTAACGTTCAGGTGAGTGCGATAAATGTCGCTAGGGATGCCCATGTTCAGGTTAGCGCCATCAACGTGGCAAAGAAGGTTGACGATACCCAGATTGCTGTTATCAATGTAGCCGGTAAGGCGACGGGCCGCCAGTGGGGTGTCATCAACGTGGTGGGTCACGCCGAAAAGACTCCTATCGGTCTTATCAATATCGTTGGAAATGGTGTATGGAGTTTTACCGGATCCATCAACGAGATGAATGCCCCCGCCATGTCCGTTCATTTTGGTACGGCCTACCTGTTTACGGCACTTGAATTCTCCCGAGCCCTTCAGAAAGGTTTTGATGAATTCGAGGATGTCTATGAGAACGGCATCGGTCTCGGAACCCAGTTCGGCCAGTACGGTACTCATCTTGAACTGGAGTACATGTTCCTCCACGTTACGGATAAGTACGGCGAAGACCGTGAGGAAGAGGACTATAAGGGAAATTTCCACCATCGTATCCGTCTTGGCGGTACCGCCAGGCTGATTCAGGGAATCGGACTTTCCGCCGGCGCAACTTTGAATCTGGCCACGGAGGGTTATGGCGAAAGAATCCTCGTGGAACCCAAGGGAAAGTGGCATGACGACTGGAATTATCACGGTCATAAGGCGAAATTCTGGCCTGGAATGTATGCCGGTATAACATTTGGGCGATTCTAAATCCTCAAAATCTTCAAAAATCCTCAAAAAACGTGAAAAATGCAAAAAAGTCCCTCTTTTTTCGAGAGACTTTTTTATTTTCTTACAAAAAACATACACAAAGAGATGTAAATTCTGCTTATCATTTGGTTTTGAATTCAGGTATGGTATGGCTAAGCATAGTGATTTTATAGTACGTCAGAACGAGGCCGAAGCTAATAGAATTGTGGCTAGAGTGCTTCGGATGACTCTTTGCATTTTCTCTCTGGTGTTGATCCTGAACCTTTGCAGGGTATTCATTATCGACCAGAAGGTGATGCTTTCAGCCTTTGGTTTGAGTGCCCTGCTGCTTTTGGCTCCTACGGTCATTAACCGTTTTGTGGATAATGCCAACCCGAATTTAAAGTATCTGTATGTGATTCTGTCCAGCCTGTTCTTGCTGGTTATCGAAACCACCCTTTCGTTCCATGCGGTGGTGGTGTATGCGTTTCCTATCGCCCTGGCCTGCCTTTACTTTTCTAGGAAGCTGACTTTGCATATTTGGTTCCTGACGGTGGGCGTTTCCATTGTGGGGCAATTTGCCGGTTTCTATATGGGTTGCGTTCCCGACCAGAACTTCCTGGTCTTTAAACGTCTGGTGCTGTTCAGCATTTTGCCTAGAACCCTCTGCATTTTTAGTATCGGTAGCTTGATCTATTTTATTTCTGCCCGTACCACAAAGCTGGTGGATCGACAGATTGCAGATACGGCGAGAATCAAGGAACTGAATACGGACATGGTGATGGGTTTTGCTAACCTGGTTGAAAACCGTGACGAAAATACGGGTGGTCATGTCAAGCGCACTAGCCGTTATGTGGAATTGCTGGTGAAGGAACTGCACCGTCGTGGTGTGTACAAGGATATTATTAACCACGACTTTATTCACGACTTGGTGAATGCGGCTCCTATGCACGATATTGGAAAAATTGCCATTCCCGATCATATTTTGCAGAAGCCGGGAAAGCTGACCGACGAGGAATATGCCATTATGAAAACCCATGCGGAACAGGGTGGCCGAATTATTCGTCAGACCTTCTCCCATATTGGTAATGCCGGGTATAGGCAGATCGTTTATGACGTGGCTCAGTTCCATCACGAAAAATGGAATGGTCGCGGTTACCCGGAAGGCCGAAAGGGACAGGATATTCCCCTGGCTGCTCGCATTATGGCTGTTGCCGACGTATTCGATGCAGTTTCGCAGAAACGCTGTTACCGCGATGCAATCCCTCTTGATGAATGTTTTTCCATTATTGAAAAGGGCCGCGGAACGGATTTTGAGCCTATCCTTGTTGACGTATTTTTGGGGATGAAGGATCCTATCCGTCAGACCATGGATGAAATTGCCTAATTATTAGGTGACACTTATCGTTCTTTCTGGTGTTTAACGGTTTAGAATAGTAATTGCTAATTTCTAAATTGGTAGACAAGCGCGAGAGACGATTTGAAAAAACTTCTTTTATACCTTGCAATGTTTTTGTTGCCTGTCTTGGCAGTGGCGCAGGAAGCCGCTGGTGAGGGGGCGTCTCTTGCTGCACAGAAAGGGATTCTGTTTTACGGCATGGTTCAGGATTCTTCCTTTGCTCCCGGTGAAAAACTGAATGTGGAAATTCTTGAAACTGGCGAAGCCCTGCAAACGGTCGTGGGTGAAAATTTCCAGGTGATGCTTCCCGAAGATACCCTGTGGAATGTTTGCGTTACCAATTCCGACATCAGTGGCGCCGAAAAGGAAAAATGCTATGAGTTGGTCTACCATGGCCAGGATAGTGTTTTTAGCTCAGTCATTGGCGATGCCGGGTTGACGGAATCTGTTGCCGAGGCTAATGAGGGAACTACTGGTACGGCTGATGGTGACGATTCCAAGACTGCTGTGGCTGCAGCAGATTCCGTGGAACCGCGAAACGACTCGCTACAGAACGATCCTCAGGAAAAAGATGTAGATGTGGATGCCCTTTTGGCTGCAGGAAGCAACGGCAAGGTGACCGAAATGAAGAAGGTGGTGGTGCAGTTACGTCGTCGCCCCAAGCGCAAACCTGGTGAGTCCGTTGTTAGCGCCAAGAGTATCAAGCGCATGCCCGGCCTAGGCGAAGCGGATGTGATCCGCAGTATCCAGCAGTTGCCCGGTGTGGTTGCCAGTTCTGACTTCAGTACGAAAATTTATGTGCGCGGTGGGGCCGCCGACCAGAATCTGTTCCTGTATGATAACGCGGTGGTGTATTCTCCAACCCATTTCTTCGGATTGTTCAGTACCTTCCTGGTGGAAACCATTGACGGTGTGCAGTTCTACAAGAGTGGATTCCCTGCCCAGTACGGCAACCGTCTGAGTTCCGTTTTGAAAATGGATGGTCGCGCCGGAGGTAGCGATACTACGGAGGAATGGTTCAGCCGTAGCAGCGTTAAGATTAGCACTTTTGCCGCCCAGCTCCATACCGAAGGCCATGTGGGTGATGCCCGTTGGGTGATCGCTGGCCGTACCACTTACATCGGCTATATGCTGGATTTGTGCCGGGCCCTGGGTGTTCTGGATTTGGCCATCGATTACGAGTTTACCGATTTGCAGGGAACGTTCATGTATGATTTCGATCAGGATACCCGATTGAAGTTCAGCTTCTACACCGGCAAGGACGTTCTTGAATTTGATCCCCTTTATGTGGACTGGGGTAATGTGGCTGTTCCCATTAATTTCTACCACCGCTTTGGCGATTGGGATTATAATGCCACTTTGGCGTACAGCCGTTTTTACCAGACAATGAAATTGACGGACTTGATTAATATCGGTCAGGACCTTTATACCTTTGCGGCAAAGCAGTGGCTCAATTTCCGCGGAATCGATAATCATGTTCTAACCTTTGGCTATGAACTGGAATATGACTGGGATAAGTTCTATGAATACATTTCCAGTATGAGGGTGGAAGATGTCCAGAAGCCTTTGCACCATGTTCTTTATGGGCAGGATGCCTGGCGCCTGAATGAGGACTGGCTGTTTACTTATGGGTTGCGTCTGAATTATCAGGACCTGTCCAAGGATTTTGGAATTGAACCTCGCCTGTCTCTGGTGTGGAACATCGATGATCGGAAGACTTTGGAATTTTATGCTGGACACTACCTGCAGTATATGAACTCCATTATGTTCGGTGATGGCGAAGCTCTTAACGAATTCTACTACCCGTCGGTAACTACCAGCAAGGGTAAGCACTTGAAGCCCGCTCGATCCAACCTCTTTGCGGTGGAATACAAACAGGCCCAGATTGCAGATGAACTTGATTTTATTGCAGGCGCCTATTTCAAGACGCAGAACAACTTGAACACCTTCATGATGGTTCAGGATTCAACAGATGAAACCGCTTCTGCGGACTTTTTGATGGCGGATAATTTCGGAACGGCCGAAGGTTATTCCATGGGCTACGAACTTTCACTCCGTCGTGAAAAGGGTGCAATCTTCGGTGGCATTAACTGGAGCCAGAGTCTCAGCGTTCTTAAAAGCAATGACGGTACTAAACCCTATTTCCCCAGTTGGCACCAGCCCTATGCCTTAAAGCTGGATGCGGGTATTAACTGGAGGGGTGAAGATGGATTAAAGCCTCACAAGGTTAAGGGACGTTACTTTAGGTCTTCTGTGGTCATGAAGTATTCTGCAGGCATGCCTATCAGTGAATATCTAGGCTATTTCTACCAGCAGAAAATGGAAGATCAGAAGTATACCGATAATATCCAGGTTATCCCTGGTTCCCGCAATGCAGGCCGCCAGACGCCCTACTTCCGTATTGACGTAAAGGCCATCGATATTGGACGTGAAAACAAGTGGAACTTCAGCTGGACCATTATCAATCTGACGGACCACGAAAACATGTTCTATTCCTACTACGATACCGACAAGAACCCGCCGGAGTATAGCTCGATTTCTCAGTTCCCCTTTTTGCCGATCATGATCAATTATGAGTATTACTTCTAATAGGTGTGAGGCTTCTCGGACAAGAAAAGCCTTAACTCGTGTTTTGCTTCCTACTGTTTACTTCCTACTATCTACTATTCTCGCGGCCTGTGATTTTCAGGGGCCTTGGACTTACTATCCGGAAGAGACGGAAGTGTACCGCGGTATCTATACTTTCGGCTATATCGTAGCCGATGAATCGCCCTATGTCTGCTTTTCCAAGGTGTATGAATTGGACGAAACCTCTGCGGAAAATTTCGCTTTCTATGATAGTGCCAGTGTGACGGTGTCAGGAAATTTTGGCCGTGCAGAAGGGGATTCTGTAGCCCAGTTGCAATCTCTGGAATCCAAAGGAAAGCCTAATTGCTTTGGTATGGATGAAGTGGGTTATGCAGGTATTCCTGGCAAATCCTACACTATGAATGCAACCTTCAAGTGGGATAGCGCAGGCCACAAGGTGACTTCCAAGATGAAGGCTGAAACGAATATTCCTGCCAAGATTCATGCTAAGGGCGTCATTCCGCCTAGTGTCAAGGATGATGCCGCCTTTGTCAAAAATGATTACAGCTACTTGCCTTTTGAATTCCTGGGATTTCCTAATGATGTGAAGACCTATAAAATTCCCATGGAGTATGACGAAAGTGTCCGTGGTGTTCTTATGACCATGTCCTACGATAAGATGGAAGGTGGAGAGTCCATGAATACCACCATAAACAATATGCTGGGTTCGTTCTTGGATCCCGACTCCACTGGTTATGGCGGCGTTTCAACAAAGAAGCCTGAAGAAAGTACGGCTAGCATGGGCTTTATGACCCGTATGATGGTGGCCGGTCGAAATTCGTTGGACACAATGGAGTATCCCGGAATGACTGTTCCTGTCGGCAAGTCTACCATTTATTTCTATGCTACCGATCAGGCTTATTCGGATTATGTGAATACGGTGCTGGAGGCCATCAGTGATTCCCGTGTGGTGCCCAAGAGCAACGTGAACGGAGGAACGGGCGTGTTTAGCGGCATGCTGAAGGATTCCTTGCTGATGGAAGTGTCTGCAGAAAATTATGTGACGTACACGCATATGCGTGGCTGGGATTGCCTGCAGGAAGGTGGCATGGCGGAACATGTTCCGTTTGAAACGAAGTGGTGCCGCTTAATAGAGGAATCGGTTTGTGTTGAGAAAGAGCAGACGGATGATGGTGTAAAGGTAAATCTCCTCGCAATCAAGAGCCATTGTGTTTCTGTTGCCGAAAAGGTCAGAATTGAATTGTCTGACACTTATGATTTTAAGGTGGCGTGGAATGACTACATCGATGAAATTGCCAAGAACGATGATGAATGGTGGTGGGGCCGTGGAAACCGTGATAAGATTGTTTCTCAGAAGAATTCCATCAATGATAAGGCTTTGTTCATGTTCTGCGCAAACAGCGATTTTGTAAGCAACCGTGTGGCCAGTTGCGATAGTCTGCTTGAACAGTGCCAGATAAATCTGGAAAAAAATAAGTGCAAGGAATCCCTTTGGGAATGGTGTTCTGACCGTGACTGGAATATTTCTGAATATCCTCAGTGCGGGACCGCCTTGGTTAGCCGTTATTATCTTGAAGAAATCCAGTCTCCGATTTTGAAAAGGGTGGTGGACAATTGGTGCAAGGAACACCCCAAGGATGCACAGTGCAAGCGGTAACAGAATTTGTAATTTGAAGTGTTTAAGAGAACGAGTATGAATATGAAAATAAAAACACTGGCTTTTTTAATGTTCGTTGCGGTGTTTGCCGGTAACGTCTTCGCCGACGTGGATTCCGACATTCGGGATCTGCAACTGCAGAAGGAAACCCTTAACAGCGAAATCGCAAAATTGAATTCGCAGATTTCCGCTACGGATTCCATGCTGAAGGCAGACGAAAAACGCTATAAGACTTTGCAGGATCGCTATAAGTCGGACTCGGAACGTCGTAAGGCTGAAATCGATTCCTTGAATACCAAGATCAAGGCTGTTGCCGCTCAGCTGAATGATGAACGCAACAAGCAGGCTCGTGCCAAGAACCGTAGCGACAATGTGGCCGCCAAGCGCAAGGCGCTCATGACCACGTTGGCTTCCCTCAGCAAGCAGCTGGAATTTCAGGTGGGGCAGACTTTGCCTTGGAATCGTGACGTTCGCCTGGACCGTGTAAAGTCCCTGACCCGCGATATAGAAAGTGGAAACGCTTCTGCCGAAGAATCTTTCTCCCGCCTCAAGGCGCTCATTGCCGAAGAGACCAAGTTTGGTGATGAAGTGGCCATCATCAATTCTCCGCTGACCCGTAAAAATGGTGAACTGATCAACGCACAGATTTTGCGTATCGGAAATCAGTGGATGGTCTACGCCGATGAAAATGCAACGGTTTTCGGTTCCCTGGTTCGCAAGTGTGCCGGCGATGCGGGCAAGGGCTGTGCTTCTGTAGAATACGAATGGAATGAAGACCTGAATTTGGAAGAACGTGCCGCAGTAAAGTTTGCCATCGATGTGAAACAGGCCAAGAAGCCGCCTCAGATGGTAACGCTGCCCGTAAGCCTCTCTATTGTGAAGGAGGGCAAGTAATGAAGAACTTGATTCTGATTGCCTTGTTGTGCGTTTCCTCTGCTTTTGCCTGGCCTTGGTCCAGCGACAAGAAGTCTGCCGCAGTCGATAGCGCCTTGATTTTGGATTCCCTGAAACGTGAGGAATTCAAGAACTTGCAGCGTGAAGTGGACGCCCTTACCCGCATTCGTTTGCAGAAGGCCGATTCCCTTGAAAAACTGGAAGCTGAACATTGGCGTAAGCGATATAATGAAACTCAGCTGACAGAAGAACATCAAACTGAAACCCGAGAATTGGATGGCCGCTATTCCAAGCTTTCTACGGATTTAGGCCGCGTCAACGAAGAAGTTCAGGCCAGCAAGGATCTGACGACGGATGCGGAAGAAAAGGCAAAGTCCGATGAAGGGGCTTACGATAATTTCAATACCCAGGTGAAACTGGCCGTTGAAAAATCCCTGGGCGAAGTGACGGGTGATTATCCGGTGGGAATGAACGATCGTCTGTTGCGCCTGAAGAAAGCCCAGAATGATGCGGATGCCAAGAATCCCAATACGCTTGCCGCCATGCGTGCCTACCTGGAAGATGTTCTGGGTCGACATGAACTGACCTACACTCAGTCTTACGGTAACGAAAAATCCCAGGTGGGAAGCCGCCCCGATGTTAACGTGAACCGCCTGCGTCTGGGTACGGTGTTTCTGGGCGAAGTGGCTACAGACGGATCTGCCGATGGTCTTGGCGAAGTTCAGGCCCTGCTCCGTTCCGGTGCTCTGCAGGGTAAGATTTTCGAATGGAATTCAACCTTGCCCATGGAACTTTCTGCAGGTATTCGTGGTGCTGTAAACGAAGCCGGTTCCGCTCCGGCCGTGGTCAGCGTCCCGCTGGATGTTCTCCAGAATAAGGCTGTAAAGAATTCCATTACCGATACCAAGGAATTGACCTGGAAAGAGGAACTGCAGGCTTTCTTCAAGAAGGGTGGCATTGTGATGTACCCCTTGATGCTGGTGGCCGCTTTCGCCTTGCTCCTGTGCCTGGAACGTTTTATCATGCTCACAGTCCGTGGTCGCGTCGGCCGCCGTTTTGTGAAGAAGGTGCATTCCCTGGTTGATGAAAAGCGTTATGATGATGCCGCCAATTATTGCCTGAAGCATATGAATAGCCTTTCCATGGTTATGTTTGCGGTGGTGAATCGCGCCAGGGATTCCCGCGAAACGGCGGAGCGTGCCTTGCAGGAAGCCTTGCTTCGTGAACAGCCGAAACTGGAACGCAGAATGGGATTGCTTGCCGCCATGGGTTCCATCGCCCCGCTGTTGGGCTTGCTGGGTACTGTGACCGGTATTATCACCTTGTTCAACGTGATTACGGAAGTGGGAACTAATGATGCCCGCGTTTTGGCTGGAGGTATTTCTGAAGCCCTTGTTACGACAGAAACCGGTTTGATTATTGCCATTCCCGTGATGATTCTGCATGGCCTTCTCAGTGAAAAAATCGAGAAGGTGACCAGCGAACTTTATGTGCAGAGTACGACCTTGTTGAATAAGATTTTCCCCAAGGCATAGAATTGAATAACAGTTGGTACATATTCATAGAAGCTTTGCAGAGCACTTATGGCGCCGGCGGCGTCGTGATGCTCCCTATTCTGCTGTGCGGTGCCATCGGATTCTATTTTCTGTATTCTGCCTGGATTCGCATTGGCCGAGATATCTTCCGTAAGGATGTCCACAAGGTTGTGGATCGCCTTCGCAAGGACTTGCATGAAAGTGTAAGCGGCCGCGGTTTAACCGCCCGTAGGCATTTGAAGAAACGTGGCGGAATTGTGGCCCGTGAACTTCATTTGGCCTTGAAGGTGGCTATCGATACTCCGGCAGATTATCAGGACTACATGCAAGTGCGCATGATCAAGACCGTGCGCTATATGCAGCAGGGAACTCACATTGTTTCGGTGATGGCGGCTGCGGCTCCGTTGTTGGGTTTGCTTGGAACCGTTACCGGCATGGTGTCTACCTTTGAAGTTATTACCCTTTACGGAAACCAGAATCCGGTCCTTATGGCAGACGGTATTTCTGAAGCTCTAATTTCTACACAGAGCGGTTTGCTCATTGCGTTTCCGCTGACCTTGTTAAAACAGCGCCTGGACGAGCGTATTGAATACCTGACTCAACAGTTAGAACTTGGCGCTACGATTATTGAAAACTGGACCTCTGGTCGGGAATAATGAGGCTGATTATGAAATTCAAATTTTTTGTTTTGCTCGCCCTGGGCCTCGTTTCAATGAGCTGCTCTTCTAAGGAATCCGCTGAAGAATATAAGGCGGGAAAAAACGAAGTGACGGCTGAACCCGCGGTTGAAATTTCCATGGAAATCGTAAATGGGGAATCCTTCGTAGATGCCCGCGATAACCAGGTGTACCGCTATGTGAAAATTGGCGACGCTGTCTGGATGAAGGATAATCTGAGGTTCGCTTCCGAAAAAAGTTTCTGCAATCAGGAATATGGCGGCTGCGACAAGGTGGGCCGTTATTACACCATCGAGGAATTGTCGGCCTTGTGCCCTGAAGGCTGGAGGATACCCAAGGCTAAGGATTTTGCGGCCATGCAGAAGGCCTGCAAGAAAAATCCGGGATTCTGTCTATGGCACGAATTTGAAAAGCAGGGCTCTGACGAAATTGGGTTCTCTGCCTTGGCGCTGGGACGTTACGACTTGCACGTCTCCAAATTTTCTGAGGTTGGAACGCGGGCTTATTTCTGGAGCGAAACGAACGGAAAGGCGAAAGATGTATTTACCCTTAAAAAAGGGGAGTATGCCAGCAGCATCAACCGTGCCGAAAAATCAGATGCCTTTGCGGTTCGCTGTGTGAAGATGTAGGATTTTGGGTTCGCAAAAAAACAAAGCATACCTTTAGAGTAAGAGTTAAAAAATGGATTTTAATTTACCTCGCCGAAAGCAAAAGGATATGGGCATCGATATGGGCCCTTTGATGGACATTGTGTTCATCTTGCTGATTTTCTTTGTGGTGACTTCTAGCTTTACTCGCGAAACTGGCGTGGATGTGACAAAGCCCGAAGCCCAGAGTGCCTCGCAGCTGGAAAAGGAAAACATCCTGGTGGCCATTACCCGCGAAGGTACAATCCACATTAACGAACGTCAGGTGGATTTGGCCAGCCTGCAGGATATTCTAAAGCAGACTCTTGCAAAGACGCCTGATCGTGAAGCCGTGATTATTGCGGATAAGGGTGCGGAAACTGGGGTGCTGGTTCAAGTAATCGACGCCTGTAATTTAAGTGGAGTGAAAAAAGTGTCAATCGCTGCACAAGCGGACTAAACAATGAATTATGAGATATGAATTACGAGATACGAAAGAAGTAAGCTGTGTGGACAGTCATTCTGAACTTGTTTCAGAATCCCATGAATGCACGAGACCCTAAATATCTCATATCTCGTAACTCATATTTGCCTTTCGCCTTATGATAAAGTTTGTTCTAAAACTGGTTAAACGTTTTTCTGTGCTGATTGTTGCAGTACTCAGCAGCCTTCTGCTGGTGTTTTCGGTGACGGTCGCAAACTTGTTCATTTCTGGAAAGATGAATGCCCAGAAGAAATTCGTAAAAACAGAAGTTGCCGTAAAGAAACCCGAAGAAGTCCAGAAGAAACAGGAACAGAAAAAGCCTGCCCGCAAACCTAACCGTCAGAAGTCCAATTCCCGTTCCCCCAAGGCGGGCCCCCGCATGGCCATGAATCTTGGGGTTGCTGGAGGCGGTGGCGGTGCGGCCATTAGCGAGGAACTGGTCTCTGATTTTCGCGGTGGCGCCATGGCCAATCAGTCTGGCGATGTCGACAAGAAACCTAATAGCAGATCTATGCCCCAGTTTGAAGTCCCCGCCCAGATTCGTGATCGCGAAATTGACGCCAGCCTGCGTTTGACTTTCTGCGTCGATGCCAGCGGGCGTGCCTATGATATCCGCATTGTGGAGGAATCTCCGGCGGGATCTGGCCTTGGCCAGGCTGGTAAGGATGCCTTGAACCGTATGACTTTTGAACCTGCAGAAAAAGATGGTAAGGCGGTGCCTTTCTGCGGAATGGAACAACCGTTCGAGGTGAAGTTCCATGATTAGGACTAAACGAGCCTTGAAGGGCCTGATTATTCTTTTCGCATTTGTTCTAGCGATTCCTGCATTTGCGGCACAGTCTGCATCGGATGTTATGGATCGCGCCAATGCTCTTTATCGTGAAGGCCGTTTTAAGCAGGCCATCACATTGTATCGCAAGGCGGCTGACCGCGGGGCTGATCCCGTTGCGGTAAGTTTCAATATTGCCAATTCCTATTATCAGTCCGAAAAGTATCCCGAGGCTGCAGCAAGCTACCGTAAGGCGGTAGACTATTCCAATGGAACTTTCGCTCCGGCACTGTTTAATATGGCCAGCGTTTACTTTAGATTGAAGCAGTTCCCAGAATGCGTGGCCGCTTATCATCGTGCGTTAAAGCTGGAACCTAATAACATTAGCGGCTGGCTTTATCTTGGCGAAGCCTACAGCAAGACGGGCGATAAGATTGGCGCCTTGAAGGCAGTAGAAAAAGCCTATGCCTTGGACAAGTCCGACATTAGCATTGTGTACCAGCTATCAGAAGCGAACATTGCTGTAGACGATTTTGATCGCGCTGTTGCCGTGATTCGCGAAGGCTATACTTCCCACCCGGAAGAAATTGACTTCCTGGTTTACCTGGGTGATGTTTTCCGCCTGCAGAAAAATTATGAGCAGAGCGCAGGCGCTTACCGCGAAGCCCTTTCCATTCGTCCCGACGATGTGAATACCATGTATAAGCTTGCCGACGTCCTTGTTGAAGACAACAAGCAGTTTGTGGCCATGGATATTCTGAATAATGTCTTGCAGATCAAGCCGGATTTTGTGGATGCGGCCATCTTCCTCGGGAACCTGGCTTATGACGCCAAGTTCCTGGAACGTGCAGAATCTGCTTATGAGATTGCAGCGAAACATGGCAACGCCGAAGCGGTTTATGGTTTCAAGAATCTGGCTTATGACGCCCACGCCCAGAAACGGGATGACGAAGCCCTTCGAATTCTGAATCTCGCTCTTAAGTATTATCCTGACGATGCCACAATTCAGGTTGACATTCTGGATCTGACGTCCAGCCAATAAATCAACCAAAAATTCAACCAATAATTCTATTCTTCGAATAGAACCACGTTGTTCCTGCCGGCGGCCTTAGCTTTATAAAGGGCTTGGTCCGCCTGGTCAATGGCTTTCTTGTAATCCATTCCGTCGTATCGGGAAACCCCTGCCGAAATGGTGATGGGGCAAACCTTGCTTTTAGCCTGGGATACTTTTTTGCGAATTCCCTCGACGAGACTCATGGCGTGTTTAATGGAGGTGTTGGGCATCAGCAGCACAAATTCTTCGCCACCCCATCGGATGAAATAATCGCCCTGTCTCATGTTCTTCTTTACGATCGCGGTAAAATCCTTTAGGACGATGTCGCCCTTGGCGTGACCGTAGTTATCATTGACGGCCTTGAAAAAATCGATGTCGAACATGGCGACGCATAGGGGTCTTGTCAAGTCATCGATGAACTGGTTGTTTTCTTCCTTGATCAGATTCTGGATGGCATTTCGGCTGTTGGCTCCGGTAAGCTGGTCGTACATAGAAATGTACTCGAGCATCTTCTGAGCCCTGAAATGCTTGATGTAGAGTTTCTGCATAAAGAAGTGGGCTACCGTCGTTCCTATAAGGCAGGGGAGATTCAGGGAAATAAGGATGTCAAAATTGGGGTAGTGGATAATGCAGTCTGTGCCCAGAATAGAAACGAGTACAATCCCGCTGACGGCGACTACATAGTGCCAGGGGGCCGCAAATCCAACTGCAAAAAACAGGAACTGGTTGATGACGGAACCTTCACCAAAATGAGTCTTGTCGGGAAGGTAATAGACGACCCAGATTGTACACCACAACACCGAAAGGACCGTCAGGTAGGTGGCGACGGTCATAATCTTGTAGTTGGTGGTCTTTCGGCTAAGGATGGCGAGTCCCGCTGCTATGACCAGAGGGAACAAGCGCATGGGCAGAACTTCCCAGGCTGTGTATCCGAAAATCTGACAGTCCGAAACGAAGTAGGTTACCATGCAGAAGGATGCGATGATTGCAACCCAAAAAGTGAACCTGTGGTAGAACAGGTACTTGGACTTATAAAATTCCTGGGGGTCGATATCTATTGGCAGTAAACGCATCTAGGAAAAACTAAATAACCAAACTTCTTTTTTGATGGTTTGCAGAAATAAATAAGTTCCAAGTTGGACTATGCTCGCCGGCGATTATTTTCACCTTGACTGTAGAAGTCAGCCTTTTCTTCTAGCATACGTTTGCTGATTTCATCAAGGAATGCGGAAATGTCGTTTTCCGGGTTGATGTTGCAGCTGCTGAAACAGGCGGACATTTTATAGGAGTTTCTGGGATCCCTGTTAAATTCGCTGAAAGCGGACTTGATGCTGGCAATACACATGTTGATGGCCATTTCGTCTTGCGTGTTCACGATGGCGATGAATTCATCGCTGGCATATCTGACCACTGTTCCTAATTCACCGATGGAATGGGCTATAATCTTGGCTGCGTCCTTGAGGGCATTGTTTGCGGTCGATCGTCCCAGTTCCTTGTTCATTTTCTTGAACCCGTTCAGGTTGATCATGATTCCCGATACGTTATGGCGGGTGTTGCCTATATATTGCCCTTCGAGTACGTCTAGGTAGGCAAAATTATAGATGCCGGTCAATTTATCCCTGTAAATGCGTTCGCGCTGGAGGCTGGCCATGAGGCCTGCAATAGAAATGGTAAAACAGGAAGAGATGGTTGAAATGCCGTAAATCAGGGACTGAGCCACATTACCTGCCAGGAGGGGGAGTAGGTAGACTATGATGGGGAAGTTTTTCATGTAACCGCCGCGATGCCTGCAGATCAGGTAAAGGACGATGCTGTCAATCATGAATCCATAGTCAATGACACAGAAGAACCAGTAACCTGCCCGACGGATATAGGTGTTGGAATCCGATATTTCGAAAATAATCGGGAGGAAAAAGTTAACCAGGATAATGGCTATACCCAGCATCAGGGCGCAATTGAGAATGTACTTGTGGGTCAGGGAGAGCTTGATTTTGAGATGGCTTTTCAGGAATATTAACCAGAAGAAGGAGCCGAACATGTCGGCTGCGTAAAGCAGGGAATTGCCCGCCTGTACGACAAAACGGTTTAATGTTCCAGGCTGGCCATCGCATGCGAAAACGAAGGGGTCGATGACGCAACCCATGAATGCCGAAATCATCATTAGGAGCAGACAACAGCTTTCTATGTTTTTTTCGCGCAGACGGCTCCAATTGCTTATAAGCAGAATGCCGATAAGCATGATGCCGAAGCTATTGGCGACATAGATTGCTGTAAGATTCAAACCTTTATCCGTAAAAAACCGTCCTGTTGTAAGAAAAATATAATATCAAATTGTTCAAATGTTGCACTTTTGCAAAAAAATGTAAAGATGGATGTGAGGTTTGGTTTTTGCAAAAACTGCAAAAGTGTTTTTGGAGAGGTAATGGTTATAGGGGGGCTTGAAATTTATGTTTAGACTATAACGAAACGTAAAAAAAGAGGATGTATGGGATTGCGTTTTTCTGTAAAGGGTGCGTTGGCGGTTGTGGCTTTCGCCGGCATGGGGGTGGCAAGTGCGGCTACTTCTCTTTCTGTGAATTTGGGGGATAGCATAAGACCCGTGACCCATGTGGCCACGGGCTCCCTTTACGGTCTAACTGAAACATATCCGCTGGATATCGACAAGGATGTGGCTCCCCTGAAGCCCAACGTCTTCCTGGCTCCTGCCCGCAGCGGACAGGGACGTCAGCAGCCCATTGGAGGCGCGTTCCTGGTGTCTCCCCGTATTAAGAACACCACGGGAAAGGTGCAGATCCGCCTGGCGGACATTTTGCCTGGTTGGCCCTATCGGTTCAAGGATATGAATTCCTGGAAGCAGGAAGTGACCGCCGTGGTGAACGACAAGAAGGCCTCTGAAGTTCAGAATTTTGACGGTTACGAAATCTGGAACGAACCTAACGATACCTGGAAATCCACTACCATTGACTTTAATTCGGGTTTGTGGAAGCAGACTTATGATTTGCTCCGTCAGCTGGATCCCAAAGAAAGGATTGTGGGACCTTCTTACTCTTGGTATAACGCTTCCAAGATGGAAGAATTCGTGAAGTACTGTTCCGCCAACAACTGTATGCCCGATGTGATTAGCTGGCATCAGTGGGGTTCTGAAGGCTTGGCTGGAGCGATCGAGAATTACCGCAATCTGGAAAAAAAGTATAACGTTACTCCTCGTGCAATCAGTATCAATGAATACTCTTCCAATGAACATCTGGAAGAAGGATGCCCGGGTGTTTCTGTTCCCTTCATCGCGAAGTTTGAACGCCATGGTGTAGAAAGTGCCATGATTTCCTGGTGGTTCACCAACTTGCCGGGTCGTCTGGGAAGCTTGCTTACCGCCAAGAACGAACGCGGTGGTGGCTGGCATCTGTACAAGTGGTATGGCGACATGAGTGGCTATATGGCCAAGGTGACTCCTCCTAACGACAAGAGCGATGGCGTGGATGGATTTGCCGCTGTCGACGTGAAGAAAAATTTTGCCAGCATCGTTGTAGGTGGAAATACCCTCGGCGATGTAACCGTGGATATTGCCGGTGTCCCTGCCGCTTTCGGAAGCAAGGTGAATGTGGCTGTGGAATATGTGACCTGGAAAGATAAGGATACCGCCGTTCCCTCGACGACTCCGGAATCCAGCAAGGAATATACCGTAAGCAACGGAAAGATTACGGTTCCCATCAAGATTACCAATGTCTATAACGCCTACCGTATTTACGTGACACCCATTATTCCCCAGAAGCCTTTTGGCTCCGAGGCTATCAAGCTCCCCGGAAAGATCCAGGCTGAAAACTACGATGTGAACGGCTCTGGCGAAAACAATACTTCCTATTATGATGCCGATGACGAGAACAAGGGCAACGTCTATCGCGAAGACGGTGTAGACCTGGAAGAAATTGAAGAAGGTAATTATGTTGTCGGTTATACCATTGCCGGTGAATGGCTGGAATATACGGTGGATGTGGATGCCGATGGCGAATACCCGCTGACGATCCGTGCCGCTGCCGGCGGCACCAGCGGAAGTGTGCAGCTCTTTGTCGATGGCAAGGCTGTGACTGATACCGTCGCCATTCCCCAAACTGCAGACAACAAGTGGGATGTCTATGAAAATGTGGACGCAGGAAAGGTTACGCTAACTGTCGGGGAACATATAATCAAGTTGGCCATTACCGGAAGCTACGCCAATATTGACTGGTTTATGCTGGGCGAAATTCCCCAGGAAATTGTGGAACAAGATTCCATTGAAAGCCTGAAGGAAATGAACCTGCGTCTGGATAATGGTAGAGAGGCTTACACCCTGTTCGATATGCAGGGCAACCGAGTTGGACAATTCATGGCTGCAAATCTGGGCGAGGCTTGCGCTACTGCCAGTCTGCAGGCTCGTAAGTCCGGAGTCTATATTATAAAATCCGCTAGAGGCAAGGCTCTGCGGATATCAGTAAAGAAGTAAGAAGTTTCACTCCTACAACCCACCGGCCCCGCATTAATGCGGGGCCATTTTGGTTTAAAGCTGTTCCTTGATCAGGTCGATGATTTGGTTGATTGCTTCTTCGGGAGGCAATTCTGTGTCGCCACCTGCAGCGCGGACATGGCCGCCACCGCCAAAGGTGCTGACGACCTTGTTGACATCGACATAGTAATTGGAACGAAGACTGATCTTGTATTTGCCGTTGACGGGGTAGAGGAAGACGGTGACTTCGGTTCCACTGACTTCGCGGAGGGTGTCTACTACGGTTCCCATTTCAAAGGGCTTCACATCGTAGCGTTCCATGTCGGCGGGAGTGACGTAAGAGTAAACGACTTTACCGTCCAAGGCCAGTTTGGATTTTTCTAGGGCGAAACCTGTAATCAGGGTTTGCTTGTAGCTACGGGTATAATAAGTCTCGTTGACAATCTTTGCAAAGTCGCAACCCTTGTCGATGAAGTCTCCAACGGCGTTCATGGTGCGCTTGCTGGTGCAGCTGAATTTGAAGGCTCCGGTATCGTGGACGACACCGAGGTACATGCAGTTGGCGGCGTTCTTGCTGATCTTATTCTTGTCTAGCTGATAGAACAGAACCTCGCTGGCGGAACTGGCTTCGGGTTCCACGATGTTCACGTTGCAGAGGTTTAGCGGGTTACTAATGTGGTGGTCAATGTTGCAGGTAAACTTGGCCTTGGCTAGGCACTCTGCGCCCTTGGCTCCACAACGTTCAAAACTGGGGGTGTCCAGCAGGAATGCCAAATCCACGTCACGGCCGTCGTATTCTGGCAGCGTCTGGTCGGACCCGCTTAAAAGGCGATAGCTTTCCGGAAAACCTTCGACAAAAACCGTGGCGCTGATTTGCGGATAGTTGTCCCTGATGTAATTGAAGAGGCCGAGGGTTGAGCCAATGCAGTCTCCGTCTGGGCGAACATGTCCAAAAATGGCTACGGTATTCGCCTGGGAAAGCATTTCGTCGATGGTCATGTCAGTTCCTTTTTTGCTGCCTTTACAGAAATCTTCAGACCGTCCAGGAAGTCGTCTACGGTTTCCTTGCTGGCTTCGTGTTTCTTAAAGCCGATGGCGGCCTTGATCTTGTAGGGCGTCGTGTTTTCTCGGTTGAACTTGTCGAAGTTCATCTTGAGTTTTTCAATGCAGTTTGAAATATGCATTTCTTCCTGAGAATCCACCATGATAATGAATTCGTCGCCGGCATAACGTAGGATAGATCCCCACTGTCCGACAGAGTCATGGATGATTTCTGCAGTTTTGCATAAGACTTCATCTCCGCCCTTGTGCCCCAATCTGTCGTTGATCTCTTCAAATTCGCAGAGGCTGATCATAATGCCTGTCGCCTTGCGTCCCTTCTGGGAATACAGATTTAGTACGTAATCTAGGAACGGACGGTTGAAGAGACCGGTCAGGTGATCGCGGAAGACTCGTTCATTCTGCAGGCTTGTAAAGGCGCCTGCGATAGCGACTGCGAAACTGGGCGCCATGATAGATACGCCGTAGAAAAGGGACTGGATTACGGTTGCCACAAAGATGGGAATTGCATAAAGCCAAATGGGGAAGAAGCGGATGGTGCCATCTTGCCTATAATTGAGGTAGTAGATGGACAGGGAATTTAGAATGATACTGTAGTTGACGCAGATATAGATCCAGTAGCCGAATTTGCGGATATAGACACCCTGGGCATCAACATCATAGATAAAAGGATGGATCGTATTGATCACCAGCATGGCGGGAAGAGTGATGATGGTAATCAGCATGCTCTTGCGTTGCAGGCTACCCAGTTCCACCTTGAAGTGTTCCTGGAGGAAGACAAACCAGCTGAGGGCGCAAAGGAAGTTGGAGGCGTAAAGCCAACTATTCATGTGGAAGACGATTGATCTGGCGTGGGGGCCTCCCATGCCGTCTGTTGCAAAGGAGAGCAGGTCTGCAAGACAGCACGAAAAACAGGTAGCAAGCATGGCAATCAGCAGCTTACTTTCCTTGCTTTTCAAACGGAGACGCCAAATGTTGCCGATGATCATGATAATCACCAGAACCATACCGATAATATCGGTTCCTAGCGCCATTCGGATGTCAATAGGTGATTCCATTAAGTACCCTTTTTTCCCAACCCTTTCTAAAATTATAATAATATCTAATCTGTTGTTTACTTGATGGACTGATTTTTGTATGAAAAATTTATATTTTCTGCAGTTCCAAATTGGAGTTTAATATGTCTAAGTTGATGCGTTCTATTTCGGGTATTCGCGGTATTGTGGGCGATACCCTTACCCCCCAGGTTTTGCAGAGCCATGTTCGTGCTTTTTTGGAAATTACCCAGGCCAAGCGTATTGTCATCGGTCGCGATAGCCGTCCCACTGGCGATGCCATTGTGCAGTATGTGGCAGGAATTTGCCGTCTTTCCGGTGTAGACGTGGTCGATGTTGGCCTTTCTACGACTCCTTCCGTGGAAATTTTGACTACCCATTTTAAGGCCGATGCAGGTATCATCATTACCGCTAGCCACAATCCCCTGGAATGGAACGCCCTGAAGTTCCTGAACAACAAGGGCCTCTTCCTGGGTCCCGATGATGTGAAGAAACTGTTTGAATTGGCCGACGCCAATCAGTTCAGCTACCCTGACTACCGCACCATGGGCAAGTACGAAGTGGCTCCCGATGCAGACGGTATCCACATCGATGGTACCCTGGGCATCCCCTTTGTGGACGTTGAAGCCATCAAGGCCAAGAAGTTCAAGGTGGCCGTTGATGCCGTGAACGGTGCCGGTTCCTACATCGTGCCCCGCTTGCTGGAACAGTTGGGCTGCGAAGTGGTTCGCGTACACTGCGAACCTGACGGAACTTTCCCCCGCGGTGCAGAACCTCTGCCCGAAAATCTGGGCGACCTTCGCGAAGCTGTAAAGGCAAACGGATGTGCTGTTGGCTTTGCCGTAGACCCGGATGCAGACCGCTGCGCCCTGGTGGATGGCCTTGGCCGCAGCATCGGTGAAGAATACACTCTCGCCATTGCTACCGAAGAAGTCCTTTCCCAGAAGAAGGGCTCCGTCTGCGTAAACCTCTCTACCAGCCGCATGAACGAAGATGTGGCTACCAAGTATGGTTGTGAATTCAGCCGTGCCAAGGTGGGTGAGATCAATGTTAGCCTGCAGATGATCGAAAACGGTTGCGTTATCGGTGGTGAAGGTAACGGCGGCGTGATTCTGCCGGCTCTCCATTATGGTCGCGATTCCCTGGTGGCTGCAGCCCTGGTCTTGAGCTGGATGGCTCATCGCGACGGCGGTCCCGAAAAGTTCGTTGCAGAAAATCCGGCTTACTCCATGCCCAAGAAAAAGTTTGAACTGGGCAACAAGAGCGTTGCTGAAATCCTGCCCAAGGTGAAGGCTGAATTCGCCGGCTGGACCATGGATGAACGCGACGGCCTCTGGCTGGGTTCTGAAAAGTCCTGGGTTCATGTTCGCGCAAGCAACACTGAACCTGTGATCCGCGTGATTGCCGAAGCCCCCACGGCGGAAGAGGCTGAAGCCCTCTGCAGTAAAGTTGAAAAACTCATCTAAGCTGCGTTATACGTCGTTGCTCACCCTTTCTCGCCGTAGGAAACTACGGCTTCGGGGTTCGCGCCTAGTCTAACTTGCTTATCTGAGTTTTTCGAAAAACTCATTAAATTTTTTTTTAAATTAAAGAATTATATATTGACCTAGAGCTTGCTCTAGGTCTTATATTTTATTCTTAATGAAGATTTTCAAGAAAAAGAAATATATGGTTACTGCGATTATCCTTTCAATCCTATTCTTGCTGGGGGATGCCGGTGTGTTGTTCTTAAGTCAGAAAAGTTTTGGCCGCCTGCCTCAGGGGGAACGCCTTGCCCGTATCAAACAGTCGCCGAATTACAACGGCGAACAGTTTGTGAATCTTGATACCACCGTCAACTTGATTTACAAGAAAAGCAAACTGCAGGTATGGAAGGAATTCCTCTTTGACAATTCCGGCGTGCAGATCGCCCCTGCCAAGGGTGATTCGTTGACCGTTATCCGCACGGACTTGAAGGCGCTCCCTGCCGACAAGGATTGGTTGGTATGGTTCGGGCATTCCAGTTACCTGATGAACCTTTCTGGCAAGAAAGTCCTGGTAGACCCTGTTCTGTATGCGGGCTCCCCGGTTAGCTTTGTCAATAAGATGTTCAAGGGTACCGATGTGTATAAACCCAAGGATTTCCCCTTCATCGATTATCTGGTCATTAGCCATGATCACTGGGATCACCTGGATTACGAGGCCGTTGTCGAGTTGGAACCTAAAGTAGGCAAGGTCATTACTGGCCTTGGGGTGGGTGAACATTTTGAATATTGGGGTTATCCAAAGGAAAAGCTGATTGAACTAGACTGGTGGGAAGATTCCGTCTTGCATCAGGAAAAGGACGTCTCTGGTAATGACCGCATTTTTAAGGTCGTCTCTACGCCGGCCCGACATTTCTCCGGTCGCGAACTCCATCAGAATAGAACCCTCTGGTCTTCTTTCTATTTCAAGACGCCTAAACGTAACGTATGGATCAGCGGTGACTCCGGTTACGGTTCCCATTTCAAGACCATAGGCGAAAAGTTCAAGGATATCGACTTGGCTGTTCTTGAAAACGGTCAGTACAATCCTGACTGGGCCTTCATACATACCATGCCTGAATATCTAGGTCAGGAAATGAAGGAACTGAACGCCAACCGCTATCTGACCGTTCATCATTCCCGATTCGCCCTGTCGAAACACGATTACCGGGAACCTCTGGAAAACGCGAAGCAGGCTGCCAGCGAATCCGGCAAACCTGTTCTGATGCCCCAGATGGGCGAAGTCCTCTATCTTGAATAATCGAAAGGATTGAATAAAAAAAGGATTCCCTGCAACAAACAGGGAATCCTTTTTAAATGAGAGAGGATTTAAGATTCTTTAGAACTGTTCAAAGAACTTGTGGACTTCTTCAGGTACCCAGGTGTTCTGCCAGCTGCCATTGTCGAAAGCAGTCCACTGATGGGAACCGTTCCAGCTGCACCACTTCACAGGGAAACGTTCATCGACCTGCTTGAAGTCATAGCAGAGGTGGCCGGAACCGCCCACTTCCTGGGGTTTTTCGGAACTGGCGTCAGTGAATTTGCTATCACCGTCAGATGCCTTGCCGTTCTTCTTGAGAACGCGGGGCAGTGCGCTTGTGAGGGCGGTGTTGTAGGGGCAGGTGCCGTCGTTCTTGCCGTGAACATTCATCCAGGCGATGGGCAGCTGCTTTTCAGTTCCGCTATTGTGGGGTTCGTAAATGTTGTAGTCTGCCACAGCGTAGGTAACCACAGCACGGACTCTTTCCTGGAATTCTTCTGCCAGGGAGTAGCTGTACATGGAACCGAAGCTAAAGCCGGTGACAAACACGCGGGTGGTATCGATACAGTAGTTGTCTTCCATGGTGGTGAGGAGCTTGTCGAAGAACTTGTGGTCCTTGTCGCTGTACATGCTCCAGGGCATGCCATCGGTGTCACCGCGGGGAGCTACGAAGATGTAGTTGCCTTCGGTGTCCAACTTCTGCTGACCGTAGTAGGGAGACGGATGGTCCTGATCTGCGAAGTGATGAACGAAATCTTCTGCATTGGAGCCCATGCAATGCATTGCGAAGAGCAACTTGTATGGCTTTTTGTTGTCGTAGTTAGACGGCAGGGTAATGAAATATTCGCGGTTTTCGCCGTTGATGTTCATTTCGAAACGGTCGCCGTTTTCAACGCTCTTGGTCTTCACCAAGGTAGAATTCTTGCCGCAGCCTTTGGAGGGGCGCGGAGCGTTCTTTAGGGCATAGCCAAATGCATAAGTCTTTTCGGTGGGGCCCAGGGCGACTTCGCTGGAACTTTCGATTACAGGTTCGCTATCGGAGCTGGCGGGAGTGGGATCGCTATTGGAGCTTGTCGGGTTGGGTTCCTCGCCAGGGATGCCGGGGTTCACCTCTTCGCCGGGCTCGCCAGGAACAACTTCTCCACCGGGCACAACTTCTTCGCCGGGAACGCCAGGATTGACATTTTCACCGGGATTAACTTCTTCACCGGGGATGCCGGGATTGACATTTTCGTTGCCGGGAACTTCTTCGCCGGGAACTTCTTCGCCGGGGACGTCCGGGTTGACATCGGGGTTCAAGGCCGGATCGCCACCCAGTTCTTCACCGACGGAGGCGCTGGAGGCCAGCAGACTTTCGGTGTTTGTGATGGTGTTGGTAGAGTCTTCGCTGCAGGCCATTAGGGACATGGCGACCAATGTTGCGCAGGCCAGACCGAACTTCTTTTTCATAACTACTCCTTTATAAATCGTACAACGAACTCAATGCCCGTAATACGCTCTATTTATATCTATTCAAAAAGGTGGATTATTCCTATAAGGAACACTTCCTTTTTATGGACAATATGTCCAAGCGCAAAGCGCCCCAAACCAACTTAAATCTATGCCCAAAACTTCGCAAATGTTCCAATTCGGAATAAATGGTGTTGTTAAATGTTGTAAAGGGCGAAATATCGCGAAAAAAAAACGCAAAAAGGCCAATTTAACGCATAAAGAGGTTCCTCTGGGGAGGAACCTCTTGGTGGATTGGAGGAGTACGAATGAAGATAAAGAGCTGTTTTTTATGGCCTAGGCCACGGTGAGCTTGCGGGCGGCGGCCTGCTGCTTTTTCACCAGGGAGAATGCCAGGATGCCGTTTTCCAGGGCGACCTTGATGTTTTCGCAGTCGATATCGTCGGCCAGGCGGAAGCTACGTTCGTAGGTGGTCTTGGTTTCCTTGCGGGTGCGGGAAGCCTTGACGGTGATGATGTTCTTTTCTACCTGGATGTCGATGTCTTCCTTCTTGACGCCCGGCAGTTCCACTTCCAGCATGAAACCATTCTCGACTTCGTAGTAGTCTGCCTTGGGAGAGTAGTTGCATTCGCCCTGGGCGTTGGCGGCGTTCAAGCTGTCCAGGAAGTTCTGGATGCCATAGAAAGCGGTGGGGATAACGTTTGCATTGATCATGATTTTACCTCTTTTTTAATTTTTTTGCCCTTCGGCACTCGCCGTGGGTTTCTTTTTGTTTTTACACCCTGCCTATTGCAAAGGCCGTGCCAACTTTTTAAAAAGCGGTTCTTTTGGGCGAATTTTTTATAGTATGCGTTTTTTGTCTGCGTTCCCCATAAAACTCATTTCATCCCGAAACGTATGGTGTTTCAACCCTGCAACATCGGTCGTTTAATTTCTAAATTACCCCCTATGCCGCGCAATCTATACGAAGGAAATATCCTAAAGAACATCGGACTTTTCTCGGTCCCGTTCTTGATTGCGAACTTTTTGCAGACCCTTTACGGCATGGCGGACCTGTTCATTATCGGTCAGTTTACCGATGCGGCGGGGATTACGGCTGTGGCTGTTGGCAGTCAGGTCATGCATTTCGTGACGGTAATTCTTATTGGGCTTACCATGGGGGCGACGGTCCTTATGGGGCAAGCCGTGGGGGCGAAACGTCATAGGAGCCTTAGCCGGATTCTCGGAAATACGGTGGTGATCTTTGCTGTGGTGGCCATCCTGTTTACGGCGGTGCTCCTGGCGACGGCTCCCCAGATTGTCTCGTTGCTTTCGACGCCTGCAGAGGCTGTGTCCGGAACAGTCCGTTACCTGGTTATATGTTTTCTGGGCGTTCCCTTTATTACGGCCTATAATGTCATTGCCGCCGCTTTCCGCGGTCTTGGCGATACCAAGAGCCCCATGTATTTTGTGACGGCTTCCTGCGTGGTGAATATTGCGCTGGATTACCTTTTTGTCGGGCCTCTGGGAATGGGGCCGACCGGGGCTGCGCTTGCCACGGTGCTTTCCCAGCTGTTCTGTGTGGTCGTTACCCTTGCGGCTATCCGGCTTGAACGGGTACGTTTTGGGGTGGGGCTGTGCCGACGGGATTTCCGCCTGAACAAGGCGCTTATGTGGTCCTTGCTGAAAATCGGATTCCCCGTGGCCTGCCAGGAAGGCTTTATCCAGATTTCGTTCCTGTTTATTACGCTGATTGCCAACTCCCGCGGCCTTGAAATTGCCGCGGCGGTGGGGGTCGTCGAAAAGATAATCTGCTTCCTGTTTTTGGTGCCGTCGGCCATGCTCTCTACGGTTTCTGCCATTAGCGCCCAGTGCATCGGTGCCGACCGTTATGATCGTGCCCGACAGACGTTGTATTGCGGCATCGGTATCGCTGCCGGTTTTGGCCTGGTCTGCGGAATCCTCTTCCAGTTCGTTTCGGAACCGGTCCTTGCCCTATTTACCGATGACCTCCAGGTTGTAAAGTTTGGGGCCCAGTATCTGCACGCTTACGTTTTTGACTGCATGGTGGCGGGAATTCATTTCTGCTTCAGCGGATACTTCTGTGCCTGCGGGCTTTCGCTTGCTTCGTTTATTCACAATGCCGTGTCCATTGTGACTCTCAGGGTGCCCGGAGCCTACCTCGCTTCGGTCTGGTATCCGGATACCCTGTTCCCTATGGGAATCGCCACTTTGTCGGGGTCCTTCCTATCGGTTGTGATTTGCATCACGGTCTACGCTTGGTTAGAACGTCGCCGCCGCCAGAAACAGAATTAAAACACAAAAATTTCCCATTGTGGTAAACGCATTTTTTGCCACGAGATTTTATTTTTATACTTATAAATTGGGTGATTTTTGTTTTGCGGAGTTTTTTTGTCTAATTTCCTGATTGGATATATTGTTGCCTCGCTGTTTATTGCGGTGTTGGATTCTCTCCTGGCCATTGTCTCTTTTAGAAAGGGTGGCGTTCAGGGGAAGGCCTTGGGTGCGACCTGTGTTGGCTGCGCCTTTGTGGACTTGAGCTATCTGGTTAGCGTTCTTGTTGACGATTACTTCGTATATTCCTGCCTGTCCAGCGTCTATTTCGTGTGTATCGACATCATGCTGCTCTGCCTCGTGATGTTCATTCGTGATTTTTGCAAGTTTAGGAACTCGGCTGTTGGTAGGGGGCATTTCATGGCCGCCCATTTCATTATTCTTGTCGATATCATTGTCTTTGCCATTAATCCCTTCTGTGAAATCGCCATAAGCTATGTTCCCCGTGCAACGGAATTCGCCAAGTACAGCTATAACATGCATGGCCTTTTCTACGTGCATCTGTTTTTCTGCTACGCCATGGTGGCGACTTGCGTTTACTTCTTGCTTTATAAGTTGGTCAGTGTTCCCCTGGAATATAAGAGGCAGTTCCTTTATGCCGTCGCAGGTGTAGTTTCCATTGTGGCGATCAATGCCGTATTCCTGTTCCTGCCGGGTCTTTCCAAGTACAACTTCCTTGATTATTCCATTCTTGGCTATAGCATTGGCGCCTATGCGTTCTATTGGGCCTGCTTCCAGTATTCTATCAAGGGCATGACAAATCTGTTCAAGATGAGTGTCTTCGAGAATATCGACCAGGGACTCATGCTGTTTGATTACGAAAACCGTCTGATTCTCTACAACGATATGGTGTATAAGCAGTTCCCTAGGCTTAAATTTAGGGATATGCTGCCGCTGCGTGAATTCACCGATATGTGCGGCGTGAACATCAAGGACAATTACGAGAATTACGTGGTGCAGTGCTATGCCGAAACAGATGCCGGCAAGAAGCCTCTGCGTTGCGACTTTAGAACGTTGCGTAATAAGCGTGGCCGCATCATTGGCCGACTGTTCATGTTCTCCAATGCGGTTCTCGCGACGGATCCTCTGACCGGTTTCCATAACTGGGATGATTTCGTTTTCTATTCCGAAGAAAACAAGGACGTTGCTCGCGGAGACCTGGTTGTTCTTGCCTGCGACATTATGGGCTTGTCGTTTATTAACGGCTCTAAGGGCCGGCATGCCGGTGACCGTTGCATTAAGGAACTGGCAGACTTGATGCGTAACTATTTCCCGGATGATGCCTATTTTGTTCGCGGTCAAGATGCTATTCTCATTGCATTCTGCGCCGGTGGGTCCGAAGAAATAGTTGTTGACTCCTTGAAGGCGCTGGAAGAAAAGTTTGAACCTAAAATCCAGTATGGTGTCAGCGTATGTAGAAGTTCCGACAATATGCTGGAAGGCATAGGTCTTGCCATAAAGGGACTTAAGCAGAAAAAACTGCTGTGTAAGGAATCCAACCATTCCGTAATCCTGAATTCCCTGGTGCAGGCCCTGCAGGAAAGTGACAACGATACCGAGGAACATGTCCGCAGAACTCAGCTGATGGGCGCGGAACTTGGCCGCCGTATCGGCCTGAACGACGTGCAGTTGAGCGACCTTTCCCTGCTGTGCCTCCTGCATGATATTGGCAAGATCGGTGTTCCCCTTGAAATTTTGAACAAGCCCGGCAAGCTGACTGCCGAAGAATGGGATACTCTGCGAACTCATCCGGTGAAGGGTTATCAGATTGCCCAGAGTTCTCCGGAACTTTGCGGTATCGCCGATATGATTTTGCACCATCATGAACGTTGGGATGGTGCCGGTTACCCGGATGGTCTGGCCCGCGAATCGATCCCCCTGCTTTCTAGAATTATTGCGGTGGTGGATGCCTTCGATGCCATGGTGAATACCCGTGCCTATCGTAAGGCCCTGCCTCAGGATGTGGCTATCGAGGAACTGAAGCGCTGCGCCGGTACTCAGTTCGACCCCAACATTGTTTCTGAATTCATCCAGATGATCGAGGCGCTGCCTTCCAAGGCTTCGGAAGTGGCCGAGGCGGTTTCCGAAGAAGTCCGTGAAGTGGTCAGGGATGAATTGACTCAAGGTGCAAGTTCTGCCAATTCCTTCCATAGTGTGCATAACCTGCGCTATGTCCGCTATACCCTGGACGAGCAGAATAACATTATTGATTTTGACAAGGACTTTGAACGTCTAACTGGATTTAGTGCGTTGGATATTCAAAAGAATCGCATGAACCAGACGGACTTGCTGCCGCCTGAAGACCGTACCGAATATGTCTGCCAGATTACAGAAGCGCTTGGCAAGAATCCCAGTGCGTTCTTTGAACATCGTATCATGCGTAAGGACGGTTCTGTTATTTACGTACTGTGCTACGGTCGTCGTTATTTTGATTCTGCCACCAGGTCCGGTCGTGCCGAGGTCATTGTGGCCGATGTGGCGGACACCTATACTTTGCGTATCATGGCTGACATGGAACGTAACAAGGTTCGCCGTCAGCAGGCTCAGTGGGAAAATGCTTACCGCAGGGATTCCCTGACCGGCCTGTTGACCCGAAACGCCTTCAAGAGTGATACGGAATTCAAGTTGCTGGAAGGCAAGTGCAAGGTGATGCTGTTGATGCTGGATGTAGACAAATTCAAGGAATACAACGACACCTATGGCCATGTCGCCGGTGACGAGTTCCTGAATCTTATCGGTCAGACCTTGCTTTCTTCCTTGCGTCGAGATGACATTGCCGGACGTATGGGCGGCGATGAATTTGCGGCAGCCCTGTTCTTTAAGAAAGAAAGCTCCGATGAATTTATGTATGAACGCGCCCAGCAGATTTTCGATAAGATCAACATGACCTTGAAGATGGCTGCAAAGGGAACCAGCCTTTCTATGGGTGCCATTATCTCTAACGAAGAGATGAACACCTTCAATGAACTGTATCAGTCTGCTGATAAGCTTCTGTACAAGTCTAAGGAAAACGGTCGTTCCAGACTTTCTGTTCGCCAGTAATTAGTCCAGCTTGCCCTGGTAAAGTTCCAGGAGCTTGCGGGCCAGAAGGCTTGTGTACTTGGCGTTGGTCAAGGTGACCTTGGCTTTTTCCAAGTTGTTTTTCTGGGAAAGATAATCGGTATAAGTGAGGGCGCCTGCGTTGCGCTGTTCTTCGGCGACGGCCAGGGCTTCTGTTTCGGCATCGACCTGGAGGCTGGCGGCCTTCCACTGCATATCGGCACTCATGGCGTTGATGTACAGCTTCTCGATGTTGTTCTCCAGATTTTTTGCGGATTCCTGGAGGGCTACCTGGGAAGAGGCTTCGTTCACCTGGGCCTGCAGCACCTTGTTTTCGGTGGAGCCGTTATCGATGATGGGAATATTGATGTTCAGGGAAAGCGTGTTTGTCCAGCCTTCCTTCATCTGTTTGCCGTACTGGTCTGACTCAAAACCTGTAAATCCTGTTGTGGAGCTTGCGCCCAGAGTGACGGTAATGGAGCTATTCTTGCCGGCCACTTCGGTGTTCTTCTTGGCGGCCTTCACGGAAATACTGTCTGATTTTAGACCCGGGTTCGCAATACGTGCGTCTGCCTGTAATTGTTCGTAGGGCGGAAGAGCCTCTAGGGAGTCGGGGGTAGAAACGTTAGCCTCTAGGGCCACCACGTTCATGCTGTCGCTGGCGTCCACTTCCATAAGCTGGCGCAGGGTGGTCTTGGCGGTGCTGACATTCAGCTGGGCGGTCAGCTGGGAAACTTGTTTCTGCAAAACGCTGGACTGGGACTGGGTCAAATCCTTCTTGGTGACGGAGCCCGCTTCGTACAGCTTACCGTAATTTTCAAATTCGGCTTGGGCCAGTTCGACGGAGGCGTCGGCGGTGCGCAGGTTTTCCTGGGCGGCCAGCAGGCTCATGTAGGCGTTCAGCACACTTTCTTGAATGGAACGCTCGGTCTGCTTGGTGGCGAGGACTGTGGCTTCCTTGGACAGCTGAGACGCTTCGGTGTTCAGCTTGGAGGATCCGCCATCCCAGAGGGTATAGGAGCCGGAAACGCCTACAGAAAAACGGTAGTGGTCCTGGGGGTGGGCGGCCAGGGGGCGGTCGTAAATGGAGTTGCCGATGCTTGCGCTGACAGTGGGGCCGCCGCTAGCCTGGGCCTGCCTTACAGAAATGTCGGCGGACTGTTCCTTGAGCTTGGCTGCTTCCAGGGAGAGGCTTGCCTTTTTGGCCTGATCAAGGCATTCTTCGAGGGTCCATGTGCCGTTTGCTGCCCAGAGCGCGGTTGCACTGGCGATAAATCCGTAGAAAAATGCTTTCGAGTTGATCATGACCTTTGGATGCCTGAGGTGGCGGTTTCGTTGCCTCGGGCAATCGTGGCGAACGGCGAATACAAAATAGAAAAAGTGGTGTGGCTATGGTGGCAATAAGAAAAAGACCCGGCGTATTGCCAGGTCTTTTTTCAGTGGACGGTATTGGATTTGAACCAATGACCTCTGCCGTGTGAAAGCAGCGCTCTAAACCAACTGAGCTAACCGTCCGAAGTGTGAGCCAAATATATAAACAACTTTTGGGGTTGTCAAGGGGCAAGAAGAGTTTTGCCTTACAGGTACTTATCTTCGGCGGCCTTGAGGATGGTCAGGAATTCAGCCGGGGTCTTGGAGGCAATCAAATCCTTACGGACGCCGCCATCGGCTAGCAGACGGCTGACGGAGGACAGGGCCTTCAGGTGGGGGCCAACGGTGTTGCCCGGGCTGACAATGAGGATGATCAGGTAGACCGGTTCGCCATCGAAAGAAGCGAAGTCCAGACCGTTTTCGATGGTGGCTGCCACCATGCACATGCGGTCCACGTAGTCAATCTTGGCGTGGGGTACGGCCAGTCCGCAACCGATACCGGTAGAACGGCTCTGTTCGCGGTTCCATACTGCATCGAAAATTTCGTCGCGGTGATCCAGTTTGTAGGCACTGCAGAGCGTGTCCACCAGCTCGTTCAGGATAGCTTCCTTGGTGGTGCTGGCGGAATTGATCAAGATGCAATTGTCAACAAATCTTTCGGAAAGACGCATATTGTCCTTAGTCCTTTTGTAAATGTCTGTAAATAGATATTTTAGAAAAAAAATCGCATTTGGGGAGTCCCCAAATGCAGATGTAGTCAGAAAATATTAAAAATTGCCGTTTTTAACGTAAAAAAGCCAATAATTCTGTCTGCGAGTTGAGTGCAGTTTCGCTTTCCAGGGCGTTTTTCATGGTCAAGACGTCAATTTGGCCGGGTGCTTCGGCCTTTCCGATGGCGCCGTAGGTCAGATTTGCGCCCTCTTTTAGGCTCCAGAGGCGGCTGACCTTGCCGGTTTCGCCCATGCCGAAGGCGGCGAAAAGTTCGAATTTCTTGAAATTCTTCTTGATGAACTTGTAGAGGCGGTCGCAGTCGTTTTCGGAATTGCTCATGGCGGCGATCTTCAGACCGGGTGCCTTGAACTGCAACAGTTCCTTGGCGTATTCTTCCAGTTCGGCGTCGCTAGGAACCCTTTCGAAGTTGTGTTCCGAAATGAGCAGCTTGACCCTGCGGAGGGCGGCCATGTCGTGCAGCTTGCTGTAGTTGGCCAGGTAGTCTCGTTCCAGGTCCAGCCATTCGGGGACTTCGGCGGCATCCAGAATCTTGCTCCACAGTTCCATGCGGTCTACCACGCGGGCATCGGGGAAGGTGCCGCCGTCGTGCTTGAGACGGATGGTGCCGATCTGCAGCTTGCCGGGAGCTACCTTGCGGACGCGGGCGGAGAGGCCTGGCCACTGGCTTTCTTCAAAGAAATCGTAACGGATTTCTACGGCGGTGCAGCGGTCAAAATCCTTGCGAACCGGATGGTTGGCGTCTTTTTCTGCGGCTTCTAGGGCGGCGGGGCCAATGAGGCCGACAAGATACTTGGTTGAACTGGTCATGGGCGTAAATATAGCAAAGGAGCGGGGGGAGGGGGCGCCTTTAGTGATGAGCGATGAGTTGTGAGCGGTGAGCTAGATAATCGCGCCGGAGGCGACTTGTTCAGCCATGAGCGTTCAGCTTTGAGCCATGAGTTTAATAATCGCGCCGGAGGCGCCGGAATTAGGTGTCAGGTATGAGGCAACAGGCTACAGGCGCTTGGCTGTCATCCTGAGCGAAGCGAAGGATCTAGATATCAGATACGAGATATGAGTTTTTATAATCGCGTCGGTGGTGCCTAACTTTATAATTTGCAATTCATATCTCGTAATTCATAATTAAAAACAGTGGGATCCTGAAACGAGTTCAGAATGACACCCTCCCTTCACTGTTCACTATTCACTCCTTTTTGACAGTTCTTAAAAATCTGACGATATATAAATTGCTAATATTAACCTTGAACAAAAAGATTGCATTAAAGGATGCTATTTATGGCAGATTGTAACGAAAAGAAAGAAGCCCAGACTCCGGACATGATGAAGAAGGCCGAAGAATACTTGGCCAACAACCGTCGCATTTTCCTTTGGGGCGGCGTGGATGATGAAAGTGCCGAACGTATCGTGAAGCAGCTTCTTTACCTGGATTCCCTGAATCACGACGATATTACTCTTTATATCAACAGCCCCGGTGGCGTTATTTCTAGTGGTCTCGCTATTTATGACTGCATGAACGCCATCCAGAGTGATGTGGTTACCGTTTGCTGTGGCCAGGCTGCCTCTATGGGTGCCGTGTTGCTGACTTCCGGTGCCAAGGGCAAGCGCTATGCATGGCCCAATGCCCGCATCATGATTCACCAGCCCCTGATCCACGGCGAAATCGTTGCCCCCGCAAGCGATATCCAGATTCAGGCCGAAGAAATGCTGCGCATCCGTAACATCACCGGCCAGATTCTTGCAGAAACTTCTGGCCACACCATCGAAGAAATCGACCGCGATACAGAACGCGACAACTTCATGAGTGCCGAAGAGGCCAAGAAGTACGGCCTGGTTGATATCGTCGAAAGCAAGCTTTAATTTATTGCCCGCGAGAAAACTATGGGATTTTTTTCAGCCATTAAGAATGGTCTTGCCAAGACCCGCGACGCCCTGATCGGGGAGTTGAAGGGTATTGTTGGCGCCGGTAAGATTACCGACGACACCCTGGAAGATCTTGAAGAACATCTGATCAAGGCCGACGTTGGCGTGGAGGCGGCATTCCTCCTGACCGACGCTCTCCGCGAAAACGCCCTGGGCAAGTCCCTGACTACGGAGCAGGTCCTTGATATTATGCGTAACGAGGCGGAACGCCTTCTGAAGGATCCTCCCAAGTTCGAACTGAAGGGTAAGCCCCATGTGGTTCTGGTGATTGGCGTGAACGGCGCCGGAAAGACCACGACCATCGGCAAGCTTGCGGCTCGTCTTATTGGCGAAGGCAAGAAGGTGATGATCGCTGCCTGCGATACCTTCCGTGCTGCTGCCATCGACCAGCTGGAAACCTGGGCCGAACGTTCCGGTGCGGAATTCGTGAAGCATCAGGAAGGCTCTGACCCGGCTGCGGTTGCCTATGACGCCTGCCAGGCTGCCCAGGCCCGCGGTTGCGACGTGGTTCTGATCGATACGGCTGGACGTCTGCACAATAAAGACTACCTGATGGAAGAACTGAAGAAGATTGTCCGCGTCATCAAGAAGGTAAATCCGGATATGCCCCACGACATGTGGCTGGTCATTGACGGCAATACCGGACAGAACACCATCAACCAGACCAAGATCTTCAACCAGAGTTTCCCGCTGACGGGCCTGGTGGTGACCAAGTTGGATGGTACCGCCCGCGGTGGCGCCGTGCTTTCTATCGCCAGCTCCCTGCAGATTCCTATCCGCTGGATTGGCATGGGCGAACGCATCGACCAGCTGGTGGAGTTCAACAAGCGTGAATACGTAGACGGACTCTTCGAAAACGCACTGGACGAAAAGAGCGAAGGCTAATGTTTTTGTCTTGCAAAAAAGCATGTTTTGAGGAGGGGCGTCTTGCCGCCCCTTCTTTTGCGTTTTTTGCTAGGCGCCTTGGCGCCGTTGTTTTATTGTTTGCGTTACCCTTTCTGACGTCATGCCAAAAAGAAGAATCGTATAATTCGAATTTTGTGGACGCCTTTGTGGAAATGCGCGTGGTGGAAATGACGTTTGGGGCAGATTCTCCGTCGGCCCGTATTCTGCGTCAGGAAATCATCAAGAAGCATGGCTATACCCGCGAACAGTTCCTGGCCGAGACCGAAAAACTGCTGGACGATGAAAAGCAGTGGGTCGTATTCCAGAAGGCCGTGGTGGCTCAGTTAGACACTTTGTTGGCGGACCGCAAGGAAGATAATGTCAGGGCTTCCAAATCGGTTCCCCATTCTCCTCCGGTTAAGCCCGCGAATCCTATGCTTCAGCAAAGGAAGCCTAAGGGAGGTGATGACTGATGCGACTCCTGTTCTTGATCTTGTTTGCCGCGGTCTGCGCCTTTGCCGACCCGCAGGAACCTAAGAGCCTGGTCCATTGGATGGGGTACAGCGAGGCCTTCGCGCTGGCTAAGTCCAAACCCAAGCTGGTGTTCGTGGACTTATATGCGGACTGGTGCGTTCCCTGTCGTGTCATGGACAAGAACGTGTATATGAATCCTATGGTGGCTGATGCGCTGAACCGGTACTTCTACCCGGTGAAGCTTGATGCGGATTCCCAGGATTCCATTATGTGCGACGGTCAGAAGAATACCGTGCAACGTTGTTATTTTGATGTGTGGGAGCTGAACGCATTGCCCGCCTTTGTGTTGGTGGCTCCGAAAGGCATGAGCATTCTGACGGTGACGGATTCCATGTCGCCCCAGGAGATGCTTGAATTGCTTCTCAAGTTTCTAGAAAAAGAAAAGGAATGGATATCCCGATGAGCGAATTGATGGGTGAAAATTTCCTCTTTGGTGTTCAGATTGTCTTTTGGACGATGCTGGTGCTGTTGATCCACTGCTATCTGCTGTTCCCTGTAACGCTTCCTTTTGTCAGCGAGCTTTTCAAGCGCAAGAAGTCCTGCGATGCCTCTGACGGTGAGCTGCCTACGGTGTCTATCCTGATTTCTGCCTACAACGAAGAGGCTGTTATCGAACGCAAGATCCAGAACATTCTTGAGATTGATTACCCCAAGGAAAAGCTGGAAGTTCTGATCGGCGATGACGGTTCTGCGGACCGCACTGCAGAAATTGTCGCCCGCTATGCCGACCAGGGAATCACTTTGGTGAAGGCTCCCAAGAATGCAGGCAAGGCCGCCATGCTGAACCGTCTTAACGGAATCGCCAAGAATGACATCCTCTTGCTTTGCGATGCCAACACCATGTTTTTCCCTAACGTAGTCCGTAAACTTGTCCGCGCCTTCCAGGATGAAAAGATCGGCTGCGCCTGCGGTCACCTGATTCTTTCTGACAAGAGCGGAAGCGTTCTTGGCCGCGGCGAAAGCTCCTACTGGGATCTGGAATCTGAAATCAAGAAGTTCGAAGGTGTGCTGGACCGTCTGATTGGCGGCAACGGCGCTCTCTATGCCATCCGCCGTAAACTTTATACGGAACTGCCGGTGAAGAAGAGCGTCATGGATGACTTCTTTATTGCCACCAAGGTCTTGCAGAAGGGTTACTATTGCACCTTCGTTTCTAGTGCTATCGGCACGGAACAGACCTCCAAGGAATCTACAGGTGAATACCGCCGCAAGGTCCGTATCGGCCGCGCCAATTTCAACTTCCTGTTCTCCTACTTGCCTTTGCTGAACCCGTTCCGACCCCTGACCGCCTACCTCTTCTTTTCTCATAAAATTCTGCGTTGGTTCTCTGCGCACATCTTTATCTTGCTGTTTATCTCCAACGTTCTTCTGCTGACCAGCGGCCTGGTGTACCAGATTTTCTTTGGTGCCTTTGTCCTTGGACTTCTTGTGGCGATCTTCAAGATTGTTCCTAGCGGATACTATTTCCTCTTGATGAACTTCGCCATGCTTAAGGGATTCTTTATGGCCTTTGGTCGCGAGAAAAGTGGCGGCTGGGCACGCGAAGCCCGAAGCGATGATGAAGCCTAGTTTTTTGTGGAATCGCTAGATCGGAACGTCTGATTTTAAAACGAGAAGGAATTTGTATGAAACGTCTGCTTGCGAGTCTTGCCTTGGCGCTCACACTGGTTGCCGGATTTGGCGCAACTCCTGCCCGAGCCTTTACCATGGATGTGCAGGGCGGTGTGGTAAACGCCTGGAGCGACATTACCAGTTTTAACCTGAACATTTACGGCCATTTCTGGTTCCCCATCGATCAGATGCTTTTTGTGGGTGTCGGTAGCGGCTATCAGGAACTGGACAATGTGTCCCTTGTGCCGATTGCGGCCAGTGCCTGGGTGCGCTTGCCTATTGGCAGTCAGATGCTTCCTGTGGCAACGGGCGATTGGGGCTACCTGATCGGATCGGACCATCAGATGTTCTGGCGCGCAGGGGGTGGCGTTGACATCAAGAATGGGGACTATTCCTCTATCATGCTGATGGGCGGCTACCAATTCCTGGAACACGACGGCCACGGATACGTTTACGTGCAAGCCGGCATTCTCATTGAACTGTAAGCTGCGCTCCGCTAATCGGTAACGTTATTGCATTTAAAAAAGGGCTCCCGTGGGGGAGTCCTTTTTAAGTTTATAAATGCGTGTGAAAAATTGCACTATTGTAAACAACTTAAGAAAAATTGTGCTATATTCTTTGGGCCAAATGATAAGGAGAACAAAGAATAAAAAAAATAGTTTACTCTATTATGGCGTTATTGTGGTTATGATAGATATGGAAATTTTTCATGTGCAAAAACTTCCCATGAAACTGACCTGGACAAATGTTGTGATACGGAAGATATTACTGTAAGATGTAAAATTACACCTTTTGTGGAATTTTCAACGGGGGGCAGTCCTTCAAATCCGAATGAAGATTTAACTGGTTATAACCCGAATGCTAATACGCAATTGACTGGGAACGAAAAGAATACGAATTTTACTAAAGCATCTGAATACGGAGTGATTGGATTGCATTATGTAAAACATAAAGATTTGGAATTTAAGGCTAAAACAAGCAAGAATTTAACAAGCGAAACTCGTAAAGCGATTGTTTCAAAGTATACTCTTTCTTATCGCTGAATAATGTTGTGCTGGTGAGACTCTATGATGAAACCTATACAGATCTATTTTATGCTTTTGGTAGTTCTTTTTTTTCAAGGAATCTGCCTTGCGCAATTAATTAAAGTCGCTCCAAAAGAGGCTTCCGTGAAGTCGGATTCGTTGTCCGTAAATCTGTCTGGATTTTCTGATACGATAAAAGAATTTGTTTTTGATAGTTCTACGGTTATGGCTAATCAGCCCAAAAATGAAGCGAACTTATTACTACGCATGGGAATATGCGCGGCTTCGGCTTTTGCGTACAGGCCAGGAGGTACTCCAGCATTGTGTAACATAGTTCCGTCTTTAAAGCGTTAGTGGAAAAAATGAATAGGAGGTTGTTTATGAGGAAACTTGTTTTCTTGCTATCGGTTCTTGCCAGTTTGAGTTTTGCCGGAATTGAGGCTTCTCTCGGTTTTGGACCTTATCATGGAATAGTCGGTGTCGGGTACACCATGATGGATGATCATTTTTCTGCGAACATCCACTTGTCGAACTTTAGCACCGATTATGATTTTTTTGGTGGAATGGGTGTCGCCTATCGTTTCAGTGGACTGTCCGGCGCCTATGTATTCCATTCCTCCGATTGGATGACCGGTGAAGTGGAGGGCTTTAGGATTAGGTTGGAAGATGGTGAATTTGCCGATGTGGAGGAAACCTGCAGAAGGTTTGACTACTGGCGTCTGGTTTTCGGCCTGGGTTTTCAGTACCTGATAACAAAGCATCTGGGAGCCTATGTTGAAGTTGGGTTCCAGTTCCTTGCTGGAGATGGCGGCTACTATACAAATTTTGACGAGCTTTATGGCAGACTCGATAATGATAAACTTGTTTTCCCCGTGGGTCTAGGTATCGTTGCTGACTTTTAAAAAAAAGACTCCAGTTTAACTGGAGCCTTTTCTATGCGGCCTGGCGCCTGATACCTGATACCTAAATCCTGACGCCTGAATTCTAGCCCTTTGCCAGCAGTTCCATGAGTTCGCTGTCGAGGCGTTCCGGATTGTTGTACTGGGCCAGGTTGTTATGCAGGGATTCGCCCTTGGATACGATACCGAAGTCCAGGTTCTTGTAGTTCCAGTAGCTGTAGCCAACGTCGGCTTCGCGGAGGATGTCCATGAAGTCGCGCATCCAGGCCATCTGATACTGACGGGGCACCTGGACGTAGACGCCGAATTCGTTACAGGCGACGGGCAGGTTGTACTTGCGGCGGAAATCCAGGGCGTTCTGGATGCTTGCCTGCAGGCGGGCCTTGTCCCATTTGCCATATTCAACGTCGAGGCGGGTAGTGCCGTCGGCGCTGGGGGCGGCGTAGTCACCGGGCCAGGGGCGTTCCATGTGGAAGAACGGGTCCTTGATCCATGCGGCACCCTGGTGGGTGAATGTCACCGGAGTGTAGGTATGGAAGCTATAGATAGCGTTGTCGTCATCCAGCGGAGTCAGGAATTCAAATTCGCGGGCGCTGTTCCACTTGTTGGCACCGACCACGATGGTGTTCTTGGGGGCGTGCTTACGGATGGTCCAGAAGATTTCATCCTTCACCTTGTCCCAGACCTTGGAGTCGCCTGCTGCAGGTTCGTTCAGCAGTTCCATCATGACGCGGGATTCACCGCTGTAGCGTTCTGCCAGATAAGACCAGACCTTGTTGGTGTCCTTGCGGGCGTCGGCGCTGACAAAGAAAGCCTGTTCTTCGTAGCTGGCCAGGTGGAAGTCATGGCCGGGGCACTTGTGCAGGTCCAGGATGACATCCAGGTCTGCAGCCTGGATTTCCTTGAGGGCCTTGTCCAGCAGGGCGAACATTTCTTCGTTGGGCTTCAGTTGTTCGCCGTCGAACATGTTGAAATAGTCCACCGGCAGACGGACGTGGTTGAACCCAGCATTGCGGATGCGCTTGAAATCTTCCACACCGAGGAAGGTCTTTACGTGTTGGATGATCCCAGGGAAACCCACGGGATCTTTTTCCTGGATGCAGTCTACCTGACTGAACCAGCCGCCCAAATTAACTCCCCGCAGTCTTTCTTTAATCATGTTACCATCCCATTTAAGTTGTGGCCGTCGGAATTGACGGCCGATTGAGAAACTTTACTCGTTAACGATATTCAGGTCTTCGTCTGCAATGTTCAGACCGAGAACTACTTCCATGTCGTCGGGAAGTCCGTTAAAGTCAACGATCAGGCCAACCTTCTTTTCGTCGTCCTTCTGCTTTTCGAACAGGGCGACATCATAAATCTTCATCTTTACCACAGCTTCCTGGGTAACGGGAATTTCGATGGTCATCCCCTTGCTGATGGGGCCTTCAATAATCTTACCCTTGAACACCAGAGTATTCTGGTCTTCGCCAAGGGAGGTTTTCTTTACGTGAAATACAGCCATTGTACTTTAGCCACTATTTATACTTCAGTTAATCCTCAGTTTATTAAATCCAGCCTGTTGTAAGGCTTTGGGAAAAGTTAATTTTTTTATATGACTTTGCGAGTAGGACGAATTCCTTTTTTGGTCTGTGCACCCTTTTTTCACGACTTTTTGGGCCGCGAATCCGAATTTGGCGATGTAGATTTTGTGGATGGGCCACCTAGCGCCCATTGTGCGGGTCTAAAAGATGGATCTATCCACCTTTCCCCGGCATCTTCCATTACTTTTGCCCAGAAACCGGGGGCTTTTGTGCTGTCTCCGACGCTCTGCACTTCCTGCTCCTTTGAAGTCCGTTCCGTTAAGTTGTTTTCAAATCTGCCGGTCCAGGAACTGTCGGGGAAACGGGTGCGTATGACAGCCCAGAGCAAGACGTCCGTGACGCTTTTGCGGATCTTGCTGGAGACTCGCTTCGGTCTGCGTCCTGATTATGTGGATGGGGCGTATCAGCCTGGGGATGACGCCTGCCTGCTTATTGGCGATCAGGCCCTTGAAGAAAATGAACGTCGCCGGTTCGCCTACAGTTACGACCTTGGAACCTTGTGGCAGGACTGGCAGAAATTGCCCTTCGTCTTTGGCGCCTGGATTATTGCCAAGGAGGCTTTGTCCGACGAACTGCGCCCGACTCTCCTGCGGTACATGGATGCGACCAGGAACAGTATCGAAACATTTAGCGCTAGGCCTTCTGCGGCCCTAGATAAATGGCTTGCCCGTTATCCTGTCAACTTGCCCCGCCCCGTTATTGAAAGTTACTACTCGGCCCTGGATTACCGTTTTACCGAGGAACGCAAGGAGTCCCTGAACCTTTTCTTTAGGTATGCCGCAGATTTGGGGCTTGTTCAGGCCGCTCCGGTATTGGAATTTTTACAAGAACGGTGATGACTTTGGTCCCTTGAAAATCTATTTTTAGTATGTCTCTGTTGGTGTGTGTGTAAAAGGTTAAGAGACAAAGATAGGGATAAAATGGTCGAAGAAAAGATTCTCATCGTTGATGATAGTGCGGAAGTTCTTGAGCGTACCCGCAACCTTCTGACTCACGTGGGTTATAATGTTACTGCCTGTACCTCTGGCGAAGAGGCCCTGGAGTATTTGGAATTAAACTGCGTTGACCTGGTTCTTCTTGACATTAACATGCCTAGCATGAACGGGTACGAAGTCTGTCTTCGAATCCGTCAGCGTTATGCCTTGGATGATCTGCCGGTGATTTTCTTGACGAGCCGTGAAGATACCGAAAGCGTGACTAAGGGATTCCATTCAGGTGCGTCTGACTTTGTGAGCAAGAATGCCGTGGAAGACATTCTGTTGGCCCGCGTCAATGTGCATATTCGACTGTCCCGTTCCCTGCGCTATCTGCGCGATATTTCCCTGACGGACGACATGACCGGCTGCTACAACAGACGCCACGGCATGAATTCACTCCGCGAACTTTTCTCTCGCGCACGCCGTTATGGAACGCAGTTCTCCCTGATTTATTTTGACTTGAACGGACTTAAGCAGGTGAATGACCGCTATGGCCACCAGGCTGGCGATTTGATGCTCCGTTCCGTGGTGAATTCCGTCAAGGCTTTGCTCCGCGATTCCGACTTGTTCTTCCGCATGGGCGGTGACGAGTTTATGATCCTCTGCCCCGAAACCGATAAGAAGGGGGCCTTCATTTGTGTCGAACGTATGGAAAGGGCTGCAAACGCAATTACCATCGTCGATCAGAAGGTGACTTTCGCTTATGGTATCGCACACTCTTCTGAAGACTACTCCGAAATGGACGACATGCTTCACAGTGCAGATGTATCTATGTACGAATGTAAAAAGAAGATGAAAAGTGAAAAATAGCGGAGAGCTTATAGCTGACAGTTTAAAGAAGGACTCGGAGAAATCCGGGTCCTTTAATTGTGGGATGATATAACTAGATATGAGTTATGAGTTAAAGTAAGGCGCCGTTGGCGCGATTATCTAGCTCACTGCTCACTGCTCATAGCACACCGCTGAAAGGAGTCGCAGGCCCGAGCTCATACCTCATACCTGAAGCCTGAAAGCGCGCTCCCTCACTTAAGGGCTGCGCGTACAGCGTCCAGCAATTCTGTCAGGCGCTTGCCGATTTCTTCCCAGTTACCTTCTTTCATCAGCTTGGCGCTGAAGATGCTTCCGCCGAATGCCAGCAGGTTGGCGCCTGCCTTGATGTATTCACCGGCATTTTCGGCGTTCACGCCGCTACAGGCCAGCAGGGGTATGTCGCGGAAGGGACCGCGCAAAGCCTTGATGTACTTGGGACCGCCAACGCAATCTACCGGGAAAATCTTGACGGCCGTTGCGCCCAGGTCGTAGGCCTTCTGCACTTCGGTGGGGGTCAGTGCTCCGGGGATAATCGGGGTCTTGGAGCCTGCCGCCGTGCGGATGATGTTGCTACGGGTGTTTGGGGTTACGATGAAGTTGGCGCCTGCGTGCATGGCCCTTTCCAGGTCGCTATCATGGCGCACGGTGCCTGCGCCGACGGTAATGCCGTAGGGCTTGCAGGCGGCCTTCAGTGCCGTAATGATTTCTGCGGCATTGTCGGTGTTCATGGTGACTTCAATAGCCTTAAGACCGCACTTGGCCGCAGTCTGTGCACAGAGTTCTTCGGATCCCCGGGGGATATCGCGAAGGATGCCGATGACCGGCATGTCTTTCAAAAATTCAAGTAGTTCCATGGCAATAAATATAGTGCAAAAAAAATTGGATTGGATTTTTTGCATGAAAAATCTCACATGGGTCTAAGGGAATGTGGTTGTCGTTTTCTGCGACTTTTCCGCAAAATGAAAAACGCCGGCTTTTTTGTAGCCGACGTTCTTTACGCTTGATGTAATTTGATGGATTACTTCAGTTTGAATGCCTTGGTGGCAAGAACCTTCTCGCCGGACATGAGGCGTGCAACCATGGCGCTACGATGAGGAAACTTTGCGAGGCTGACCTGTGCGGAAGTCCCTTCGAAGGTCTGTGCCATGAGCTGGTTGCCCAGCATGTCGAAGACCTTCAGGGTCTTTGTGCCCTGTGCAGGTGCAACTACATAGAGGCCTCGGCCGTTGACGATCATCTTTGCATTTGCGGCAGGAGCGGCAATCTTGCGGACTCCTACGCGGTCGCTGGTTTCGTCTGCGGGACCATAACCCCAGATGAGTTTGCCCTGGCTGCGGAGTACGATGTAGGGTGCATCAGGCGCTTCCTGGACTTCGATGTAATCCTTATCCTTGTCGGAAATTCCTTCGTAGGCGGGCATGCTGTTGCTTGCGGTATGCGACTTGAAGCTCCAGCCCTTGGTGAAGTCTACCTTTGCGGGCTCAAGAGCGTATTCGCAGGCTCCGCTAACCTTTGTACCGGAGGTTACGCTAAGGTCGAGACGGACATATCGGCCGATGCCTAAGGAGTCCAGAACAATGGGAAGTGCCCAGGTGTAGGTCTTGGATTTCTTGTCGT
This sequence comes from Fibrobacter sp. UWH9, assembly GCF_900129715.1. Taxonomy (NCBI): domain Bacteria; kingdom Pseudomonadati; phylum Fibrobacterota; class Fibrobacteria; order Fibrobacterales; family Fibrobacteraceae; genus Fibrobacter; species Fibrobacter sp. UWH9. Next base: position 48,782 of record NZ_FQWP01000008.1, on the reverse strand, counting down.
AGGTATCCTTGATCTTCTGGGGATTGTTTTTTCTCAGTTCCTTGCGAATCTCGTCTTCGTTGCTGCAAGGCCTGTTGAATCCGCCCTGGTCGTAGGCCTGGCAGATTGACAGGTTGAACAGTACGTTGCAGTTTTCGACGTCATCTTCGGTTGCGTCAAAGTAGACGTATGTAACAACGCTGTCCATTCTCTTCAGGGTGCTGTTGCTGAAGCTGATGGTCAAGTAGTCCAGTTCGTTGAACTCGTAATGGTATGCACCGACGTGAATGTTGTCTGCCTGGAAAATGTCGGGATTCTTGTTGCAGTTGTCGCACTTCTTTTCAAAGTAGTCGTCGCCGCCGTTGCTGACGATTGTCAAGGCAGAGACAAGTGCAGCAGATCCATCGAGGCAAGTCTCGGAAAGATGATAGTCTTCCCAGCTCAATGCGCTAGGACTAATGGAATTTTCTGCACCAGGAATGATTCCTCCGAAAAGACCTCCAACGGGTCGTACGTACTTGTATGCGACGCTACCTCGTGCATTACGTCCTTCGGGGTTTGATATTCTGTGGTGGGGATGGTTGTCGTTCTTGTCGCCAACGCCGTAAATGAAGGAAACGTCCCAGGGGTTGACGCCTAGCATGTAGTTCAGCTGGTTGATACCCAACTGATGCAGTTTTTCGGAGTTCCAGTTCAAGGTGCCCAATGTCGGAAGCTTTACCTTTTCCAGGTCCTTGGCGATATCGGCAAGGGCGAGGACTTCAAAGATATTTCCCGCTTGATAGCGGTTATATATCCATGATTGATCCGTTTGCATGCTATACCATGCACCGTCATAGCTGATGGCTCCGGATTCGCTTGAGAGTAGGCTGACAGGAAGTTCGATGCTACTTGCGCCGGAGTTCGAAAGATTTTGCAGGTTGATGGCCATGGTGCTTGCCACCTTTTCTGCATATCCCAGACGTTTTTCATCGGAGATGCCGTACTTGGTTGCGGTCTTTGAATCCTTCAGCAACAGTTTGTAGAAAGCATAGAGTGTCAGCGTGTTGACGTTTGCCCAGCTGGTGTTCCTGCTGGACTTTAACATGCCGTTTCGACCATGGGCCATCCAGCCGCCATTGAAGGCGAAGCTTCTGCTCATCTGATCTGTCCCGATTTCCGTATCTTCGACGGCGTCGTTCAGGTAATCCATTTTGCCGGACTTTTCGTAAGTGGCATAGTGGAGGGCGATCGCTGCCAGGGCGAGATCGTCGTGATATTCATTATTGCCGTTGTAGGCTGGGGTACTCCATCCTGCGGCCATTGTGTTGTAAACAAACTTCTTCCCCTTGTCATAGGAGTCGTTGCCAAGTGCCAGGTTCTTGGCGAAGTCGTACATCTTTTCGGCGACCATCAGGCAGGAGTCGGCGAAGTCCTTGTCGTATTTGGCGTAGTCCTTGCTCAGGATGGCAAGGCCAGCCGCGATTTGACCGGAAATATTGGAACCCAGTTCGCCGAGACGGACGTCGCGATCTGCGGGACCGCCGCGCATCGAAATGACGATGTAGTCCTGAAGTTCAGGGCGAACCCATAAACCGTGATCGCTACCGAAGTTACCCACGGAAACGGCCATGTTGTCGACAACGCCATTGGCAGCCTTGAATGATCTCAGGAAGAAATCCGCACCGTGCTTTGCTTCGCGAAGAACGTCAGGAACGTTGTCGGTCTTTACGAATTCCCCGTGGTTGTATGCATAATGGTCAACGTCCTTGGAGGGGTTGGAGACCGCGGCGACGGCAAGATTTGCAAATGCGTAAGCCTGGGTCTGGGATTCCTTCAGGTAGTCACCGCAGTCGTACCAGCCACCCTGCAGGTCACCTTCATTGGTTGTTACACCGGAGACTACTTTTTCGTCGAAGACCACCTTGCCTGCGCCGTCCTTGACGTGGCTCGGGCCATGGAACCAGGAATCGGAATTGCCGCTGCGCTGGATGCCAAAGAATTTAATGGCCGCATCCTTCACCATGGTGTAGACGTCTTCGCTTACGATGAAGGTGCTGGAGATCTCGTCACCGACCTTGATGCGGAGGCGCTTGTCGGTGGGGACGGACTGGGGAATGTTTCCGACGAGGATACTTCCGGAGGGGCCGTTGAACTCGACAGAGTAGCGTTTATGATCGCTAATAGTTGCGTCAGTGCCTGCGACGATAAGCCAGCTGGAGGTGGTTTCTTCGGAAGTCTTCGTGAGGGTCCCGGTAATTTTCTTGCTTAAGGACTTGCCGTTCTCATCGACGACTTCGAATTCCTTGGCGGTGCCGATAAAATAGAACTGACGTTCCGTATCGCTCTTCAGGTAGCCGGCCTGGTTTACGCGAATGGGAGAGATGGTCGTGTTGATGACGTCAAGATAGGCCTGGTCCAGGGTGTCAGGCATGAGGGCTCCGGCCTTGAAGTTTGCCGGGGTCTTTTCTTCGGGCAGGACGTTATCCTTTTTTGCATTCGGCTCGAAATTGTCGAGAGCCTTGGCGTCCCAGGTCAGGGGCCAGGTGGGGCGAATCAGGTCATAGGGGGTGGTGGCTGCAAAGGCGGTTGCAGAAAGTGCTGCAATGGCGGAAGCGGCTATCAGGGTTTTCTTTTTGGGGTGACGCATTAATACCTCGTTGTTCACAAGGTAATAATAGCTAACCTTTATAAGAATGCAAGTAAAAAGTATGTTACTCGAACCTTAAAGCATCTATGGGGTCCAGGCGGCTTGCCTTTCGTGCAGGGTACCAGCCGAAGAATACTCCAGTCACAAAACAGACGCCGAAACTGACCACCACGCTGGTAATGGAAACGCTCATGGGCCAGTTCAGTATGGACTTGACTGCCTGAGAGGCTCCGATGCCGAGACCGATTCCGATGAGACCGCCCAGCAGGCTGATCATGACGGATTCAATCAGGAACTGCAAGAGTATATCGCGACCGCGTGCGCCAATAGCCATGCGCAGGCCGATTTCCTTGGTACGTTCCGTAACGGAAACGTACATGATGTTCATGATGCCGATACCGCCAACCAGAAGGCTGATGCCCGCAATTGCCGTAAGGACTAAGGACAACATATCGGACGTGTTGGTCATCATGGTAATCATTTCTTCCTGGGTGAAAATTCGGAAGGGGTCCGTGGGCTTTGTCCAGCTGCGACGTTCCTTCAGGATACCCATGATTTCTTCTGTGGCCTGTTCCGCGTAGCCTTCGCCGATGGAGTTTGCGTAAATCTGGCGGATTTCCGTGGTGGCGTTAAAACGTTTCATTACCGTCTGGTAGGGCGTGAAGATGACATCATCCTGGTCCTGCCCGAAATCACCGCTGCCTTTGGCCTTTAATGTGCCGATGACCTTCAGCGGGATGCTCTTGTATCGGATGGTCTTTCCGATGGGGTCTGTATCGGGGAACAGGTTCTTGATGACAGATTGGCCGATGACGCAGACTTTGGACATCCGGTCCGCTTCGTCGTCGAACATGACGCCGTCCTCGATTTCGTAGTTGCGGATCTTGAGGTAGTCGCTGGAAATTCCGCTGAGTTGGGTGGGGGAGTTGTTGTTTCCTGCAATGGCCTGGCCGTTGGCGGTAATCATGGGCGATACGCCATTGATGAACTGTGCCCTGTTGCGGATTTCGATAACGTCTTCTTCTTCTAGGGAGACCGCGGATTCCGTTTGCACGCCGCCGCGACGGTCGCGATTAGGCATGACGATAATGGCGTTGGTGCCCATGCTGGTCATCTGTTCCTTGATGGACTGCTTGGATCCTTCGCCCATGGCTACCATGGCAATCACGGCGGCCACACCGATGACGATGCCCAGCACCGAAAGGAAGGTTCGCATGCGGTTGCGGAACAGGGCCTTCACTGCAATTTTAACAAGGGTTATTGGACCCATTATGCGCCCTCCCCGCGACGATCTTCTGAATCATCGTCAAAAACTTCCGGCGGGGGCAATGCCTCAAGGGCGGCCCTTGCGTCGGCCACATTCTCGTTGATGACGTCTTTTTTTAGAAGGCCATCTCGCAGCGTAATGGTGCGTCCGCTGAAGGTGGCGATATCCGGTTCGTGGGTCACGAAGGCGATAGTCTTCCCTTGCCTATGCAAGTCCTGGAAGATGCTCATGATTTCGTAACTGGTACGGGTGTCCAGGTTACCGGTGGCTTCGTCGGCAAGGATAATGACCGGATCGTTGACCAGGGCGCGGGCAATGGCCACTCGCTGCTGCTGACCGCCGGACATCTGGTTGGGCAGGTGATTCATGCGGTCGGAAAGCCCTACCATTTCAAGAGCGCGGACGGCTCGCTTGCGACGCTCCGAAGCAGAAACTTTTGAATTGTACAGGAGGGGCAGTTCCACATTTTCGAGAGCTGTAGTTCGGCTCAGCAAATTGTAACTCTGAAAGACAAAACCCAGCTTCTGGTTTCGGATTTTTGCCAGGGCGTCCCGCTTCAATTTTTCGGTATGCTCCCCGTCCAGAATGTAGTGGCCTGCGGTGGGCTTATCCATACAGCCAAGAATGTTCAACATGGTAGACTTGCCCGATCCGCTGGTTCCCATGATGGTGACGAACTCTCCCTTGTGAATGTCGAAGCTTACTCCGCGCAGGGCGTGTACAGTTTCATCGCCCATCTTGAAGTCGCGACGTAAGTTCTGTATAGAAAGGATAGGGGAGTTGTCCATAGTCGTAATTTTAGATGCTTTTACATTCCACGGGGTTGCAGCGGACGATAAAATACTAAATTTTGGAAGGCGAGTTAGTTTGGGTTTACTTAAGTTAAGTAATGGATTTTGGATGAAAAGACTCGTTTCAATTTTGTTTGTATTTTGCGCCATGGTTGTAGCACAGCCTTTAGATGGCGATAGTGATGGTGTACCCAACGATATTGATCAGTGCCCCAATACAAGGCCGGGCACTCCCGTTGATTCCCTAGGTTGCCCCTTGGATTCTGACCATGACGGTGTTTACGATACCAGGGATCTGTGCCCCGGTACGGAACCGGGAACTCCCGTAGATCAGACTGGCTGCCCCCTGGATACTGATGGGGATGGCGTTCCCGATTATCTGGATAAGTGCCCCAACAGTCCGGTAGGTGCTTTGGTGAATGAACGAGGCTGTGTCCGTGATGATGATGGGGACGGTGTTCCCGACCAGTTGGACAAGTGTCCCAATACACCCTACGATGCCATTGTAGATTCCGTTGGCTGCCCTGTTTCCAGGAATTCAACTCTGGATTATCTGAGGGGCCGAATTGATTTTCAGACTGGCTCTGCCAAGCTGACCAAGGCAAGTTTTTCTGCCTTGGATTCCCTGGTAGACATCCTGATCGGCGCTCCCACCATTAAACTTGAAATCGAGGGCCACGTGGATAACGCCGGTCCCGAGAACATCAACTTGATGCTGTCTCAGGAACGTGCCCAGTCTGTGGTTGACTACTTGGTTGGCAAGGGGATTGATGCCCGTCGCCTGAAAGCGGTGGGGCTTGGATCTAGCCGTCCTGTTGCCGACAATGGAACCTTGCAGGGCCGCAAGGCGAATCGTCGCATCGAATTTATTGTTTGGTAAAGACCCACTTCTTGTAGAGGGTGAAACTGGCCAATACGTAGACTACGTTTGCAACAATGTTTGCGAAGTAGCTGGGTTTCATGAACTTGGAAATCAAGTTTGCGCTTGAGGCCAGCGGACCCCAATTATCAAGGGCGTAGACGCATCCTTCCAGAACCAGAAGGTTCAGGCCGTAGGCACATAAAAATACAATGAGGAATCGGGTAATTTCCGCAGACTTCTTGTTGGAACTTTTGAAATTCCAGATGCGGTTCATGATGTAGCTGTTGCAGCCCCCGGCCACAAAACCCAGGAAGTTGGAAAGCTCCAGATTCCAGTCCAGCAGCTGATGCAGCACCCAGACGACTGCCAGGGTAATCAAAGTGTTCATGATTCCGATCAGATTGTATTTGATAAAGTGAAGCATGGCCCGCAAAATAATTATTTTTGACCCCATTATGTCATGGATCGAATCTAGAAAGTGCTCTGCGGCGGAAGCTGCCGAAATGATCAAGGATGGGGACGTTCTTGGCGTGTCCGGTTTTACCTTGGCGGGTTACCCTAAGGTGGTGCCGACCGCTCTTGCCGAACGTGCCGAAAGACTCCACGCCAATGGCGAGCCTTTCAAGATTACGCTGTTCTCTGGCGCATCGACCGGCGATAGCTGCGATGGTGCGCTGGCCCGCGCCGATGCGGTCAGTTTCCGCATGCCGTACCAGTCCAATCCGGCGTTGCGCAAGGCGATTAATGGCGGTTCCATCAAGTATATTGACGCACACCTTGGAAAGATGGGCTACTGGATCCGTACCGGTGCGCTGCCCCGCCCCACGGTAGCTATTGTGGAGGTGACCTGTATTCTTCCCGATGGTCGTGTATGCCTTTCTACGTCTGGCGGTAATTCCGTAACGTACCTGGAAATGGCAGACCGTGTTATCCTGGAACTGAATACCCGCTTTGGCGATGCTTGCGTGGGCATTCACGACGTGGCACTTCCGGATTTGCCGCCCCATGCCAAGTCCCTGGCTATCGATGCGCCCGGTGATCGCGTGGGCGAGGCCTTTGCCTGCGTCAATCCCGAGAAGGTGGTGGCCATTGTAGAACAGTCCCGCTTCGACGAAGTGACTCCCTTTGTGGAGCCCGATGAAATTTCCCGCAACATTGGCGAACGCATCCTGGACTTTGTCCGCTTTGAGGAAAAGCGTGGCCGACTCCTGAAGGGGCTTGCTTACCAGAGTGGCGTAGGCAAGGTGGCTAACGCTGTTCTTTCTGCCATGGCGGCGGATGATCGCCTGAGCAAGATTGACCTTTATACCGAAGTGATTCAGGAAGCGGTTCTTCCGCTGCTGAAGAATGGTAAGCTGGGGATTGCTTCCGGAACGGCTCTTACTTTGTCTGAAAGTACCCAGAAGGAATTCGTCGCCAATGCCGAGGAATGGAAAAAGCATCTGGTGATCCGTCAGCAGGAAGTGAGCAACAGCCCCGATGTTATCAAGCGCATCGGCGTTATCTCCATGAATACCGCCCTTGAAGTCGATATCTTCGGCAACGTGAACAGTTCCCTGGTGGCAGGCTCCGCCATGATGAACGGTATCGGCGGTTCCGCTGATTTTGCCCGCAACTGTCTGCTTGGATTTTTCATGACGCCCTCTGTGGCCAAGAATGGAACCATCAGTTCCGTGGTGCCTTATGTGAGCCATGTGGACCACCCCGATCACGATACCATGATTTTCGTGACGGAGCAGGGCTTGGCTGACCTTCGTGGCCTCCCCGCCGAAGAACGTGCCCGCCTGATTATCAAGAATTGCGCCCATCCCAATTTCAAGGAACCTCTGGCCGATTTCCTGGAATTCAGCCTGAAGCATGCCAAGGGCGTGCATGTGCCGCTGGCTCTTTCCCGGGCTTTCGAAATGCACGAGAAATTCCTGGAAACGGGAAGCATGCTCTAAATTTGCTGTTTTTGCCAAATTAGCACGTTTTTTTTGACAGCGGATGTAATCATTGTAAGTAAAAATTGATTTGGAAACATCGGGCTCACTTTTTTATATTAGGCCTGATGTATCGTTTGGCTTTTTTGATTTTTCTGTCTGCTTTGTTCGTTGCCTGCGGCGACGATTCCTCGAATTTTACCCCGTCCGGAAACGATGATGAAATTCCGAATTCCGCAGATTCCCAGAATGGTAGTAGCGGATCCCAGAGTGAAGTTTCTGGCAATAGCTCCATTGGGGAAGTGGTTCCGGGGCCCGTGATTAGCGATGATCCCCCTGTAGAAGATTCCACCGTGGTCTCCGATTCCGATGACCTGCCTAAGTGTACTTCGGAAAATCAGGGTGAAGCGATGATGGTCGCTTCCGAGAATGCAATCTATTTCTGCTATGAAGGCGAATGGGTTACTGGCGTTGTGGAAGACATTGGCGTTTCTTGCGAAAACGGTTCTCTGATTGCGGGCATGCGGATGCCTCTGGATACGGTGTCTTCCATGTTCGGTTATGATACTGTTTCTGGCGAGTTCGTCTACCGCCGTCAGGATGTTTCTGTGGTTGGCATCGCCGAAAAGGGTCCCTTCCGTTTTGGTACCTCGGTGAAGGTGGTGGAACTGGATAGCATGAACCGTATGGCCGATTCCGACCGTATACATGAAACTTGCGTTGTTACTGCCGACGGTTCCTATGGCTTCGATGCCTTTGACGTGGTTTCCCCCTATGTTCGAGTGGAGGCCGAAGGCTATTATAAAAACGAACTGACTGGTGGCCTGTCTTCGGAATTGATTAAGCTGAGGAACGTTACCGACCTTACGGAACGTGATTCCGTAAACGTGAACATCCTGACTCATATCGATGCCGTCGTGGTGATGAAGCTTGCGGAACAGGGTGGTTTCAATACGCCGATCCGTATGCTCAAGGAACAGTCCCTAAAGAAGGTGCTTTACGCTTTCGGCATCAAGATTGAAGGGTTCAATGACGACCTCTTTATGCAGGGCCAGGGTGGTATGTTCGGCCCGGGCACTTCTACAGTTTCGAAGATTTCCGACGAAGTCAACCTGTTTGACGGAGACGAATTCAGTGCCGCTCTCTTGGCTGTATCCGTAATGCTGCAACGTCATGGTTCTGGCCAGGAAATGCTCCTGTTTGCAGATTCCATTGCCCAGAAAGTCGCCAATACCGGAAACTGGGACGACTGGACTTCCAGGGCTCATTTGGCTGACTGGCTTATGTCTCTTGACATTAATGGTGACTTTGAAAAAATCCGTAAGAACGTGGCTAGCTGGAAGCTGGGGGATGTTCCCGATTTCGAAAAGCACTTGCGCAATTTCTGGACAAAGGAATTGAAGTTCCCCGAATGCAATGCGTCTACTGACGGAATGGTGTCTCATATTTCTGAAAGTCAGAGCTCTCTTTTTGGCTGTGATTACAGGGATACAACCAAGACCAAGCTCCGCTTTACCTGCGATGCTGAATTGGGCCGCTGGCGTGCCGCTACCGATATCGAAAAGGATACGGTGGGGCTGGGAGCCGATACCTCCAAGTACGATGGCGCTATTCGCCCCGGTGTGATCAACAAGGACAAGAATTACATCTATGAAACTTCTACCGGAAAATGGCGTGTTGCTACCGGCAACGATATCATGGATTTCTCTGACGTGGCCGATGTGTACCGCAATCTGGGTGCAGGCGAGTCCGTGGTGTTTGTACTCCGTCATGCAGAACGTACCAATGAAACTGGCTCCAAGGGGCATCTGACCGACAACGGCAAGGCTCAGGCTAAGAGTGTCGGTGCCAAGTTTAGTGGCGTCGGCAGGATTTACTTTGCCTATTCCGGTTACACCCGCACCCTGGAAACCTGCGAAGGAATTGCCGATGGGGCTGGGCAGGGTAGCATTAACCCCGATGTTCTTGATGGCCTCGATGGGGAATGGTATGTGAAGTCTGGCGACCCCTCCATTATCGAGTTGTCTAGCTGGGCTTATAGGGGCGTGCCTGCTGGAAACTTCTACGACTTGGAAGACCGCACCAAGGAACTGGTGTCCGATTACATTCTGGCCAACCGCAGCAAGTTGCAGAAGGTCAACTTCTACATTTCCCATGACAGGATGGTCTTGCCCCTTGCGGTTTACGCTTCCCAGAAGAAGGTGGACCTGCGTTACTTCGATGAGCAGGGTAATCGAAACTGGGTGAACTTCCTGGCCGGTGCCGCAATCATTTTTGACAATGCAGGCAACGTCCGTTACGTTCCTGTCCGCGGTCTGGAATCGGGAGTCATGAAGCTCTAGTCCCGGATTTTATAGGACGGTTTACGTCTGATGTAAAGAAATGTTTATCAATGGGCGCCTGGTAAAAAAGGGCGCTTTTTTAGTCTAAAAATTTCCCCCTCATTTGCCCTTATCTTTAACCTTTAACCTTTTCGCTTTCCGCTAATTAATTAAATTTCCATCGTTGATTTTTATCAAAATGTTCACCTAAAAGAATGGATAAAATCCAATATGAATGAAACGCAAGAAATCACTGCAGAATCCCAGGTAGCTCCCGCTGCCGAAGAAGCTGTAGTTGCAACACCGGCTGCAAAGGCTAAGGGACGTTTCGACGAGCAGATCGCCTTGATGTCTCCTACTGATGCCGCTAAGGTTCAGGCTCAGCTTGACCTGACTCCTGGTGCCGATTCCGCCGTCTTCGAAATTGTCGAAGCTCATGGTGGTGGATTCCAGGTGCTCTACAAGACTTACGATCAGTCTGTGACCGCCCGTAACGCCCTCAAGGCTAAGGACGATGCATCTGCAAAGGTGCTCCCCATTGCCAAGGCTACTTTGGGCAAGGAATATTGCAATGGCGACGTTGTCGAAGGCGTCTGCCAGGGCGAAAAGGAAACCTTCACTATTGGCAAGCTGGCTGAATTCCAGGCTACTGGCCTTATCGTAGTGATGGCTGTTATTATCGGCCTCTGCCTGCTCTGCTACTTGATGAACTTCATCATGGCAAAGCTTGGCCTCAACGTGGACAAGGCACCTGCACCCGCAGTCAAGCCCGCCGCCGCTGCTCCTGCTGCCGCTCCCGCTGCAGCCCCTGCCGCCGCTGCACCCCGTACCATTGGCCCCGCTCACTGCGACTGGGATCCCAATGCCAAGAGCGTTCATCCGGGTATGACCAACAAGCAGCTCCAGGCTTTCCTGTCTATCGCTGCTATTGCCGCCCTCGAAGAACATCCGGGCCTTACCAACGACGAACTGGTGGTGATCATGACCGCAGCTGCAACTCAGGTCCTGGGTCAGCCCTGCCGCGTCACCGCTTACAAGAATGTTAACTCCCCTGCTTGGACCATTGTCTAAGATCTAGGAACAACCTTTAAAAATTCAACAGGCTATAAAGCCAGGAAAAAGAAAAATGAAGAAGACCGTACGTATCAGTTTCGAAGGCAAGAGCTACGATGTAGAAGTTGAAGTTCTTGATTCCAATGTTGCCGTTGCTCCCGCTGCCGCTCCGGCTGCTGCTCCCGCACCGGTTGCCGCTCCTGCTCCCGCTGCTGCACCTGCTGTCGCTGGTGGCACCGAAGTTAAGAGCCCCCTCGCTGGTTCTGTGTTCAAGCTGAAGGTCAAGGTTGGCGACAAGGTCGAAGCTAACCAGGAAGTTGCAATCATCGAAGCTCTCAAGATGGAAAACCCGGTTGTCGCTCCTTGCGCAGGTACCGTGAACTCTGTTTCCGTTAAGGAAACCGACACCGTCGTTGATGGCCAGACTCTCCTCACCATCGCTTAATTTAGCCTACTGAGGTACATATAAATGAGTTCAATCCTTAACTCCGTTGTCCAGTTCGCTGGCGACACTGGCTTTGCCTACATCACGCCGTCTATGATCGTGATGTGGATTGTCAGCTTCGTCCTGATGTACTTGGCAATCGTGAAAAAGTTCGAACCGCTGCTGCTCTTGCCGATCGCACTGGGCGCTCTTGCGGTGAACATCCCCACCAAGGGATTCTATGATGGTGGCTGGAGCATCGAGGGCATGTTTGTCCCGACTGAAGGCCTCTATTACTACATCAGCCAGGGTATCCATCTGGAACTCTTCCCGCCCATCATCTTCCTGGGCGTGGGTGCCATGACTGACTTTGGACCGCTGATTGCAAATCCGCGTACCCTCCTCCTGGGTGGTGGTGCTCAGTTCGGCGTCTTCGCAACCATGTTCTGCGCCGTTGCTTTCGGTGGCTTTACTCTGGGCGAAGCAGCTTCCATCGGTATTATCGGTGGTGCTGACGGTCCGACCTCTATCTTTACCGCCAACAAGCTGGCTAAGCACCTCATCGGCCCCATCGCCGTGGCTGCTTACACCTACATGGCTCTGGTGCCGCTGATTCAGCCGCCCATCATGCGCCTCATGACCAACGATGCAGAACGCAAGATCCGCATGAAGTCTCTCCGCAAGGTCTCCAAGGCCGAACGTATTGCCTTCGCCGTCATGGTTATGATCGTCTGCATCCTGGTTGTGCCCGATGCATCTGCACTGATCATCATGCTTATGCTTGGTAACATCTTCAAGGAATCTGGCGTTGTTGATCGTCTCGTCAAGACCGGTCAGAACGAACTCATGAACATCGTGACCATCTTCCTTGGTACTTCTGTGGGCCTCACCATGTCTGCCGACATCTTCCTGCGCCCCCAGACCCTCATGATCATCGCTATGGGCGTGGTTGCCTTCGGCTTCTCTACTGCCGCAGGCCTCTTCCTCGCAAAGATCATGAACAAACTTTCTCCCAAGAATCCGGTGAACCCGCTCATTGGTTCCGCAGGCGTTTCTGCAGTTCCCATGGCTGCCCGCGTTTCTCAGGTTGAAGGTGCCAAGTACGATCCGCAGAACTTCCTGCTGATGCACGCTATGGGCCCCAACGTGGCTGGCGTGATCGGTACCGCAGTTTGCGCTGGTTACATGATTAGCCGCTTGAGCTAAGTCATCCTGGAGCTGTCATCCTGGAGCGTAGCGATAGGATCAGACAGGATCAGACAGGATCCAAGAAGACCTCGGTGATGAACCGAGGTCTTCCTTTTTTTGTACAATGTCATTTTTCTGCCACTTGCTCCAATTTATATGTGTTTGTATATTAGAAGGACAAGTCAATATGGAACTCACAACTGTAGCAATCAAGGTCCCGGAATCAATGCATGATTTCATCACGGAAAACCAGTGCCGTGACGAGTTGGTGCGTAATGCCTTGATTTTATACCCTTACATTAAAGATTTGACTATTTCCCACGGCCGTGCTGCTGAAATTTTAGGAATACCAAAGGAAAGGCTAATTGCTCTCTATGGAGATATGGGAATTCCGTATATCGATGGTGATGCGAATATGCTGAACGAAGAATTGGCGACCTACGATGCAGTGCGGAGGAAAGGGTAATGCTCGTTGTATCCGATACCACTCCGTTAATATCTTTCCTGAAAATCAATCGCTTGGATATGTTGCAGCAGTTGTTTGAAACTGTTGTTATACCGCATGCCGTTTATCGCGAATTGACCTGCAATGAAGACTTCGTTGACGAAATTCAGCAGATAAGGGAAAAGTCTTTTATTCTTGTGGATGAATCTATTGCTGTGGATGCTGTAAACCAGTTGCAATTGGAAACGGGACTTGAATATGTGGATGTAAAAAATCGTGGAATAGCCTAGTTGGGGCTAACTCCATGGGCAGTCAATGGCCGCCATCTAAGAAAATCGCTGCGCCTGCGACGGATCAAAAGCCGCGTCCGCGAACGTTGGTAAGAATATACAAAAAACGAGGTTGCATAATTTGTCAGGAATGATTATTTTTTTTGTCTGTTAGGAATATAGGAGAATGATATGAAGACAATTGCGATGCTAATTGCAATGACGTTCCTTGTCGCAGCTTGCAATGATGAAGAACGTAAGGCATTGACCCATAACCATCCTGAAACCTCAAGAATTCAAGATTCGCAAATCCTGACGGGTCCGAATGAATTGCATCTCCAAAGACCGTTGGAAACGCAAGAGCGTTTTTTAAATGCTGCTCCTCCTAAGCCCATTACAAAAGGTGCCTACGATTTTAGCGAATGTAAGGAGAAGTATGGTTCCGGCACGAAGGAATTCCGTAAATGCGTTCAGGCGAAATATCCTAACATGAAATTCGTAGAGTAAAGGGCTGGAGTGGTGAAAAGATAATTTTGTTGGCTTGTTTGTTTTGGCTTAACACGTCGTTACTTGCTGATTGCATTGTTTATGAAAATAGAGCTTATGCAGAGAAGGCGGCAGAGACGTTTTGGAAACAAGTAGAGTGGAAACTTCAGTCGCTTTTTGATGCTCAAAATGCAATTGATTACAATGATAGCCAAGGCCATTTGAGCTATCCTAGTGTTCAGGATACTGTGAATAAATACCACGATATGCAAATTGATAGGTGTAAGTTATGATGAAAATTCGATGTTTAGGATTGGTTTTTACCGTTCTTTTCTTTTCTCATGCGATTGCCGAAAACAAGAACGGGCAAGTTGCTGAATTTTGTGCGAAAATCGGAACTGATAACTCGTATGAATTGTATTTGCTGAAAAATATTAGAATTCCTACGGACTCAAACTGGATTATTCCGGATTCTGTTGAAGTGGGTTGTTCTGACTGGTACTACAATTACTTTGTTGATGCCCCAGAGGATGAGAAAATGGATTCTCTGCTTAGAATGGGTTTTCATGCTTGTTTTGGGGGGCTTAAAGATGTTAAGAAAAAAACTGAATCTTTGAAAACAGAGCTAGTCAAAGGTTCTTCCTGTCTTTGTTATTATCTAAAAAATGCTAAAAAATCGTTGAAACCGTATTATGGAAAAGAATTAAAGGGAACGTGGTTTGCGGAACTCTACAATACAGAAGTGAAACTCTCCTCGGATTTTATGGCTGTCATAGTGGGAGAGTGCTCTGTTGAGCCGGAAACATTTGAATTTTGTGTGGAATCTAGGTCTGCGGATATGTATGGTCTTCACTTGGTGAGAGAGGGGGTTATAGAACCATACGCTTCTGATATGGGAGAAATTTATAAAACTAAATTTGTTCTTGATGCTCCCTCAGATTCTTCTGGTGATTTTCAGGCGCGTATTGTTGAGTCCTTTGATGCGCCATCATTATCTGATACTTCTTGTAGAAATTTAAAAATGTCTGCAATGGAAATAAGTCCTGTTGATCGTGATAGACTGCATTTTCATTTGAAAGATGCGTTGAATTCAATTGTCCGGTATTATTGGAAGCCCTTTAAGGGCATGTGGGAATTTAAATCGAATGGGGGTTCTTGTTTGTATCGTAAATCTTTTGATGCGGTTATTGTTGGCCCGTGTGCTAAAAATAGGGTTGTTGCTGAGTATTGTTTTGATAACAAACGTCACAGCCTAACGTTAAAGAAGGAACTTGACTACATTCCTCGACATGCTTTTCAGTCTGAAGGAAAATGTATTTATTGTGATGATAGTGTTAAAAGAAGGATTATGACAAAGATTGATTATGGGAAAGGATATGTCTCTGTTAAGGACGGGGTATTTGAAAGAAAAGGTGATGATTATTTACCTAAGGAATGGTTTTATTTGCCGAATAACGTCAAAAATATGAAATCACTTAATGACAAAATCTTGCCTGCTAAATTAGTCTTAGAGATTCAGGATGGGAAAAAATTTTTCAGTGAATCCTATGATTTTAGTATTCGGGTGAGTGGCCCCTGCGAAGAATAAAACGGAAGCTGAACTTTAGAAGTCGTGCCGTGCTTTTTTGTTGTCATGCCGGGCGCGATCCGGCATCTCCTTTATTATTTCTGTATCGTATTTTTGCTTAGAAATTTTCACGATACAAAATTTTCTTAATTCTTGTTAAAAATTTTGATATTCTGTGTTGCGAAATATTGATTTTTCTTTGTAACAAGGTAAATTTGGGGTCAAGGGAATAGGAGGTCCCAATGAAAAAAATTATTGAGTACACGGATTATCGCAGGTACATCGCTGATTACTATGCGGATCGCAAGGCGCGAAAGTCCTTTACATGGCGTGACTTTGCCAAGAGCGCGGGTTTTTCCTCGCCGGTCTATCTTAAGCTGGTTGCCGAGGGCAAGTACAACCTGAGCGAAGCCGCCGTTGAGCGAGTCGCAGAAGCCATGGGGCTCAGGGACTGGGAGGTGGATTACTTCAAGGTCCTGGTGAATCTGAACCATGCCAAGGATAACGAATCCAGAAGGACTCTTTTCAATGAGATGCTCGGTATCGCTGCGGCCCACAAGGCGACCGTTGTAGAAGGCGATTCCTTCCGTTATTTTAGCGACTGGAAGAATCCTGTAATCCGCGAATTGGCACCGGCCATGCCCGGCGCAAAGCCCTTGGAAATGGCCAAGGCCTGCATGCCTAAAATTACCGCGGCAGAGGTTTCCGAGGTTCTCGCCTTTTTGACAAAGTCGGGACTTCTCAAAAAGGAATCCGATGGCAGCTATCGTCAAACGGAGCAGTTCGTCACCACCGGCCCCATGGAAATCACGCCACTGGCTGTTCGTCAGTTGCACCGCCAGATGGGCGAGCTGGCCATAGATACCATCGAGAACGTGTCTCAAAAGGAACGGCATTTTTCTGGCCTTACCATGGGGCTTTCTGAAAAGTCCTACGAAAAGGTGGTGCAGAAAATCGCCGAGTTCAGAAAGAGTGTGGCAGACATCGTCATGGCTGACGATAAAATGGAAAGAGTCTATCGCTTGAACATGCAGCTCTTTCCCATGTCTCAAAAAATTTCAGGGGAAAAGAAATAGGAGGATTATCATGAAGAAGTTGTTCAAAAAGATAGGTGCAGGCTTTGCTGCCGCAAGTGGCGCAAGCTTGATGACTGCTGCAGTCGTAGCAATGATGGGCTGTACAGACAACGGCGGCAATGTGGCCAATGGAGTTTCAGAGGAAACAAGTGTTGCCTTGAAGGTACACATTGATGCTCTTGCTAGAATTGCCACGGAGGAAAATTCAAAGGTGGTTGAAGTTTCCGGTTTACCCTTTGTTCCTAAAACAGTGAAATACTGTAAGCTAGATGAAGTTTCATTTTCTGAAACGGAGTCTTGCAGAACACTTGACTTGGATAACGATTTTGACTTTGAATTAAACATTGACTTTCCTAAATGGAAATATGGTTTACTGACTGTGGCTGGAGAACTGAAAACTCATTCTACAAGCGAAGAAGTGAAATACCATGCCATTGTCGATGCAAACGATCTTTCGACCATAAATGTTAATGTCTTGACGGAATGGAAATATGCGGAAGTTCTTCGCCTTATTTCTCAAGGAGTAAGTGCTGTGCAAGCCTTAGATTCTGCGGAACAGGTCATTCTAAGGAAATTAGGCGTTTACGGAGAATATGAAAAATTTGAAAAAATGACTATCTCTGGAACGACCAGGTCGGATGCAGTCTTAATTGCGGCAAGTTATCTTGCCGAGACGACTAGGGAACTTGATCATTGTTCGTTTGATGAAAGTTGCCTTTTGAGGATGGCGATTTATGATTTTGACAATCAGTATTTGCTGAATGGAAGTTGTTTTGAAGAAGCCGGATTTGCTAGACCTTCCAAGGAAATGCTTCAGTTGGCAAGTAATTACGTGTCTAACTATATAGCTGTTTTGTTGGAACTCGGTCAATGTGACAACTTGAAAGAAGGCGAATTCCATGAAGTAGGCTGGTCTACCGCTGGCCCCGTATGGGGTGAGTTCGCCTCCAACACAATGTTGATGTGTCACGACGGGTTGTGGATCCGACAGATGAAGGAATATCCTCATACGGTAGGATTGATGACGGATGCTCGCGATGGACGTGTCTATAAAACGACATCTTTTATTGCGAATGGGGAAACGCAAACATGGATGTCGGAAAATTTGAAATATGCATTGAATGGAAAATCCAGGTGTCCTGAAAAAGATCCGAAAAAATGTGACGACGAGGGAAATCTTTATACCTGGCTTGAGGCGATGAATTTGGATACGACAGGCTATGTGCAGGAAGGGAATTTAGACTCCTTTTTGGGAGATTTGGCGGAGATGCTCGGTGATGATTACGCCTCAACTTATTTGCAGGAATGCGTTGAAAGTCGTTTGGATGAACTAGATAGCCTTGTAGCTTACCAAGCTTGTTCCTTGGCCGAGCTTCGGACTGATGAACTTCTTGAGACGATAGATGTTCAGAATCATCAAGGAATATGTCCCGATGGCTGGAGAATCCCGTCTAGAGAGGATTGGATGACTCTGCTGAACTTTGTTGGTTACCCAAGTGTTTATGGGGCTTGGCCGGATGTCGTGGAATTTGGGCTTGCGTCTTACGATGAATTCGTATTCATTCCTGAAAAAGAACCTAATGCTTCTGATGACAGAACCTTTATAGAAAATGATGGAAATAGAATAGGATTTGCATATCCTAGGGTATATGCCAACCATACGAATGAATTTGGTGTTCCTATGTCTGTCCGTTGCATCAAGAACTAACGCGTTTGGGGGTTCAGGGTTAGGAGGAGTCTTGGATATGAAGCGTAAGGACTACAATCCTCCTCGGATGAAAATGGTAAAGCTGAAGGCTCGCCCTCTGCTGTATTCCGGCAGCGGCCTGGACGCGCCCCCAGTAACGCAAGTCGGCTTCAACAGCCAACCCGAACTCCCCAAAGACTGTTAAGAAAGCAAGGCATCGCCTTGCTTTTTTGCATCCATCAGCAACCATCAGCATCCGGCAATCGCAGGGCGATTGCCCAGGGGGGGGGGGCAAGGGGGAGTATCTCCCCCTTGTATGAAACAGACTAAATGAAAGCGGAGTCTACAGTCAGCAATCGCAGGGTGATTGCCAGTGGGTTCCAAGGGGGCCTCGCCCTTGCATGAAAAAAAAGAAGACCTCGCATTTCTGCGAGGTCTTCTTTTATTCGGGTGGATGACCGGACTCGAACCGACAACATCCAGAATCACAATCTGGGACTCTAACCAATTGAGCTACATCCACCATGAATGTGGCCCAAATATAAAAAAGCTACCCCGAAATTCAAGGGTAGCTCCTAATTTTTTTTATAAAATCTGATTTTTTTGGCCCGCGGGCCCCAAAAAATTAGTCGTTCTTCATCTTGGCCATAATGCGCTGGAAATTGGCGCGCTTAAAGTCATTGCGGTGTTCTTCGCAGAAACGGGGGTAAATGTACTGCTTGGGGAACACGCGGATGCTAAAGGACTCGCCGCAGCCGTCGAGGCAGCACTTGAAGGTCAAGTCCATGGACTCGGTGTAGTTGTGGCGGAAGATGATGTTCTTGGATTCGATGTTTTCCACATCCTTCTTCTGCTTCTGGCGCTGCTTGATGTCGCGGTGCAATTCGCAGTACTTGGCGATCGGGTGACCCCAGAATTCGCGGCCGCAGCCGGGTTCCTGGCAGACTTTCAACTTGATGCGCTTCTTCTTTTTGTACTTGGGTAATTGCATAACAAACCTCGTTTAAGGGGAAAGATAGTAAAAAAAAGGCGGAAAAATGAACGTTTTGCGTTTTCGTGCGTGTATAAGTACATGCTATTCCTTAATTTGGAGGTCTGTTGATGAAAAAATATGGCTGGTTTGGTCTGTTTTGCGCAATTTTGACGTTTTTTGCCATGGTTTCCTGGGGCTGTCAATACGTGTCTGGGGGAGGGGCTGAAGAGGAGGTTGGCCGGGTGACTTTTTTGGATGTGGGCCAGGGGCTTTCGGTGCTGCTGGAATATGGAGGGCGTTACGCCCTATATGACAGCGGGCCGGATTCCGCAAATTTTATAGAAAAATTGAGGGACCACGGGGTGGATTCGTTAGACTGGGTTCTGCTGAGTCATAATCATCGGGATCATTTGGGCGGGCTGCTGGAACTGCTGGCAGATCCGTCTGGTCCGTCGCGCGATTTGTCGTCTGGTCCGTCGGACAATTCGTGGTCTGGTCCGTCGGACAATTCGCGGTCTGTTTCGTCGGACGGTCGCCGGGCCATTCCGGTGGGGCGCCTTATGGTAGGGCCGGATACCTCGGGAGGCATTCTGGTGGACAGCGTACTGCGCTCCGCCCGCCGGCGGGGCATTCCCATAGACACTTTACACCGCGGCGATCAAGTGTCGTTGGGCAAGGTGCTGCTGACGGTGCTCTGGCCGGTGGAATATCTGCAGGTGGGCGAAAACGGGGCCAGCGTCGTTTTGCGGGGCCGCCTTGTCGATGATGGCTCCGGGGAGTCTGCTGGGAACGTCGGGGTGTCCGCCGGCGGTACTGACGAAGGCTCGTTTCTGCTGACGGGTGATCTGGATTCGCTGGGGGAGTGCCGCCTGCTGGAGGTGACCTCGGATGTGTCGGCGGATCTTTTGCAGGTGGGGCACCACGGTTCCGTCCACAGTTCCACCTTGCGATTTTTGAGCGGGGTGTCGCCCCGGTATGCGGTTATTAGCGTGGGGGCCCGCAATAGTTACGGCCACCCCGCGGAACCTGTCCTGCGAAAGCTGCAATACGTGCTGGGCTCCGCGGCGATCTCCAATTCCGCGACTCCCTCCGCAGACGCGACAATCTCCGCGGCCGATACCGCGACGTCCCCCGACTCCGCGGATGCGGAAATTTCTGCGACAACTTCAAACTCCGCAGACGTAACGAATCTTTTCCGCACCGACCGGGAGGGCGATGTTACTTTCATGCTGGTGCCTGGCGTAGGCGTTGTACCATAGTCCCCGCGACTCTGCAACCGCCACTCCCGCGACTCTGCAACCGCCGCTCCCACGACTCTGCAACCGCCGCTCCCGCAACCTTGAGAATGTGTTTTTTTTCGGATTTTACTAACCAAATGGCCTTTTTACGAGCGCTTGGTTAGTAGTTTTGTGGATAAATTAACTGTTTTTGTGGCGAAATTAAACGTTGTTGCGGGATATATGGCCTTTTTTGAGGTTTGTGGGTGGTAAAAATCCCCAATTTGCTTGTTTTGCTTGCGAACAAACTAAATATTTACTAACCGAAAGCCCTTTTTCCTTCATTTGGTTAGTACTTTCCCCAAAAAATGCCTTTTTGAAAAGCCTTTTCGCGTTTATCGTAAAAATCCTACGCGGGCCTGGAAGTGGCATTTGGCCTTGAGAGGGTTTTTCTTCATTTCTTCGGCGTTCATGCCAAAGAGTACGGCGTGGTGCTTGGAATCCCTGAAGCGGACGATGTCGACCTTTTCGTCAAGGGGAATCTGATGGATGTAATTCATCTGGATGGAACGGATGCCGCGGTCCTTGACTTCTTCGCGGGTCAAGGCGTCCAGAACCCAGTCCACATAACGGCAGTGGTTGACGTGATGGTTGATGTCCAGGTCGGTGTTGCGGCCCTGAACCTGGTCCACAACCTTGGGGAACAATCCCATAGAAAGGATGTCCAGCTTGGAGGGCAGAGCTTCGCGGCCTTCTTCGATGGGCAGGGGGAAGGGGCTGGTAGATGGGGGGACTGCCTTGCCGGTTTTCAAGTCCACCAGCAGCCAGGAGGAGGTGCCTTCGACCAGGATGTTGCCGCGGCCATCGCAGACCCTGTAATCCTTGTATATTACTTTGTCCTTGTAGTTCTCCTTGGCCCAGGTGCTGACCAGCAGTTCTTCGCCTAAAACGGGAGTGTGGTTCAGGCGCAACTTCATGCGGGTCACGACGCAGCCGTAGCCGGCCTTCATCATGTTCCATAAGCCATAGCCCTTGCGTTCGGCATCTGACAAGGCGGCTTCTTCGGTAAACTGAAACAGCCTAGAAAGTTTGAGGCGATTGTGTTCATCGCAGTCCGAAAAGCGTACGGTAAATTTCAGCTCGGTGATTTCGTCGGTGTCGTCTTCGTCGGAGTTTGGGGCGGTGCGGGTGGCGTTTGCCATGAGCTCCGGGCTGATGGGGGTTACGGCGATGGACGAGGCGTCAAACCCCTGGGATTTTTTCGCGGCGGTACCTGCGACTTCGACGGCACCATCTGCTGTGTTTGCGGTACCGGCCTGCTTTTTTTTACCAAATAGCTTTTCAAAAATCATTAAATCCTCGCAGTGTGACGTCGCTCTCGTTAGACCCTTAAATGCTTGCAACATCACAGAAAAATTCCTTCACAATTTATAAATTTGTGCCCATGGTAGAAGCATTTTCTCGTCCCAGTTCGTTACAGTTGCCGGCACTCAGTTCTTACAATGGTGAAGTTCGAGTCCCCGGATCCAAGAGTATTACAAACCGTGTTTTCCTTATTTCGGCATTGGCCCGCGGAACCACAAAGCTGCATAACCTTTTGCGCAGCGATGATACCCGCTACATGGGCGAGGCCCTCAAGGAACTTGGCATCAAGATCGAAATGTCCGACGACTATACCGAAGCCACTGTGGTGGGCAACGGTGGTCCTATGGATGCCCCCGAAAATGTAGATGGCGATTATGTGGCAGACCTTTATTTGGGTAATGCCGGTACCGCCATGCGCTCCCTCTGTGCGGCCCTTACCTTGGGCAAGGGCGAATTCCACCTGAGTGGTGAGCAGCGCATGAAGGAACGCCCCATCCGCGACCTGGTGGATGCCCTGGGCAGCCTTGGCGCCGACATCACCTACATGGAAACGGTTGGATTCCCGCCGGTATGCATCCGCTCCAACGGCCTGAAGAGCGGTTCCGTAAGTGTTCGCGGCAATATTTCTAGCCAGTATTTGACCGCCCTTCTGATTTGCGCCCCCTACGCCATTGGCGAAGAAGGTTCCGAACTCCACATTCATGTAGAAGGTCAGCTGATTTCTGCCCCCTACATCCTGTTGACTCTGGATGTGATGAAGCATTTCGGCATCGAAGTGCGTCACGATGGCCTGACTGATTTTTACGTTCCCAAGGGCGTTTATGTAAGCCCCGGTGACTACATGGTGGAAGGCGATGCCAGTTCTGCCAGCTACCCGCTTGCCGCCGCCGCTATCGCCAAGGGCAAGTGCCGCGTTCTGGGCGTGGGCAGCGAATGCCGCCAGGGTGACGTGGCCTTTGTGGAAGTGCTCAAGAAGATGGGTGCTAAGATTACCATGGGCCCCGACTGGGTGGAATGCGAAGGCGCTCCGTTGCATGCCTGCGATATGAACCTGAACGACATTCCCGATGCCGCCATGACCGTTGCCGTGCTGGCCCTGTTTGCCGACGGCCCCATGACCATTAGCGGTATTGCCAGCTGGCGTGTTAAGGAAACCGACCGTATCGCCGCCATGGCTGCCGAACTTCGCAAGGTTGGCGCCCAGGTGGTAGAAACCAACGATTCCATTACCGTGACCCCGCCGGCCAAGCTCAACGAGAACGTAGCTATCGAAACTTACAACGACCACCGTATGGCCATGTGCTTTAGCCTGGTGGCCCTGGGTGGTGTGCCGGTGAAGATTATGGACCCGGCCTGCGTGAACAAGACTTATCCTAAGTACTTCGAGGATTTCAAGAAGTTGGCTAAGTAATTCGGTGTGTTTGGATTAGAAAAAGTGAATAAGATCTTTGGATTATTTCTGCTGGTTGTTTTCTCGGTAGCGGCTTTTGCCGATCCCGAGCTGCATGCGGTGCCTGCCAAGGATACTCTGTCTCTGTGGGTTATGGACGACGGTGTCAATTCAGGGTTTGCCCTGCAGAAGATTACCCGTAAGTATTCCCAGCAGACAAAGAAGCCTGTAAAGGTTCGCTTCCTGAATTGGGGCGAGGCTTTTGACGAATTGCAGCGCGTGTTTGCTATGGACTCTTCTGAGGTGGAAGCTTCTGGTGCCGAAGTCCCTGACGTTGTGCAGTTGGGCTCCAGCTGGGTTCCCTACTTTGCCGATGCTGGTATGATTTCCTCCATTGATTCCCTTCTGGATGTTGTGGACTCCACACGCTTCTATAGCGAGGCTATGAAGGCGACTCACGTTGGACGTGGCAAGGAAACTTACGCCCTGCCATGGTTCCTGGATGTGCGCGGCTTGTTCGTGAATGAACGTCTGTGGCTTTCTATGGGCTTTAACGATGAAGATGTAGAGAACTTCCCTGAATTCTATGGAACATTGCGTTCCGTGGCCAAGGCTCAGCTTAAGAATGGTTACGGTCGTCCTGTGACAGCTTTTGAATTTGGTGTACGCGAAGACTGGACGGCTCAACAGCAGATGGCTCCGATCCTGTGGAGTTTTGGTGGTGACCTGGTGGTGGAATGCGAGGTCCACGAGAACGATTCCTCTAGATTCTCTGGCTATCGCAGCGCCCTGGTGGATTCTGCTTCCCTGGTAGGTTTGCGTCATTATCTCAAGTTTGTCCGCGACCAGGAAATTTCTCCTAACGGTCTTCGCGAAAATTCCAGTCAGATTGCCGACCGCTTTGTCCGTTCCGAAATGCTCATGATTCACGGGACCTCCGAAATCATCCGCAAGATGGAATTCGGTAGTGATGTGGGAGGCCTTATGGAAAGTCCCCTGGCTAAAGATGGCATTGCTGTCATCCCTTCTCCTAAGGGACCTGCCGGTCGCTTTACCTTCGTGGGCGGAAGTCATCTGGCTCTCCCGAAGCTTCTGTCTTACAGGTCTGCCCAACGTCAGAAGGAGGCTGCGGATTTGTTCCTGTTCCTGCTCCGCGCCGACAACGTGGACCAGTATTCCCGCCAGATCGGTTTCTTGCCGGCAGACCGCAGCCTGATCCACCTGTGGGCTCAGGACTCCCGCTATTACCAGTTGATTAATGGTCTCGAAAAGGATGGCCGCAGCTTCATTAACATTCCTGAATGGCGTGAAGTTGAAGTGGTCATGAACAATATGGTGGGCCGCATTGCCAAGTCCCTGGCAGACACCAGCAGTGATGAGTCCGATGAAATTCCTCGAGTGGTTCTTGCCGCACACGAACAGATTGATAGCCTGCTCCGCCACGAAAGCGGCCTAGACCGAGATTCCTTATGGGCTTGTATCCGCCTGGCGTTGATGCAACCTGTAGAAGAACATGAAAATGAAATCCGCGAAGAACCTCAGGAAACAGAACGTCCCCTGTTTGTCGTGTTAGTTGCTGCCGCGGCTCTTGTCCTTGTTGTTGTCGTTATTGTTGTTGTCTTGCGCCGCAAGCGTTGATGCCTGTACGGTTCCCTGAATATGAAGCTTTTCTCTAGCCTTAAGAATTTTTCGATGGCCCGCAAGATGACGGCGCTCTCGATGTTCCTTTGTGTAAACGCCCTTGCCGGTTTTGACCTGGCCCCTTTCCAGTCTTATGTGGATTCTGTTGTGCCGGGTTCCCGTTTCGGTCTTTCGATCCGTTCTGTGAAATCCGGTGTGGAACTGGGTCAGATTCGCGGCTCCGAAAAGTTTACTCCGGCAAGTACATTAAAGACTTTGACTACGGCTACGGCCCTGCATTTTCTGCCTCTGGATTATGAACCCAAGACCGAGATTTCTCTGTTGGGCAGTATCCAGAAGAACAAGGGTATGGATGGCTATGACCTGAAGCCGGTTTTCGTAGGAACCGTAAATGTTCGTGGAGAAGGGGATCCAAATTTTTCGGGACGCTATTATGCGGATCCCTTTGACGCCCTGTATGCCATGGCTGATTCTATCAAGAGCCTTGGGATTGATACTATCCGCGGAAACTTGAATTTGGATACCAGTTATTACACTGGCCCCTGGAAGGCTGAGCATTGGCGCAAGAATTTTTATGATGCCTGGTACGGTGCAGAAATCGCTCCCCTGAACTTTAATGACAACTGCACCATGATCCGCTTTAAGCCCGGTGCAAAACCTGGTGATCGTGCTATTGCCGAAATCGTTCCCGATGTAGGTTATGTGGTTCTCAAGAATGAACTGCAGACGGTTAAGGGGCGTTCCAAGAGATGGACATGGGCTCTGGATCCGGTAAAACCCGAGATAGTCCTTGGCGGTACCATTGGCACTAGCGTTGATTCCAATCAGCTGGTTCTTCCTGTGCGAAATCCGGTGGCTTATTTTAGGGCAGCCCTGATGCACGCCTTCAAGGAAAAGGGCCTCAGCTACGTTCCCGATAGCACGGTTACTCCCGGTATCGAGATCAAGAAATTCACCTTTAGCGCCGCTCCACTGTTGAGTATCCTTGACGAAATCAATCAGCGCAGCCAGAACTTCCACGCCGAAGCCTTGTTCCGCAATCTTGGCGCACAGATGGCTGGGGAAGGAAGCGTCGAAGGCGGCAAGGCTATGGAACGCAAGTTCCTTGCCGAAATGGGAATAGACTCTACCCACTTTGAAGTGTGGGACGGTTGCGGACTTTCTCCCAAGAACAAATTGCTGCCCTCTACAGAAACTTTGTTGCTGACAAAGATGGCTCGTCATCCCAAGGGCAGTTATTATATCAACAGTTTTGCTGGCCCTGGCGCTGGTACAGGTAGCAAGCGTCAGCTGGATAATCCCTATCCTTGGCTTACCCGCTTCAAGACAGGATTCATTGGTGAAGCCCATGCCTTGGTGGGTTATGTGTTCCCCATGGATGGCGATACTCTGGCCCTGGCCATGTACCTGAATGATACCGGTAAGAACCCCGATGCCAAATTGAAAGATGTGTTGGATACTCTGTGGACCCGCATTGTCATGCAGACCAACGACAGTTACGCCTCCCTCATGGAAATGAAATCTTTGTGGTTGTCAGCCAGACACATCAAACCTTTCCATGAACGTCTGGATTACTTCTCCAAGGCTATGATCGGTAAGCCCTACTTGCTGGCCGCTATGGGCGAAAGCTATCTGGATACCATCGAGAATAAACCCTTGGTGAACATGGATTCCGTGAACTGTGTAACTTATCTGGAACATGCCTTGGCTATGGCAAGGGCCGCGGATGAAGATTCAATTTTCAATACCCTTCAGCGTATTCGCTACTACAAGGGCATTATTGATTTCGCTCATCGCAAACATTACATGATTGTTGACTGGGTGAATGGCAGCAAGTATGCCAGGGTTCTGCCTCTGCCTGGCGATACCATTATTCAGCGCACCATGCCCAAAAAGGAATTCTTTAAGGCGAAGGGCATTACCCGTAAGAGGGACGACGAACCCACAGACCTTCGTTACCTGCCTTATGACAAGGCTATGGTTCTGATGTCTCGTGCCTACGAGGGTCCCTTTACTGTGGTTGGAATTGCCTTTGTGGCCAAGTCCGAAAAGATCGACGTGACCCACACCGGATTCGTTGTGTTGCGTCCCGGTCAGTTGCCGCAGCTGCGCCACGCCTCTTCCTTGCAGAAGCAGGTGGTGGAAGTTCCCCTTACAGATTATCTTGAAAGTCGCCGCGGAAAGCTTCCTGGCATAGTTCTCTTCGAATTTATTCCGCAGTAGTTTCGGTTGCCTTTTCGTAGCTGGTCAGGTTGATCTCTTCGTTGGCGAAGAGGCCGCGCTGGGCCATCAGTTCTTTCTGCAGCCTCTTGGCTCCAGGGAGGAATGTGGCTACGGTAATGCCGCCTGATGCAAGGGCCCCGATAAAGGGAATTGCCTTGCTGACGGCCTGGGCAAATCCCTTCTTGGTTAGCTTAATTCCCAGCATCTTTGCAATGGGTTTTGCCATCTGGAAAATGGCAGTCTTGGTCAGCGCCTTCTTGGGGAGCTGTTCCAGGGCCTGCTTGGCCAGCTTTTGCGCCAGGGAGTGGATGGCCTGGGATGCCGACCCTGCGCCCATGACCGTTCCCACGAAAATGGTCATCATGTCGAGGGCCACGTCAGAAAGTTCGCCGCTGTCGTTGTCAACCATATTGGGGAATCCATACAGGTAGGCCAACTTCTGCGAGAGTACCAGCACATGAAAATAGTACTGTGAAAGGTCGGCGGGAATAGTGCCCAGCATGGCGATGCCGCCGGGGATTCCTGCAACAGCCGAGGCGGATGTGACGGCGATGGTGTGGTTACGGATGCATGCCGTTGCAACGCGATCGATCACGTCTTCGTTGACAATGGCGTAAGGACGTTTCGAAGGGATCATGTCCAGCTGTTCCTGGGTGCAGTAAAGCTTGAGTTCCTTGGTCAGGTACTCGTTCCTGTCGACCCTGATTCCAGGGAGACTTGCTGTTTTCTGCAAAAATCCATTCCAAATTGCGACGGCGTCGGCCATTGAATCCTCCGAGTTAATTCACTAGAGAATAATAACTATGTGAACGCACATTTTGAACGTCTAACGGTAAAATAAATGATAAGAGTGTTTTAGAACACTATAAAACACCTTTAAAAGGCGGGGGGGAGAAAAAATCCGTTAAAAATCGAAGGCCAGAATGGCCACCATCTCGTGGAGGGGGCTTTCTTCGCTGTCGTTTTTGGTGGCGCCGGATTCAAAGGCAGTCCATGCATCGGGGGCCCAACCGTAGGCATTCATGGTCAGTTCCTTGCCCATGGCAATTTCGGCGTTCTCGATTTCTTGCCATTGGATTTTGCCTGCGGGGGCCTTGTAGTACCTGAGCATGCCCAGTGCTTCCATGGATTCGGGGTAGTCATCTACCAGCTGGTAAACGCAATCCTTGTAGGATTCGCCCTTCAGACGGATCACGCGGTATAGCCTTTTGCGGCCCAGGAATTTTGTCAGGTCCGCCTGATTTACCATCACCTTGGCGCTGCCTCCGAAAAAGAAGGCCAACTCCCGAAATACTTCGGAAGATTCGTCCATAAGGGGCGAAAGTTTCTTGATGAGGGCTGTGGCGTCGTTGATGCTCATATCACAAGGATAGAAAAAATCCGCTCGCCGGATTTGAAATGCAGCGAGCGGACTTTGATTTGGAGGAGTAGACTTGTTTTGTATTAGTAATCGCAGTGGACTCTGAAAGAACCGGATTTCAAGATGAAGGCGATTGCGGAGCCGGATGCGTTCTCGTTGGAACTTGCGTTGAAGAATCTGCTGTAGTTTACGTTTCCGTAAAGGGTGTTGGAAATCGTGCTGTAGTTCACTTCTGCGGATGTCTTGCTCGTGACCCACATGCCTTCGCTTTCTTCGTTCTGGGCCCTGAATGTTACAAAGGAACGACCAACCTTGTTGCACATGTAGGTCAGGTAGTAAGTGCCGGGGCGGGTGAAGGTATATCCGGTCATGTTGTCCAGAATATAGCCGCAAGCCACTTCCTTTACCGTATTGTCGGAGTTCTTCAGGGTCACCCTCGTCTGACCTTCGTATTCGTAGGGGGCCAGGGCACTCATGCCGTCGGCAGAGGTGGATTCCACACCATCCCAGGTATAGCTGGTAATGGGGGCGTAGGACTGGCAACCGCTCAGTTTCCAGGCGCGATGGGTATCGGTGGTGTTTTCGGTATCTTCGGTACAGGCACAGTTTCTGATCTGGGATGCCTTTACCTCTACATAACCGCCGCATCTTTCGTAACCATTTCCGTTGATGGAAAGCTTGGAGTAGAACGTTCCGATGGTGTCGTAGAACACGTTGGCGGTTACAATACCGTCGTTGCCGGTAGCATCATAAGAGGCCATGGTGGCACCGGGGAACTTCCATTCGTAAACGGAATTGAGAATGTCTACGATAGAGGAAGTTTCGTTGGCGTCGAACTGGAACTTGACGGAATCTCCATGGTATATAGTTGTCATACAACCAACGCATCCAGGATAGTATGCTCCGCAGTATCCGCTTACGACTCCCGGTTCCACGCTGTAGCTGTAGGCGGGCTGGGGGTTCACCGTCACTTGGGCAGCGCTACTGGTGGGAGCCTTGGAACTGGAGGAAACATATACGATGACCGGTTCGTAGGTGATGCTGGTCTGGGTTCCGTTGGTGTAGTTGTTATAGATGGTGGCTTTGATCATGCTGGTATCGGTACCGCAAACAACGGTAAGGGTGGAGTCCGAGGAATTCAGGATGCGACACCCAACGCCATCCGTTCCGTTGACTCCATCTTGGCCATCCCTGCCATCCTTACCGTCTTTGCCGTCGGCACCGTTTGTGCCGTCCTTCCCATTTACACCATCTTTACCATCGGCGCCGTCTTTACCGTCAACGCCATCCTTGCCATCTACGCCGTCGCGGCCGTTCAGACCGTCTTTACCGTCAACGCCATCCTTACCATCTACGCCATTTGCGCCATCAAGGCCGTCGCGACCATTGTAGACCGCCACCACGGAGGTGTCGCAAATGACGTAGATGCCGGAGCCATCGGGAATAGGAGTGGTCTGGCAGGAGGTGCCGTCCTTACCGGCTTTGCCGTCCGCCCCATCTTTACCATCCTTCCCGTTCAGGATTACTCCGGACTTGTTGCCGCAAGTCACTGTGTAGCCGAGGTTGCTCTCGAGCTCCATCAGGTCGCAGCCCGCCAACTCCTGATTGCCGGTATTTGTTCCAGACGTATTCACCTGGCTGTTAGTCAACACTCCGACTAGGGTTCCATTGCAAATGACATGGATGCCGCTAGACACACTAACCATGGAACAGGTGGGAACGCTCTGGACATTGGTTGCGGTCGAGCCGGAGACTGTGCCCGATGCCGTAACGTTTGCCGTAATCTCGCCGTTGGCGTTAACTGCCTGTTCTGCGTTGATCAAGTCTTCGTTAGAACAGGCTGCAAGGAGCATGGCCGAAGGCAATGCTGCCATCAGCACTTTTCGTGATGTTAAAATTGGGAAAATCATGAAAGGCTCCCTGTCAAAAGTATGCTATGTAATATATGCTGACATAAAGCCCTTTATAATGGAAAAGTCCCAAAGCCCTATTCTCAAGTGGAACAGTAGCTGTAAAAAATGAAAGGTTTACTTGACACCGCTCACACTCAAAACGATAATGCTTTTGAGGTGCGTGTATGTCTGAAAGCTTTCGCCGGTTTAAGTTCGGGTCAAAGAATCTCTATGGCGTCTGGAGACTTTTGAGGGGCGTGGGTATCGTACAAGGCTGTCTACCTGGAGAAGACATAATGAGCGTCGGTTTCTACAGCGAGGTTGTAGGACATCATACGAAGCGAAACATTGAACGCCTCGTAAGTCAACTGGTTGATTTTCGTCTAGGTATGGCGCACCTGTACAATATTCAACAAGAAATCAAGGGCGATTGGAATGGCTTTATGGAGTATCGCTTTTCGGAAAAGTGGAAGCGCAAGCGAACTGCAAGCTATGGGGACCTTCTCAAGGTCGTTGCCCCCCATGAACGAGGTCAGCGGTTTGTACGAGATTTTCCGGAATATGAACGCATCTCGTTTCTAGAATTTAACGATTCCTTTTTATTTCCGGGAATCCAGTCTTCTGATTATTGGGCGGAACATAAGGCGGGGCGAATTGACGGTTATACTTTGGGTGATTCAGAAACCTTTTCTGCCTATGGTATTTTCCATCGCTTGATGGAGACGGCTGCGTACCTGCCTAATTGCCCTATGGCAAAAATCTTGTACCCTAGGACCTATAGTTTCCTGTGTGGTCAGGAAATCAAGTCGACCAGTCGGTTTAGACTCAAGTTTGTAGCGACTTGTAACGACACCTCTCCGCGGGGCCTGCTAAAAATGGCCCGTCATTTTGTGGAACACTACTATGCAGATACTGGAGATTCCCGCATAAAAGTTGAACATGATTTAGATACGGTACAAGTGTCTGATGTCTGTTTCTATTCCTGTGATCCATATGAAGGAAATCCTGCAGATGAAAATGACTTTTGGGGTGACTTTGTCAATTATTTTGAGTGGGATTACGATGCCGACGGTAATATTACCTTTGTTGAATTCGTCTGCTCTGTTGAAAGTCGTGGTTACCTGGTAGGCGGAACCGAACTTTCCAATGATTTAAGTCGATATAAAGGCGGGGTATATATGGACTTTTCGAAGGCGGATGTTTTTCAGTTTTTTCGCGATCTGTTTGAACATCCTCTTGAACTTTGTGTGAGTGACTGTTTCCTGATGACCGTTCCGACCCTAGAGGAATATAGGGATTTCAAGTACAAGCAGTACTTTGGTGACGTATGGTGTCTTGAAAATATGCTGAGATGTTTCTGTGATTTTGGGACAATAAATGAGTGGAATCTACTTTCGCCCTTGCTTAAGATCATGCAGGCCGGTGCGCCTAAAAATTGCCACCTGAAAATTGATTATCGGGGATGGCATAGCCCCGGTGTTTTGAGTTCTCCTGGGGATTATGAGACGTTCTTTGAAACAGTGGATTCCTGGATCCATATTTTGCAATCTCTTTTGGATAATTGGGATCTTGTTCGCTCCAGCAAGGAACTTGCGAAAAAAATCACAGATGTGGTATCGCTAGATCCCTTGATGTATACGGATTCCGACGTCGAAGAGGTTGTAATATACGCTAACGGTCTGATTGAATAAAAAGTTTTTATCTTTTTTGCAA
The DNA here is from genome assembly GCF_900129715.1 of Fibrobacter sp. UWH9. Taxonomy (NCBI): domain Bacteria; kingdom Pseudomonadati; phylum Fibrobacterota; class Fibrobacteria; order Fibrobacterales; family Fibrobacteraceae; genus Fibrobacter; species Fibrobacter sp. UWH9. The sequence goes on along the minus strand of NZ_FQWP01000008.1, from coordinate 17,042 downwards.
TCATCGTTATTGCGTATTATTATGAGTGCTCGTATAAAGTTTACTGTTCTCTTTTTGCTTTGCCTGGTGGTAAATTCCTTTGCAACCTATGTGGCTGTTCTGGAGACAATGTCTAGTTCGGGTGCTCTTGGCCTGTCCGAAAGAATGTACCTGACCGATAAGCTCCGCGAAATTGCCAGTCGTACCTTGCCTGCCTATATGGATTACACCATCATGACTCGCGAGAACATCAACGCCATGCTGCCTCCGGGTAAGACGATTGAGGAATGTGAAGGTTCGTGCCTGGCTGAAACTGGCCGAAATATTGCCGCTGACTTTATTGCCCAGGGGCGTATCGGAATGTTCGGTCAGCAGTTGACCTTGACTGTGGAACTCTACGAAACCGCATCCAATAAACTGGTGGGGAGCTTTACCGCCCGTAAGCCCGATGCGGAGGGCCTCATCGAAGATATCGAAGAAAAGGCCCCAGAACTTTTTGAACTGGTGAAGGGCGGACCCGCAGGTGTGCCGGCTTCCAAAGCCGACGATTTTCGTAGCTATGTGGTGGATGTGCAAACGGATCCGGTTGGTGCCTTGCTCAGTGTAGATGGAAAGCCTCAGGGGTCCTGTAAGAATACTCCCTGTAACGTGTATTTGACTCCCGGACGTCATCGATTCCTTTTTGTTAGTGAAAATTATAAGGATCTGGATACGGTCGTCGATGTAAGGCAGGATAATCAGAAATTGTGGGCTTCTATGGAGGCTAACTTCGGCACGATTACGGTGGCTCCTGTGTTTACGGATAATTACGAGGCTGCAGGCCATTTACGGGTGACTGTAAATGGCAAGACTCAGAGCGGCTCCAAGTTTAGATTGGCTCCCGGCAATTACAAGATTGCAGTTTCTCATCGCTGTTACGAAACGCGTGAATCTACGGTGAACGTGTCTAACGGAAGTAAGCTGAAGTTTAGCAAGGCTCTAGATGTGGCCATGGCTGATATTACTATCGAGTCTGCTGAAAATGGAAATTGGGATGATCCGGAGCCTGTGTACGTGAATGGGGTTCAAGTGGGTGTAACTCCTTATACGGGGCAGGTTCCCGTTTGCGCCAAGATCCAGATGGGCGTACGCAAGGAGACCATGGTTACTGACCTTAAACCGGGCCAGAAGAACCGCTATGTGTACAAACCCTCAAAATACTCGTCTGTTTACGGAAAAGAAGACTACCAGGCTTCTCACCTGGACGCACCGGTAAAGGCTTCGACCTTTGATGGATCGGGTATGCCCAAGGATACAATCGGTCGTGAAACCAAGTTGTTCTTTAACGTTTCTTTTGGTGGATTGCTTTATACAAGCAACGGAGAGGAGCGTTCTGACACGGATTTTAAATTTGGCTTAGGTTTTGAATATGACCTGGCCACCAGCCGCCGCTTTGTTTTTGGCCTCGGATTAGGCATGTCTTTTGAAACGCAGAATATTCAATACGATATCTACAATAGCAACAGCTCCTATTATGGCGACTACTATTATTATAGCGACTATGTTAGCTATAGTGATGATGTGCAACTGATAAACATTGATGCCTTCTGTGTGCTGGGCGTGGGTTGGGCAGGTTTTAAATTCTTTGCGAGGGCCGGCTTAAGCTTTAATGTAAGTATGGAATATGGAGGCATGTTGGATCTAGAGACAGTCCCTGCGGTGGGCATGTTTGAATTGGGTTTCAGGTTTGCAAGGAACCATGAATTCTATGTGGGTGTTAGTGGAGGTATGCTTGAAGACACTGCCCAGAACCTTACTTCCGACAACAGCATATTTTTTGGCTACCGCTACGCTCCTACCGTGGGTAGAAAGGCCTTTTAGGCCGCAATCCATCCTTGGCTGAATTTGACAAAATGGTCCCGTGTACACGATATAATGGTGTATGCGGGATCTTTTTCACATTAATGATTATATCAGGTTGAATTCGTCTGACTTTAAGGGGGAAATTAAAAGGAGACGGATCAGTTTCAACATGCCCACTCGAAATGTGCGTTACTGGATGAATCGGGCCAAGACGCCTGAGGGCTTCCGTTTCCGTCGTCTTCTAGAAGGGGAATCCTTGCTGGTTGTGGACAACAAACTCATGGTGGAACTGCCTGAATCGCTGGCTCGCGAAGAAATTGTGGCCCAGATGGTGCAATCGATTTTTGGCGAGGGTTGTACCTTGCCGATTCCCAAGACTGTGGCAGGGAACATCAAGGTTTCGCTGAAAGTGGATTCTTCCAGCGTAAAGTGGGTGTTTAGCGGCCGCGTGGTGACCGTGACTTTTGATTCCTCGGTTTCGCTAAATCAGGCTGTTTCCAGATTGAACTCCGATGAACTGGATCGCGGCCTTAAGATTAGTTCCAATGAATTGTTCGAGGCGGGATCGTCTTCGCGGGTGCTGTACGAGGTGATTGTAAATCCGGATGGGATTGAATGTATTTGTACCAAATCCGGTTATTACATCATCACTAAGTCTACCGATGAAGCGATACTTCGTCGCAAGTTCTTTCTGATGTATGGTAGAAGGTGTTTTGGTTCCATGGAGGTACTCTACAATTACGCACAGTACTTTAAGTACGGCAAATCCACCACGGATCAAAGGGGTGTTTTTGAAGGCCTGAAAAGACGCCAGACTGTGGGTTGGCTACAGAACAAAAATTACTATGAGGTAAAACAGCGGGTAAAGAGTGACCAGACATTGGGCGATATGTGCAGGTATGTCAAGTCCCTTGATGGAGCGCTAGCACAGTGCCAGAAAGCTTTTGATTCGGGAGAATGCTATGGATCCGAAATGCGCTTTGCCACAACCCATGGCTATGTTGAAATTTCCTTAGAAAATAATCCTGATTTAAATGATCGGGATTACTTGCACGAAGGTCTAGAAACATTGCGCAAACGGGTTTCCCAGATGTTGAAATTTCTTGAAGAGGATCTGGCTCCCTCTGTACCGAAAGCAACACTTCTAGAGAATGCACTGCTGAATTACGCCTTTACGAAGGTGTGCGCCGATCCCTTCCTGTATACAGATTTCTCTGGGGATTATCAGGTGGATTACCATGAGTTTGCAGAAGGATTGATTTAGGGGTGATTATGAGGTTGTTCTGTGTTGTGATGCTCTGTGCCGTATGGGTCTGGGCGGAGGGGGCTGAAACCGTACGCGGGGTGGAATTCTCCGACTTGCTCAAGGAAATCGCCCTCCCTAAAAGTTGCCGCTGCACCGTACACGACGAACGCTTTTTGGCGGAGCCCGGCACCTTCGTGGACTGGGAAACCGACGGTGTGTCCGAGGTGCCTTCGAGCAGTATCGTTTCGGGGCTTGGAGGCCTTGGTCGCATAGGCTCGCTTTACATCCGCTTCGACGGAAAATCCATGACCAAGGTATTGCACAAGGTGGTGGAAGAAGTCCCCTGGGGGATCTCCTGGTCGGGAACTTTTCACCTTGTATACGGAATCTACCTGTCTGCGGCAGTATCTTCTAGGGATTACGTCAGCATCGTGAATTACATCGAAAAGAAAAAGTGGGGCAAGGTCATCAAGATTCCCGAAGTCTCGGGAGAAGAGTGCAACTCCACCTGGGTCGAGATCAGGATCCCCGGTTATAGGACCATGTGGATGAACGACCTTGAGGATTTTGGGAATAGTTGCGGGTCGGTACATCTAACCTTTGTATTCGAAAAGCCGGATGAGAGTCGCGCCTGCCGCCTGTTCGAGGGGTGATTTTCGTCTAGGGGTGTTGTAAAACTTTACAATCCTTTTTTCGCTAAAACCCTAAACACGTCCTTTTTTTGGGGTTATCATTAAGGGCATGAAAAAGAAATTGACCTCTCTCTCTCTTGGCCTGTTGCTGGGTGCCTCTGCAGCCTTTGCAGCAGAAACGATTTACACTGCTCCGTCTTTCTTCGATGAAAACGGTGGCTACTTCGGTCCCGACTGCGACCAGACCAACTATTCTGGCGCATACTACACCGGCGACTACACCAGCCCCTTCAAGACTTTCTTGGGCAAGACCGATGCTGAAATCCAGGAAAAGATGGATCAGCTTTGGAACCATTACTTCAAGGGCGACAACAACTCCAAGGTCTACTACGATAACGGCAACGAAGCCTACATCAAGGATATCAACAATAACGATGTCCGTTCCGAAGGCATGTCCTACGGTATGATGATCGCCGTTCAGACCAACCACAAGGAAGAATTCGACAAGCTCTGGAACTGGGCCAAGAATCACATGTGGCACAAGTCTGGCGACTGGGACGGCTACTTTGCATGGAAGCGTGGCGACAACGGCCAGGGCGGCGACGACAACTGCGCACCCGATGGCGAAATGTACTTCATGATGTCCTTGCTCTTCGCTGCAAACCGCTGGGGCGATAGCCAGTACATGGACGACGCCCAGTACATCTTGGACAAGATGTGGAGCAACTATAACCATCAGCTGTTCAACACCTCTTCCTACATCATTACCTTCCAGCCCACTAACGGTAACAATACCTGGTCCGACCCGTCTTACGACCTGCCGGCCTACGTAGACCTTTTCGCTCGCTGGTCCAAGACTCATACCGACAAGTGGACTGCCGCTACTAAGGCAACCCGCGATCACCTTTACAAGTCCTCCAACACCTCCTCCGGCTTGTTCTCTGACTACAATAACTTCGATGGTACTCCCCACGCCGTTAGCTTCAATAACGACGCTACCAGGTATATGTACGACGCCATGCGTTGCGCTATGAACTTCGGTATGGACTACTACCTGTTCGGTTCCGACGCAAAGCGCGAAGAAGAAATGGCAAAGCGCATTATCGACTTCTTCGAAAAGGACGGTTACCAGCACGCCCGTTTCAACTGGGATGGTTCCAATCCCTCTGAATCCTACACCCTGGGCGAAACCGGTGCCAACGCTGTTGCCGCCATGGCATTGGCCAACAATCCGTCTTACGAAAAGGCTATCAAGACCAACCTGGAAAAGGCTTGGAACGCAAGCTTGATGACCGGTCAGTACCGCTACTACGATGGTCTGGTTCACTACCTCTCCATGCTCCACCTGTCTGGCACTTTCAAGATTTGGAAGCCCAAGCCCACCGTGGAAAAGAAGACTGTTGAAGGTACCGAATACAATGGCGTTACCTATGACAAGGAAACCACCATCAACGCATTTGAAGGCTGCAAGCTTTACGAAGTCACCATTACCGGCAAGCAGAGCGCTCCTGTCGTCGACGCTGCCATTGCGATTACTTCTGTCAAGGCTATGAACGCCGCCCGCGTATGGTCTACCAATAGCGCCATCGTTATCGAAAACGTTGCCGCAGGCACCAACTTCTCCGTGACCGACATGAACGGCCGAGTCATGATGAAGTCCAAGGTCAGCTCCGCTTCCCATGAAATCCCCATGAGCAACAAGGGTGCTTTCCTGGTGATGGTCGGTAACAAGACCTTCAAGGTAATCAAGTAAGTGTAGATCCGCCGACGCCCGCGCATCGGTACGACATTTGCATGGCCTCCCTTTTACGGGGAGGCTTTTTTCATTCTATATTTGGATCATCTGGTTTGTGTCTTATGAGTGATATGGTAAAGACCGGGATCCTGGCTGTTGAGGACCCTTATTACATTGAGAAGAATATTGTTCCTATGAACGACAGGGGCATTTTGCGCCCGCTGCCATTGACTGAAGATGATGCTCCGTTCCTCAAACCTTTTGTAAAAAAAGAACGCTTTGACAGGTACGTTTCTTTTTTGTTTGACTGCGGAAATGTGAGCGGCAGACTTGTTTTAGAAAAGAGGGACTATAGTCACCTGCTTACTGCATTTTCTGTAAAGTTCTTCCCCAGAGATGAAAAATATACCGATGATGATTTGTACAGGACCTGCAATTTGCTTTCTCAAAAATTGCATGCCTATGTGCAGGTCAAACTTTCTACCAAGAAGTTGCTCAGTTTTACCAAGGGTGTGGAATTGAAGTCCAAGACTCCGAAAAAGCAGGATTTTACGTTCCACAAGTTATATGAACACGCTGCCAGATCTGCTGAAGAACCTCTACAGAAATTTGTGGATGGACAGTTCGATTATTGGCTCGCCTGCGCCGAAAACGAGGCGGCAGAGACCGCTGCTGTATTTGACGTGTAATTGAGACTTCTAAAGTCTGTCGTTCGTTACCTGAATAGAACTTTTGCATAAAAGTATTTGACAAGTCAGCATCAAGATCCGATAACTGTTATGAAGATGTAACAGAGAAAAGGAGCCGAGGTGCTGTTTAACTTTAAAATGCCTGTGCTGTTCATCTACTATTTTGGTATGGCCTGTTTTGGGTACGAAGGTGTTTTGGTTCTGTTGCGTTATAAGTTGTTTTTCTTTGGAATTCTTCCTTTTCGTCTGAACTTGACTAGTGACTATTCAGTGTTGCTTATTACGTCCTTGAGTTTCTTGGTCTTGCATTTTATTTTTTTTGTTCGAAAATTGAAAAAACGTGAGTGATGTGCGTTTTTACGTGATTTTTATCATGCGATTTTTCCTGAGACAATATTTTATTCTTGTAGGCCTTTGAATAAAAGAATCTCTATCTAAATTTTGTTCGCATTTTCACAATGCGTAGGGTTACAAAGAGGAAAACGATGAAAAAACTTACTGCCGTTCTGGCTGTAGGTGTAGTTGCCGCTAGTGCCTACGCTTCTGCAGAAAATACAGTCACCCTTAAGCGAGATGTTCTCGGTCGTGCCATTGGCGCAGATCAGAAGCAGCCCGTCCTTCTCAAGAACGCTACCGTTCAGAAGACTGCCGAACCCCTGGCAGCAACTTCTACAAGCAAAGTATACTCTTCCATGAAGGATGTGTACAAGGACAATCCGTTCAACGATGGTAGCGACAATATCGAAACCGTCTATGGCGCATTTGTTTCTAAGGGTATGCTTGCTCGTCCGGGTTATAGCGAACAGTATTACCTGTACGATAAGGGTAATGCCGTGAGCAAGAAGTCTTACGAATCTGACGTAAATTCCATCGAACAGCGTTACCGTTCTTACTATCGTAATTACGTGGCTCCCAAGGTTGCTATTCCTAGCTCCTTTACCCTGTATCCTCCTGCTCCGACCTATAGTGTTCGTGCCTCTAATACTGCTCCGTACGGCAGCGAGTATTATGGTTACCATTATGGTTATTACCTTAATATTGAACATGCTCACGCAAATACCGGTGTCGGACTATACGCTCACAATAATGCCGCCTATGGTTATAATGCAAATGTTTTTGCTTTTGACAAGGGCAATACTTATAGCGGTCTTCAGAATAAGATGAATGGTTATACTTGCTCTAAATCCTCTTCTCACGATGCTGAAACTAGGATTAGGACCACTCGTCGTGCCGGAACGGTTTCTCATGTCGCTCCCGAAGCACTTGTCTACGTTTATGATGAAGGTTGCTACGAAGATCAGAAGAGATTTGCAGTTCTTCCCGAAAATCCAGAAAACAAGAATCTTGCTGTTGGTCTTATGAATGCATCTGCTTATAAGAATAACACTGGAAATCTTAATATCTATGGTGAAGAGTCCGCTATTCTGGATGACTACATCTACTACAACCGTGTGGTAGGCGTTGCTCCGATGGAAATGGCAAATAATAATGCTGCCGCCTTGAATGCGATTACGGTTGGTGCAATCAAACCTATGCAAAAAAAGGTGTTTTACCCATCGATTTCCAATCCGACGTTCTCTGCTTCGGGTACCAATTTTATCAAGCCTGAAATTTCTGGTTACGGATATTTGTACATAGATCAAGACAAGACCTATGATATTTATTCGGGCAATACTAATCTTAGCGTTGGTGATCCGTATGTTCCGACTGCTTATGGATCTGAAGTTGCTGCTGCTTATACCGCAGGCCTGGTTTCTGACTTGATTTCCTTGAATTCCTTCTATAGGTGGCATCCGGAAGTGGTTAAGGCTCTGTTGCTGACTACTGCCACTGACGCTTCCGACGCTAATATAATTAAGTATGCCTACGAAAAGGATTGTCGTGTTTCCAACGATGCCGGTGACATTGGCATGGGTCTCCCCCAGTTCGATGAAATGATTACCAACAACCGTTCCCGTTACTGGATGGGTAAGAACTCCAGCCACTTCAGCAACTCCAACACTATCGAATTTACCGAATCTGGTATCACTAAGGGCAGACGTTATCGTATTGCTATCGCCTGGCTCATGCGCGGTGATAACATGATCAGCAGGAACACTGTTCATCAGGATATTGACCTCAAGGTCATTACCAAGGATGAAATGGGTAATCGTGTGGAATATAAAAGCGAATCTAGCATGAATGGCTATGAAATGGTTGACTTCGAGGCTAAGTCTTCCGATGACATCCAGATCGTCATTAAGCGTTACCGCAACGACGGTGGCCGCGTGCTTCTCGGTTATAACCTCCATGAATCCTGGTAATTTGGCTTTACTCCTTAGCTAAAAAAGAAAAATCGTTCGACTTTCGGGTTGAACGATTTTTTTTGCTTACAAATGTGCTATATTCCTGTTCGATATCTTTTGGGTAGTCGTTAAATAGGAGGATTTCCCATGAAGTTTGTGAAGTCTGCAGCGATTGCTGCATGCGGCCTTGCCATGTTTGGTTTGGCTGGTGTTTTTACAGGATGCTCTGATTCCGATTCCAGTTCCGACGCAGTTGCCGCTGGCTCTAGCGACGTGCAGAGCTTTGATGTTGCTAGCTGTAACTCTGACATTGATGCGGGTTCGGTCTATGCACTGGAACAAAACAAGGAAGGCCTGGTTGAATATTTCAAGGCTCTGAGCGATGGTGATTTGCAGGGGGCCCAGCAGAAGGGTGCCTCTGTCAAGAGTTCCTACGGCAACATTCTTGCAGGCAATCCTGCAAACTGTGAAGCCCAGGTGGGTTACGCCCTTGCCTCTATCGCCAACATTGTCAATAACGATGGCTTGAAGGCCTTGATCGATACCTTGAGGGGCAATGGTACCATCGAGACTGGCGACAATTATAGCCTCTACAAGATTTCTAGTGAACAGACTGCTCAGGTGGTGGTGGGTTCCCGCGCCCTGGCTAAGGAAGCCTCTGGCAAGTCCGTAATCGTGCGCGTGCAGGATGCCATCGGCGAAAACCTGCTGCCTGTAACGGATACCGCCATTACCTACCTGACCAACGTGGTTCGCAATGGTAACGTGACGATTCAGTATAACGGTGGCAGCCGCCCCGTGGAACTTGACAATGGTGAATTCGCCCCGGCCCTCGGCGCCCTCTACTTGATGCGAGCCTTGTTGGTTGGCGTGGCCAGTGTCAATGTGGACATTACCGAAAACGGATCCTTCCGTTGGATTGAGACCCTGGATTCCATGGACATCTCCAACTACAAGACCAATCCCGGTGTCAAGAAGTTGCTGAGCCTTATGGATGCAGACAACAGCTTTGGAACCATCAAGGATAACTGGGCCGAAGCTTATGGAGCGATCCCCAATATGCTGGATAGCGCCATTACCTATGTGCAGCTTGGCTTGCAGTATGGCATTAACGAAGCCGCCAACGGTCTTGCCACCCAGATGAATGATGTCTATGTGGTGGGCAATGACGAAGATGCCGATGTCAGCGTGTCTGACTTGCAGATGGTTATTGATTCCTTGAACTTCTTCAAGAATGCTCTCCATGGCGACATGGAATTCAAACTGGGCGAACGCAGCATTGTCGTGAACCTGGGCAAGTTCTTCAAGATTACCAACTTCAAGAAGTATCTGCCTTACTACAAGATTGTGGATCCGGCTGACTGGTATAAGGATCTTCCTGGCAGCTTCTGGGAAGAAGGCTTGGATGGAAATTCCTTTGGTGCCTCTGAATTGGAATTTATGGCTGAAAACAATGTTGCCTCTACTTCTGGCCCGATCGATAGTCGTTCCGCTTATATTGTGGACAAGAAATATTACTTTGACGATGAAGCTGCCGATGGCCTTATGGTTATGGTCTATGGCTATTTAGGGTCTTACACCTATGCTGATGCCGCCTATGATGTGGTGGCAAACGGCTGCGACGTAACCCTCAGCCTGATGGATTACTACGTGCCCTCTTACTACGAGATGAAGGACAGCCTGATCCTGAAAAAGTACGCATATACCATCAGTCCGGAATTCTGCAAGGTGGAAGACGGCGTGGTCAAGTTCTTGAAGACTCGTGGAAGTACGCGGCCCAATATGTTCTACTTTACCGATGCCAAGGGAAACAAGACTGCTTCTGTGATTGAACTGGACAATTTCGACTCCGTAGAAGAACTGAAACAGGTAATCATCTTCCCCGATGTAACTTTTGGCGGTGTGTTCCCCAAGATGACCACGGATGAATTGTGGGACTGGGTCGGAGCATTCATGGAAGACGATGATTACGACGATGATGATTACTACTATGACTATTATCAGAGCGGCTATGATGAATCCTACGGTTACGACTACGATTACGACTATTAATCGTGAGTAAGATTCTCGCCATTTGCCTAATGGCCGTAAGCCTCGCCTGCAGTGCAGAAATTGCCTGCAGCGGGCTTTTTTTGTCTAACCGGGATTCGGTACATGTTGGATCCCATACCTTTTTTGGCGGCATTGACTATCTTCAGCTGGAATTTCAGTGGATAGAAGGTTGGGATTTGGATGTCGGGTGGAATACCGCAAACTTTATGGCCGGGTTCCAGAGCGAGTTCGACCATGTGCTGCTGGGTGCCAGTTTCAAGGGGATTTCCCTTGGGGTGGGCCGTATGGTCTGGACCCCGGAAGAGGGGACGGGACTGCCTGTAATTGATGCGGGCTGGGAATCGTCCCTGTTGCAGAAGGACGCATGGGCCGAAGTCGAATTCGGCGGATATCGTCTGAGAGGTTCCCTGGGGAACGTCAGCAGCAGTCCGGTGAACCGCGACGAAGAATACTACATCAGGGATTCCCTTGGCGTCTGGATTCTGGGCGCTGGGTTCGGCCTCGATCGGCTCGGTGCGGAGTTGAACTACACTTACGTCACCGCAGATTTGTTCATGCAGGGAATTCGCTCCCAGGACGGTAATCGCAAAAGGTTCCTTTATTTGCCATTCTCGGGTTCATTCCATCTGATTGATTTCGGGATTGACATAGGCCCCGTAAATGTTTCCGCCGCTGCCGCCCGCATGGAATTACATCTGACCAACTCGGGCAGCCGCTTCTACGAATCTCTGGCCCCTAACCGCGCCCTGCCCAATTCCGTACTGCAGGTGCTTTCGTTCAGCTTCTTGCAGAAGAATTTCAGAGAAACCGCTGACATGGAAATCTCTGCCGTCATGGTGGGTGCCGCTTACCGCAAACCTTTCGGGCTCGGTTCCGCAGGAGGTACCCGCAGCCTTACGCTGGAGCCTGTCGTTTCGGCGGATTTCTTTTACGCCGACGGTTCTATCGATGGCAAGCAAGTTGAAGAGACGACGGTACTTTTTGCTACAGCCTCCAAAGAAACGGCGTTCGGTCGCGAGGCCAGCTGTTTTGGAACTTTTGTCGGATTGGGCCTGAATCTTAAATGGTGGCGTCTGGCTCTTTCGCTACACGCTCGTCAGATTGTGCCCCTCTACATTGACGTGCAGAAGACCGCAGATGGCATGAACTCAGTAGAAGGCGGAGAAATTTCAGATCCTTCCGCAGGAGGAACTTCCGGCGGACCGTCCATTATCTCTGATGACAGCCGAGCCATTGCCCGCTTCGGAAACGGAATGTTCGTGACGGCGTCCCTTACATTCTCTATCTGATTGCCGTAGCGGTTTCTGAATGCAGAACTTCGCCAACCATCAGTCTGAAATTGAATGGTGAATTGTCACCACTAGCCAGAAAATTAGCGGCCTTTTTCGTAAACGACGAAAGCGAAGTGCTTGCTGTCGGGAGCCCAGGAATTCACGTTGATGGTTCCCTGCCCGCCAAAGAGTTTCAGGATAGTCTTGGGAGTGTCTAGGGTTCCGTTCTCGGATTTGTTGGCGCTCATCAGTCGCAGTTCCACCATCTTGTTAGGCACGTGTTCGCCGGGGCGAACATCAGTCTCGTGGTAGGCCACCATGACGATCTTCTGCAGATCTGGCGAGATGTGGGGGAACCATGTATTCCGATGTTCATCGAAAGTTAGCTGTTCCTGTTCCGAGCCATCCACCTTCATACGCCAGGCTTGCATGCGGCCAGTGCGCACGGAATTGAAGTAGATGTATTCGCCCTTGCAATCGTATTCGGGACCGTCGTTAAGGCCTCGGGCGGTTGTGAGCTGGGTTTCGTTTCCGCCTTCGGCAGGAATGGTGTAAATGTCGTATTCGCCGTTTCGTTCGGCACAGTAGGCCAGGTGCTTTCCGTCGGGGGTGATGCCGTGGAGGTAGCTGGGGGCCAGGGGAGTCACCAACTGCGGCATACGTCCGTCAAAGAAAATCTTGTAGATACGGGAAAGTCCGTCTTCCTTGGTGTGGTGGCTGACATAGAGGCCGCTACCATCGGGATCCAGCACATGATCGTTGTTGCAGTTGTTTACGTAGTAGCTGGGAACTTCTTCGATTTTGCCGGCGGCGAGGTTGCCGTCGCTATCGCGGATCAAGTCCATCTTGTAGATTCGTCCGTTGCTGTTGTAAGTCAGGTAAGTTCCGTCGGCACTCCAGTTGGGGGCCTCGATGACGAAGTCGAATCTTTTCAGCGAGGTGATGCGGCTGGTTTCAATGTCGAATACCTGCAGTATGGACTTGTCGCCATTGCGGTTCCAGGTGTCGCCCGGCGAAATTTCAAAGGGGTAGCTGACACCGAATCGTTCCCGCAGGGAATCCATCAGCTCCATCATTTCCATGGTCTTGTTCAGGGGCATTTTCGCGCATTCTCCCGCTTCGATGTCCTGAACAAGCAAACCTGCGTTTGTGTCATCCTGAGCAAGCGAAGCGCGTCGAAGGATCTGGCTGCATGCGAGGACTTCATATTCATAGCAATTGCAGAGGCATTCCGGTTTCACGCTTTCTACCAAGGCACCGGTGGCGTCATAAACCTGCAACTCTTCCATGTTGTTCAGGTTCACCACGCGGATACGGCCCTGGGTTCCGTAGATGGTTCCTTCGTTATGCCACGGTTCCGTAATGGATGTTTTCAGGTAGGCCTTCTTGCCGCTTCTGTAGGTAATGTTGATCCAGTCGGTGGCATCCACACCGGTGTCTGTCTTGATACAGCGGGCATCCAGATTAGCGATGGGTCCGCCCAGGAACAGGTCGGCGAAGGTCAGGCTGTAAATACCCAGGTCCAGCAATGCGCCGCCTGCAAGGGCGGGGTTCACCAGGCGTTCCACATGGGTCAGGGGCTGCGAGAAATCGGCCTCGACGCTTTGCACTTCACCGATGCGTCCTGCGGCAATCCACTGACGCACTGTCTGCACGGCTGGCAGGAATCGGGTCCACATGGCTTCGCAAAGGAAAACGCCCTTGTCGCGTGCCAGGGCGATGATTTCGGTGGCCTGCTTGGCGTTGGCACAGAATGCCTTTTCTATCAGCAGGTTCTTGCCGGCGTTGATGCACAGCTTGGCCTGTTCATAATGGTGGGAGTGGGGCGTGGCGATGTAGACCAAATCCACATCCTTGTCATTGACCAGTTCCTGATAGCTTCCATAAAATTTGTGGGCTCCGTGCTGGGAGGCGAAGGCCTGGGCCTTTTCCTTGTCCCTGGCGGCTACGGCGTAAAGTTCTACGCCCATGCCCTTGTTTTCTAAAGTCTTTACGGCCTTTGCCATCAAATCGGCGATATAGCCGCACCCAAGAATCCCAAATTTCATGTTTTCCATGTACAGAAATATACTTCGGCCCGGGGGCGGTCGGGTGGGTGGCGGTAGCAAAAACTGTTTACTTCTGTAAAAAGGGCTGTAGACAAAAAAAATCGCCTTTTTTCTAAAAAATTACAACTGACCGGCCCGATTTTTTTGTAGTTTATTCGTTATGAACTGGCTTAGGCAAAATATCTTGATGCTTTTGGTAAACGCGATTTTTGCGTTGTTCCTGAGCGTTAATGTCGGTGCCTATGTTTCAGATAAAGATGTGGGGACGTCTCAGGAAGTACTGCAAACCGGTATGGTCCATCAAGACGGAGCCGCTGCAATCCTTGACGCACAGGATGACACTCGAGGATTGCTTCCCCGCACTTCGATCAGGGGCGAACTTCTCAAGAGGCTAAGCTCCCGCAAACTTCAGGGTGGCCTTGGCAGACGAGCCCTGCTCAAGATTGCAGGCCCCTGGAGCGATTTGCTGCATGGTGCAGTTACGTCGGATGCAATCCATTTGCAGCAGGGGATTCCTCCTACCCGAACCTCTAACGTTTCTAAGGATTACTTTGTGTACACCTTAGAACGTATGCTCTGTTAATCTTTCTTTCTCAAAAAAAATTAGACGTTCATCGCGGTCACTAACCGCGGTTTTCGCGCTTGCCTTCCCGAGCGAGCGAACCCCCTTTTATCCACTCAAAAAAGAGAAAGAAAATGGAATTTATAAACAACATGGAACTGGCTTGTGGCCTGTTCAAGAATTCTCATATCCAGGTCAAGAAGGCTTTCTTCGGCCTAAAGAAAAACGTCATTTACACCCTGACCAACTCCATCGTGAGGGGCTCGTATATGGAATACGATTTTACCAACGGCAAGAAGGTGGCCATGCTCCTGGAAACGCCTTGGGAGTCCCTGGAGGCAGTCCTTGGCAAGGTGGGGCGGCCCGTTCCCGCCGACAACGGGATGTTCTGTCTTTCGATGTGCTACTCCCAGGATCGCAAGTTTGCCGCCATGCAACTTTGCCGGTATGTGAGTTTCGATTACGTTCCCACATGCGACATCCGTTTTGCGGAAGGCGACGAGGCTGAAATCCTCCTGCGGCCCTTTGTAAAGTAGATCGCTGCGGTTTAAAGCGGCCTAGAGTGTGGGGCGGCTGAAAAAGATTGGCCGCCCCTTTCGGTTTGTATTTATATTAATGTCAATGACCCCTCAATCTGTAAGAGTCTTATTTTTCTGTATTTTCATTTTGCTGCTGGTGCTGCAAAGTGCCTATGTGCCTATCCGCCATAGCGGCGTCCGGGCTCTGTTTGTACGTAGCGTGCTGGTGGCCATCACTTCCTGCCTTCTCTATATCGGAACCTATCCAGGCTTCTTTGGTGCTGATGGAATTTTTCTGACCCGGGCTTTCAATGGACTTTATTTTGCGGTGACGGCCTTGCTGCCCTGGATGTGGCTTGTCTACATGGTGAGACGCGTGTTCATTAAGCCAAGTCTTAGCACCTGGATTCGTATTTTGATTTCCTTGCCGGTGGCGTTCTTCGCGGTGGCTAGCGTTCTCTCTATTTGGAATGGCTGGGTCTTTTATGTGGATGCGGCCGATGGCTATATGCGCGGTCCCTTGTACTTGCCTTACGTGGCTATTCTTGGCGTTTACCTGCTTGTTCCCATGTTTGGCTGCTTGAGCAGGGCATTCAATAAGCGCTTCTATGTAGACCGCTCCATGTATCTTTCCCTGTCGTCCTTCGGCTTTTTTACCATTGTGGGCATGACGTTGGAAGTGTTCTTTCCGGATCTTCCCAGTTCTGCCATGGGCATGGCGCTGACCTTGTTGACCAACCATCTGTCGGATCAGCGTGGGCAGGTTTCTGCGGATCCCTTGACCAAGCTGAATAACAGGAACCAGTTTAACATTTATCTGGATCGTCTTATCCAGAATCCGCCTGTCGAAGGCAAGGCTTACTTGTTCGTGCTGGACATGGACAAGTTCAAGCATATCAACGATGACTTTGGCCACATGAAGGGTGACGAGGCCTTGCTCATTGTTTCCAATGTCCTCAAGAAAGTCTGTGGTCCGAAGGGGCATTTTATTTCCCGTTTTGGCGGCGACGAGTTTGTGGTGGTGGCCAAGTACAATGGCGAGCAGGAGTGCGATGGCCTTGTGCAGGAAATCAAGGATGCGCTGACGGCGGAGTCCGCTAACTTTGTTTGTCCCCTGTCCGTAAGCATCGGCTATGATGCGGTCAAGGAATCTGGCGAGACCATTCCCGATCTATTTGATCGTGCCGACAAAAAACTTTATAGAATCAAGAAGTCTCGCTAATGCAAATTTCAAACAACAAAACCTTACTAGGCCTTAAGGAATCGATTTTCTCCAATACGACGAAATCAGATGTTGATGGCGTCGAGCTGAAATTGAATTCCGAAGATGGCGATAAGATCAAGGAACTGCTGGAACTGCCTGACGAGACCATCTGTGAAATGGCTTCAAAGATGGATTGCCTGTCATCTGCAGAAGATGGAACGTATGAACTTTCCGTCTGCTATTCTCGGGACCGCAAGTTCGCTGCCCTGCAACTTGCAAAGTACATGGCCTTTAAATATAGGCCCGTGACAGGCGTCCGTTTCGTTGAAAATGAAACGGCAGAATCTCTCCTGAAGATTCTGCTGAAGTAAAGCTAAATCTGAAATTTAGCGCAGCCTTTTTTTATTTGAAATTATAGCAAGCCGTGCTGCCTGAGAATCTCGGCGTATGCGTCTCGTTCCTTGGCGTTTTTGTCGGCTTGGGCTTTCACTGCTTCTAGCTCTTGCTTATTCGCTGCAAGCTCCTGTTTGTTCGCAGCAAGTTCCTGTTTATTCGCGGCAAGCTCCTGTTTGTTCGCAGCAAGTTCTTGCCTGTTGGCTTCGATGGCCTGCTTTTGCTCTGCGATTTCCTCTTCCTGCTGTTTGATCAGCTCTTCGGTGTACTTGCGGGTAGAAATCGCATCCAGCCTACGGCGTTCTTCCATTTCCTGGCGGTAGGCTTCGATTTGCTCTGCACTGAATGCCATAAGATCCTCGTACACGTCTTCAAAAGGTTCAACCCGGGTGGGTTCCGCGATAAATTTACACAAATCCAGAAGGTTTTGCAAGTACTTGTTACCGTGTCCCGCATCCTCGCGGATTGCCTGCTCCAAGTAATTCAGCTGAATAATGCACCAGTGCATGGTGTCGAATTTGAACATGCGATTTTCCTGTGCGGAAATATCCAAATTCAGGAGCCAGGAGGTATGCGGGAAAATGCA
>NZ_FQWP01000006.1:0-208454 GCF_900129715.1 Fibrobacter sp. UWH9 | reverse complement strand
ATGGATTTGTATAATTTTGACATGGGCTTTTTTCTTCTGTTTTTTTTGGCGATTAAATTTTAGAAAATAGCCCATTTTTTGTTTAATTTAGGCGAATGTCAACAAAAAAGGGTGGCGAAGCCACCCACACATGTTGATGAAGAGCCAAAAAAAATTAGTCGACAGTGTTTTCGTCGGTCGCAGTATTCTTGATCAGACAGTAAACACCAAATGCGGAAATGATGCAAGCAGCGGCGATTGCAGCCAACTTAATGAGCTTTGCCATAGTAACTCCTTCGAGAAAAGTTTTGACGATCGGACGTTCAATCCATTAACGTGTATAAGATACTTGTTTTTTTGAGAAAATCAAGTGGCATTGTCAAAAACAACCCCTAAAAAGTCCCATTACACCATTATGGCATCCTATATTTTTTTAGCTTAGGCCCGTATGATTCCGTCCCCCGTAAAAAATCACCCCAGAAAAAGGCTAAACCGACTGATCCTGAGCCTGCTCCTGATTTTTTTCGGCCATTCCGCAGCCAAGACAGAATACACTCTATCCCCCTCCATCGACATTTCACTATCTGTAACGGCACTCCTGGTCACAGGCGGGGGAACCTATCTATATAACCAGATGGAAATTCCCAACGAGCAAGACAAGGTCAATAGGGAAAATCTTTTACCCTGGGATCGCAAATTCGCCGGCAGGTACAGCAGTACCGCAGACCTTATAAGTGACGTTGGAAGTCTGCTAGCCGTTGCGCCATTCGCCATAGGGGGTTCCGCCTGGTATTCAGGCCATTCCAGCAGAGAGGAATTCCTCACTTTTTCAGTTATGTTCATCCAATCCGTATTATTCCAACATGGAATAAACCTGGCTTTCAGATCCCTGGAACTGTGGCCGCGGCCATACACTTTCGCTACCGAAGGTGAAGGGGCTGTAAAGGCAAAAACCGCCAAGGCCGAAGCCTACGGATCCTTCTTTTCGGGGCACGCTTCAGCCGCCTTTACGGTTGCCGTCTTTACCACGGAATGGTTTGACCAAACCTACGGGAACCCAGGCGCCACAAGGGTTGTTCGGGCATTGGCTTTTTCGGCGGCCGCATTCGAAAGCGTACTTCGGGTAGCAGCAGGCAAGCATTACCCTACCGACATTCTAGTCGGTGCGCTGATCGGCACAGGCGTCAGTTACGGCATTCTCGAGATGCATAAAAAGGGCTGCAATTCCTATTCCTTATGGGTCGCTCCCGGAGCAGTAGGCATCTCTTATAGAATTTGAAAACTTTTTATAACAACCTGTTTAGTCCATCTTGGTATATATTTCAATCCCGTAGACGCAGGGCGGCAAATGTCCACCCACGAATGTGCGTTCTTAAGATTGTAAGGTAGGCTGTTATGCAGGGTTCTTTCTTCAAATTCACTGGTCGTGTTGTCACGACTTTGGCTATCACCGCAATGTTCGCGACCGCAGCATTTGCAGCCCCCATGGGCGCAGGCTCCGTCAAGAGCAAGATTGCAAAACCCGCCAAGGTCGGCATGGTCAAGAAGGCCAAGAAGATGGAAGCCCCTCAAGCTACCATGTCTGAAGAAGAAATCTTCCAGGCAGCTCTCCAAAGCAAGAATATTTCCGCAGACGGCAAGACTCTTACCGACAAGCGTGACGGAAAAAAGTATAGTGTCGAAATCCGTGGCGACAAGGCATGGATGAAGAACAATCTGGCCTTCAGCCTTTCTACTCCCCGTCAGTGCCTCATGGAAGAAGAATCCAACTGCAAGAAGTACGGCCGTTTCTACAGCCATACCGAAGCCAAGATGGCTTGCCCCGCCGGCTGGCACCTGCCCAACGACGGCGAATGGCGTGATTACCAGAAGGATCAGTCCAAGCTGGACTGGAACAACCTGGGCAAGGGCGGCTGCAAGAACTGGGACGGCTACTGCGAAAGTTCCTCCACCGGTCACTACTGGTCTGAATCCTCTGTGCAGAAGAACACCGGTCGTTCCTGGGAATTCCGCAGTGTAGCACACAGCATCAACCGCACCGACGAAAGCGCCAGCAAGGGCTTGTACGTCCGCTGTGTCGCCGACCTTCGCTAATATTTTCGACGTTCTTCAAAAACGATCAAAAGAACTTCCAATTTCCAAATCAAAACCAAGAAACACCGTCGAGCAATCGGCGGTGTTTTTTATTTCGGTTAGATGTTCTGATTACTTTTTCAAACCATCCAAAATCACGTTGACCGCAGCGCGGGCAATGGCATCGGTAGAAACGGATTCATCATCCGCAGCCTGCTTAGTCAGAATTCCCGTTTCCTTCTTGAATTCCAGAACCAGTCTTTCGATGCAGTAGGTGCTGTAATCCACCGACATGGAATATTTAGAGAAATCAAACTTTTCGTCTTCGTACTTTTCCTTAGAGAAGTCGTCGTAGGCGGCAGAGCAATCCGATTCATTATTGGCATAACGGATCGTAAAGGAAATGGGACAGTCGTCAGACTTGCTGTACTTCAGGGAAATCTGGCCAGAGGATTCCTTCAGATAATCCACCTTGATAATCACGTCACCATCAAACAGACTCAATTCATTGCAGGTCGGAGCCTTTACATCGTCACTAATCTGACGTTCCTTCGCGTTGCCATCCTTAGTGAATTTCTGGTAGAATTTAGTCAGGGCGTTATCAGCTTCGGCCATGGCTTCGTTATTTTCAAACAGGACCTTGTAATAGTTCTTCATGAAGCAACTGCCATTAAACTGGTAGACTTCCTTGAACTGCTTGCCATCGATACGGGTGGCATAACGGAATTTTTCGTTGGCAAGGCTACCTTCATAAAACAGGCCCTTGGGGAAATCCTTCCCTTCAAACTTATACTCGTACCAGCCTTTATCCCCATAATCACGAAGGCGGAGCGTTGTATTTTTCAGGCTAGCTTCAAGGGTATCCCTCTTATCGGCTTCTTGATTCCAGACCAGATAGCCCAGGGAGCTTTCCTTACATTCCGGCTTTTTCAGGATAAACAGGGAATCCTTGGATTTATAATCATAGTTGACTTTCGAAAGGATCACTTCGAAAGATTCGTCCATGGAAAAAGATCCTGTGCTGCTGCTATCGTCGCCACAGGCAACCAGAAATAGACCGGCGAGGCCCAGGGTCCCAATCATCGGGACTAAATTAAACTTTTTGAAATTCTTCATATAAACCCTTCTTAATTTATATTCAATACTTGAAACTTATCGGATAAACGGGACATTCGTCTTTTGCGACGGGTCCTGCAACTGGAAATGGGTATGGGTACAGCAGCCACCATGAGCGTGGTCGTGGGAACCCAGCACACGGTGAGGAATTCCGTGAGCAATCAAGTCTACTTCGCATCCGTAGGTATCGGAAATCATCTGCTGAGTCAGGCCGGAACCTTCGTGATAATGGACGTTTCGGTTGACGCAGACAATGCTCTTCACCTTGTGAGACAGGGCCATCAAATCGTGGGTCACCACAACGATGGTCATCTTCTGGCTGAATTCGGCCAGCATGTTGTAAAGGTTTTCCTGGCCTGCGGCATCGATGTTATTGCTGGGTTCGTCAAGAAAGAGAATGCGGGGATTGCAAACCAGGGAACGGGCAATCAGCACACGCTGGCGTTCACCGCCACTCAGCTCTCCAAGACGTCGATCGAGGAATCCATCCAGATGAACCTTGGACAGGGCGGCCACGACTTCTTCTGAATTCGTCTTCAGTCCGATTTTTCCAAGGGCGACACACTCCCCCACGGTAATGGGGAATTCTACGTTGCGGTTGGTGTTCTGCGGGACATAGCCCACAGATAGCTTTTTCGTCGGGACCTTCTCGCCAAAAAGTTTGACTTCACCTTTTGACGGTTTTAAAAGACCCACAATCAACTTCATCAAGGTGGACTTTCCGCCCCCGTTAGGACCAATAATGGCAACGAAATCATTTTCCTCGATTTCCAGGTTCACATCTGTGAGAACCGGAGTCTTGCCGTAAGCGAAAGAAAGATTCTTGATTTCAATGGCGTTCATGGAATTCCCTGGGAGAGTTATTTTGCGGACTTTTCACGGATAGCATTCAGCAGGGCCCTGATGTTCTTTTCGTAGTCAAAGGCAAGAGGGTCTGTTTCCAGAATGGTAGCATCCAGTTCCTTGGCAATAGTCGTTGCGGCCCGCTTACTGAACTGGGGCTGGACAAATACGATGTGGACGTTGTTTTGTTTGCCGGTCTTAACAAGGTTTGCCAGATCCCTGGGTTTCGGTTCCTTGCCGTTCACCTCTACAGTAAGCTGTTTCATGCCGTAATCACGGGCGAAGTAACCATAAGCCGGATGGAACACGATAAAGGTTCGACCATCGGCAGGGAGTCCGTTAATGGATTGGCGAAGTTCCTGGTCTAACGTTTTCAGGCGGGCGACCAAATCGTTTGTACGCTTGCGGTAAAGGTCCTTATTGGAAGCGTCCAGATTCATTAGCGACTCGCAGAGGTTTTCTGCGATTTGCATCATCTGGACAGGAGATGTCCACAGATGAGGATCCAGTTCTTCCCCGCCGTCATCATGATGTTCGTCGTGATGGTCTTCAGTACCTTCGTGATGGTGATGTTCATCCTCTTCCATCCAGGCGATTCCCTTGGAAAGGGAAACGACATTTACGTTTTTATTGACACCCTTGAAGCGGGGCAGCCAGGCGGCATCCATACCGGAACCGTCGCTGAAATAGACCGTGGCCTTGGCGAAGTCCTTGAGAGCCGCAGGCTTGGGTTCAAAGGTATGCGGATCTGCACCTGCGGGAACCATAGTCACCACATTCACCTGGTCGCCACCAATCTCATGAACCACGCTGGAGTAAGGCTGCAGAGACACGGCAACCGTCAGTTTGGCGGCAAAAGCAGGAATCGCCAACAAAAGGGCCAACAGAATTCTTCGCATTAAAGACGACCCTCGAAAAATGCGTCAAAGTCAATATCGCTGACCATGTCCACAACCACTTCGGGCTTTACATCCAGTTTTTCCAGGTCGGCGAGTTTTGTTTCTCCACAGAGCGGCAGAACAAAACGGCAACCGCTACGCTTTGCCAATTCAAAGTCTGTGTAGAGACGGTCGCCCACAAAAAGAATTTCTTCGGGGGCATAAACCTTCAGAAGTTCAGACAGCATGGCCGGATTGGGCTTACCGAAACTGCGCTCCGGCTCCACACCGTAGGCGGTCTTAAGGAGAGCCATGAAGCTGCCGATATCTGGAACGGGGCCATTAGCGTCGGGACACACAAAATCCGTGTGGGTCACCCAGAAGGGTATCTTGCGCTGGACGCGGAAAGAAAGTTCACAAAGTTCCCTATAGTCGAAGGAATTGTGGTAGGCAATCAGAACCAGTTCCGTATCAGCCACGCTGGGGCGAAGATTTAAAGTCGGGTCCTGAGCCGCAAACCATTCGGTAACTTCGGGGTTCGCGAAGAAGAAAACGTTCTTGACGCCTTCTTCGTGAATGGCCTTGAGGGAAAGAGTCAATGCAGAAATAATGGCGTCATCGCGAAGGGGCAAGCCCATCACTTTTAAACGGTTCTCATAAAACACCGGAGACTTGCTGGTGTTATTACTCAGGTAATATACGGGAACATGCTTTGCCACATTGTTCACCGTCTTGACAGCCTTGGGATAGGGGCGGCCGCTCAGGTACAGCGTACCATCCAAATCAAATACAACAGCTTTAACCGGCTTACGAGTCATACTCCACAAATTAGAAAATGAGCAATGCTCAAGGAACAATGGGCAAAGATAATTGCTACTTTATGGCCATGAAAACTCCTGATAGCCGTTTTTACTGTCCGCTGATTACCGAAGGCACAATCACTCTTGACGAAAACGAAAGCACCCACGCAGTACGAGTCTGCCGTGCCGCCGTTGGCGATGTGCTGCAACTTTCCGATGGCCTAGGTCATTACGCCGATGGGACAATCACGAAAGCTGACGCCAAGGCTTGCGAAGTCCGCGTCGATGTAGTGGAAACGGCTAGCAGCAATCGTCCCAAGGTTTCTCTTGGCATTGCCTGCCTCAAGGACGACGCCCTGGAAGAGGTGGTGTTCCACGCCGCACAGACAAAAATTGACAGCATCGTATTTCTGCGGACAGACTACTCCCAGGAGCCAAAGAACTCTGACCTGAAAAAGACTGTACGACGCGCCGAACTGAAAAGCCTTGTCAGCCTGAAGCAGTCCAAGAAGCCATGGCTCACAAAAATTGAAGGCCCCATCGAATTCAAGGACTGGTTAAAAAGCTACTCGGGCGACCTGGTCCTGTGCGATATGGACGGCGAAAACGCTCCCGCCACCGAAAGTCTAGCCTCCCCCACCACACTGCTGGTCGGCCCCGAAGGCGGCTTCTCCCCTGCAGAAATCCAGGCCATCAAGGATTTTTCTAACGGAAAGGTCCACTTAATGAAGCTGGGCCCCACCAGACTTCGCGCAAGAACAGCCGCAATCATCGCCCTAGGCAAGATTGTCTGCTGACACTCGTAAAATTTTATTTATCTTGTTGGTATACGTAACAAATCGTTAAGATTTGTGTTTTTGAGGATTTATGGTTCATTATTATCTAATCGCCACGTTAATTTTGTCACTTGCGAACATTGCCATCCTGATGGCAATCAACTCCAAGCGCAACATTCCCTATTACACAGCCATGTTCCATGTGATGACTGTACAGATAGGCGGACATCTGTTCCTGGCTTATTCCACCAACGAACAAGAAGCCCTTCTCGCAAATAAGATTGCCTACATAGGAGCCACCTTTGTTCCGATGCTATTCTTTCTTGGAGAACTGTCACTCTGCAACATCAAGGTTTCCAAGAAATTGCACATTTTGCTGTTCAGCATTAGCGCCATCATCCTCTGCCTTGCACTGACAACTGGTCAGAGCGACATTTTTTACAAGAGCATTACCCTTGTTGAAAATTTCGGCGTTACCGATTTTGTAGTGGAATACGGTCCGGCACACAACCTCTATAACATCATGATGGGGCTGTACCTTATTTCGGGTCTAGTCATTTTCTTCACTTCCTTCTACAAAAAGAGAAACATTTCCTACAAGAACCTGTTCACCTTGGCCGTACTAGGCTTCATCATGATCGGTTCCTTCTTTGTTATGCGTGGACTCAACTGCGACATGGTGTTGACACCCGCTGTATTCCTGCTGCTCCAGTATACCATATTGTTCATGATCCACCGCATTGGTAAATACGACATCCAGAGCACCATTCTTGACACGCTGGAATTCCAGAACGAAAGTGCATACATTTCGTTCTCCGAAGATTTGCGCTACATCGGCTGTAACGACATCGCCCTGCACCACTTCCCCACATTAAAGCAGTTCCGCGTAGACTTTAAAGTACAGGAAAGTGATGAACTGGGAAAAATTCTGCTGGACCAGATCAGCAAATTCAACCCCAACGATTTCTCTTACACCTCTAGTTTCCAATACGGCAAGATGCATTACAAGAGCACCTTGAAAAACCTGATGCACGGAAACAAGATTTGCGGTTATATGTTCCGCATCGAAGACGACACCAAGATCCAGCGTTACATCAAATTGTTGGACAACTACAACAACAACCTCGTTACCGATGTCCAGAACAGAGACAGCCAGATCCAGGCTATTCAGGAACAGATGATCCTGGGCATGGCCAACATGGTAGAAAGCCGTGACAATAACACTGGCGGCCACATCAAGCGAACCAGCGAAGCGGTAAAGATTATCGTCAACGAAATGCGTAAGGACGACACCTACAGACCCATGAACAACTTCTTTAGCGCTTTGATAAAGGCCGCCCCGATGCATGACCTTGGTAAAATCGCCGTGGACGACGCCATCCTGAGAAAGCCGGGCCGATTCACCGAAGAAGAATTCGAAATCATGAAGACCCACGCCGAAAAGGGAGCCGCAATCGTAGAGAATTTGCTCAAGGGCGTTGAGTCCGAGCAGTTTGTGGCCGTAGCCAGAAACGTTGCACATTACCATCACGAACGTTTTGACGGAACCGGCTACCCCAACCGCCTCAAGGGCAAGGACATCCCCCTGGAAGCACGCATCATGGCCGTTGCAGACGTGTACGACGCACTTGTCAGCCAGCGCTGCTACAAGGAAAAGATGTCTTACGCAGAAGCTTACGAAGTGATTGTAGAATCTATGGGAACCCACTTCGACCCGCAACTGAAGAAGTACTTCATCAACTGCCACAGAGAGCTGGAAGCTTACTACGACAGCATGAAGCGATAAAAGCAAATTAACGTATACAAGAAAAAGCACCGCAAATAAGTTGCGGTGCTTTTTCGTTAAAACGAAATTCGTTTATTAAAGGGAAACCTTCACCTTTTCTCTCATGGCCATAACAGTCTTGAGAGCTTCGTCCACAGATTCGCGACGGGCAAGAAGAACGCCCATACGGCGGTGGCCCTTCAGTTCCGGCTTACCGAACAGACGGATATTGGTATCCGGTTCAGCAAGGACTTCGGAAAGGCCGCTGAACTTCACCTGGGTGGAGTTGCCATCGCAAACGATTGCCTTACTTGCACTGGGGCCGTGGAAAGCAATGTTGGGAATGGGCAGACCGAGAATAGCGCGGGCGTGGAGAGCAAATTCAGAAAGGTCCTGGGAAATCAAGGTCACCATGCCGGTGTCATGAGGTCTGGGGCTCACTTCGCTGAATAGCACTTCGTCCTTGCAGACGAACAGTTCAACGCCGAAGATACCGCGGCCACCCAGAGCATCGGTCACCTTCTTGGCGATAACCTTGGCCTGTTCCAGAAGTTCAGGCTTCATGGGCTGGGGCTGCCAGGATTCCTGATAGTCGCCACCCACCTGATGATGTCCGATGGGTTCCAGGAATGCAGTACCTGCAACGTGACGGACGGTGAGCAAAGTAATTTCGTAGTCAAAGGGAACGAAGCCTTCGATGATCACGCGGCTAGCCTTACCGGTGCGGCCTTCGTTCTGGGAAATGTTCCAGGAGTTTTCGATATCGGCTTCAGTCTTGATGACGCTCTGGCCATGGCCGGAGGAGCTCATCACGGGCTTGATGACGCAAGGAATACCGATTTCCTTGACGGCTGCCTTGAAGTCTTCGAAGTTGTCTGCAAACTTGTAGGGGCTAGTCTTGATACCAAGTTCTTCGGCAGCAAGGCGACGGATGCCTTCGCGGTTCATGGTCAGCTTGGTAGCCTTGGCGGTAGGAATCACGGTATAGCCTTCGGATTCCATCTGGACCAGAGTATCGGTAGCAATAGCTTCCACTTCCGGCACGATGTAGTCGGGCTTTTCCAGCTCGATAACGCGGCGGAGTTCGGCACCGTCCAGCATGTTGATCACATGGGAACGGTGAGCCACCTGCATGCCCGGGGCGTTGGCATAACGGTCTACGGCAACCACTTCGACGCCGAGACGCATCATTTCGATGATAACTTCCTTACCCAGTTCTCCTGCACCGCAGAAGAGAACCTTAGTTGCACTAGAGCTTAGCGGGGTACCGATTTCAGACATAACTTACTCCTGTTAAAGGCCCTATAAAGATAGATAATAATGATGGATGGGCCAAGTACGAATTACGAATTATTAAGTACGAGAGCTAAAATCGCGGCTTCGCCGCCTTACTTATTCTCATAATTCATACTTCATAATTCATAATTAGAATCTGTAGTCCACGGGGTTGAAGATGAACTTCACTCCGGCACGGACCCAACCGTCGGCACCATCGTTTCCAACTTCGTGGGCCAGATTTTCGTAAATGCGGAAACCACCACCCAGGTAAATGCCAAACCAGCTATTGTACTGCATGGAATAAAGTGCATCCACAACATACTGGGTTTCTACCCGATTAGAAGGAGCATACTCATCATGAATCGCTTCGTCATAGTCGGTGTACAATTCGTTATCGCCCTGCTGCAACCAGGCAAGGGTCGCCTTTACTGTATGACGTCCATATTTCCAGGACAGGTCCAGCCAAAGATCCAAGGCGTCAGAACCGCGACGGTAACCGATGGGATAATCCACAAAGAACATATCTGCAAAATCCGGATCATCCTGGTCACGGTAGTTACTACGATAAAGGCGACGGCTAGAATATTCAAGAAGCGGGAGACGGCCGTTGTTATGAAGAGGGTCTGTGCGGACAACATCGAAGCGGAAAAGGAAATCACCGTAGCGCTGTGTGGGAATTTCCTGAGAGTATCCAACCAGGTAGCTTAACATACTGCGGTTTGTCCCCTTATCACTATCTTCTCCAACGGGACTATTGATGTCTTCCATGTTCAGCTGACCATAAAAACGAGCGCCAGAAATCGGCTTAAATCCAATTTCTGCCGTAGTCACAGCCTTGGTGTATCCACCAGCAAAGTTATTGTGCAGGAACATAAAGGGATTCATGGAACGGAATTCCAGATCCTTACCGCCCACCATACTTTCTTCAATGATGGAAATCCAGAAATGGTTCATCTCGATTCCGATGCGGTGGTAAACCAGATTCTTTACATTTTCATCATAAACGCGATCGCGCTGATTGCTAGCCTGCTTATTTTTTTCAGGACATTTCTGTTCGGCGGCCTCGGAACCTTCGGGAGGGCATCCTGTTGTCGGGTCAATTATATCATTGAACAGCCAGGCATTCAGGGAACTGACCATGAAGGCATAACGGAAAATACCCGGTTCGAATTTCCAAAGGAGACCGTCGTGGTAAGGCGTTCCACCAATGGTCAAATCGTTGGGAGAGACCTTCAGATCTTCAGGGTTAAAACGGCCCAACTGGACATAGCCCACGGGATTTTGCCAAAGGGCATAACCATTAATAGGGACAGCAATGTCCAACTCACTAGGCTTATAGGTAAAGTTCGTTTTCAGGTCTGAATCGTACCAGGCTTCAATATCCTTGCGAAGAGGAGCTTCCATCAAGAAATGGAAGTTTTTATAGCCCGCACGGAAACTAATCATGAAGAAAGGATCAATATGATCTTCGTAACTGCGAGCCGTTTCCAGGGGAACTCTCAGACCGCGCCAGTTTCCGCCATACCGTTCAACCGTATCTGCAGCAAATTCAGGATCGGTCGGTCCCCCATTCAATCCAAAATTGAAATCAGTTCCAATTTGAACATAGCCCTTGTAGGAACTATCTGAAGACCACTGGGGAATATCACCGGCATTCATACCGGCAAAAGAAATGGCAGACAGTAACCCAAGAGAAAAGAGTATGTTTCGGATTTTCATAATACCAAATGTAAAAAGAATCGCCCAGGCAGGGAGACCCAGGCGATTCCTTTGTGTTGTGTGAACGTGCACTCGCACGTTCTGTGTGTGTGTGTTCCTTGTGGCTAGGCAACACCCAGCAATCCTGTTACAGAAATCTGCAACAGTATCGCCTATAGGGAGCGCAAGCCTAATTTCGTTTCATCGAGAACACTCGACTTTGGGGACTAGAAATTCTCCATGTCGACGCCCATACGGAGATAGGCAGGCATATTGTAGTCCACACCGTCAGCCTTCATTGCACATTCGGCAACATCCTGACGGGATACAGTACGAGTTTTCACTGCAGGTTCAGCAGCAGGTTCCTGCTGACGCATGTAAGCGGGGACGCTGAAAGCACTGGTAGCACTACGAGAATCCAAGCCACGGTTGTAGACGTCTTCGTCGGAAACAGCTTCGATTTCAGAAGTTTCCGACTTAACGGTCATGGATTCTTCAGCAGGCTGCTGGGCATTAAAATCCATGGCGCCGAAACGACCGGCATCAATTGCCGGGAAAGACTGAGAATCAGAGAGGCTCGGAGTAGTCAACACAGGAGCAACCATTTCTACAGTTGCGGGAGCTGCGGGTGCAGCGGGCATCTGCTGAACAGGAGCCTGGTGAGCATACATTTCAGGAGCGGGCTGAGCGGCAGCGGGCTGAGCCTGCTGTGCCATAGCGAAGAAATTCACGCTAGTGGGACGCGGAGTAGACTGCTGAACTGCGGGCTGGGCAGGAGCAGCAACAGGAGCCACCGGAGCTACAGCGGGCTGCTGGGAAACAGGCATCTGAGCGGCAGGCATCTGGACAGTCTGCTGATTTGCAAACGGATTAGCAAACACCTGAGTGGGGCGAGCGACAGCGGGCTGCTGAGCAGCCTGTGCGGTACCGCAACCAGTTGCAATAATGGTAATGGAAACCTTGTCACCCAGTTCCGGAATAGTGATGTCACCAATGATGATGTTGGGATCACCTTCTTCACCCACCTTTTCATAGATGTGTTCCATAGCTTCGCTATGTTCGAGGAGGGAATAGTTTTCACCGTGGGCAACGTTGATA
The DNA here is from genome assembly GCF_900129715.1 of Fibrobacter sp. UWH9. Classification (NCBI taxonomy): domain Bacteria; kingdom Pseudomonadati; phylum Fibrobacterota; class Fibrobacteria; order Fibrobacterales; family Fibrobacteraceae; genus Fibrobacter; species Fibrobacter sp. UWH9. The sequence continues at coordinate 196,150 of NZ_FQWP01000006.1, read as the reverse complement.
AGAACGCCGGTAGCACCTTCGATGCTAATGTCTTCCAGAAGCGGAGAAGCCAGAGCCAGGTCAGCAGCGGCAATGCCACGCTTTTCACCCTGAGCACAGCCGGTACCCATGAGAGCGCTGCCACCGTTCTGCATCACCTTGCGGATATCAGCAAAGTCAACGTGAACAAGACCATGATGGAACATGATGCCGCAGATACTCTGAACAGCATTGCCCAAAATTTCGTCAGCCATCTTGAAAGCTTCATCCATGGTAGCCTTCTGATTAGAAGTCTGGAGCATGGCGAGGAGCTTCTTATTTTCAACAACGATGATGGTGTCAACAGCAGCACGAAGTTCTGCAATACCCTGCTGAGCAACGCGAGCACGAGCATTACCTTCAAAACGGAACGGTTTGGTCACAACACCAACAGTCAGGATGCCCATTTCGCGAGCAACTGCGGCCACGACCGGAGCCGCGCCAGTACCAGTGCCACCGCCCATACCGGCAGTAACGAACACCATGTCGGCACCCTTCATGGATTCACGCAGTTCTTCAATGTTTTCTTCAACAGCCTTACGGCCCTTTTCCGGATCCATACCGGCACCAAGATTCTTGGTGGACTTTTCACCAATGAGAATCTTGTGATCAGCCAAGCTCAAGTCAAGAGCCATAGAATCGGTATTGACAGCATAGTATTCAACACCTTCAATGCTCATCTGCTTCATACGGTTTACGGTGTTTCCACCGGCACCACCGACACCGAAGACCTTGACTTTTGCATTACGGCTGGAGAGGTCTTCACCCATAATACGGGACTGGGCCTCAAAGTACATATCATTCATTTCACTCATGTTTAATCTCCCTGATTTATTGAGTGTTTTGGTTTGTTGTTAGAAATACTTCTTGATGAAACCGACAACCTTTCTAAATCCGTCTCCAACGGAAACCTTCAGCTGTGCGCCGGTATCATTCTTCTTCTTGTTATTATGTTCCTTGTTGGCGTAATGCAAAAGGCCTACACCAGTTGCATAAGACGGTCTCTGGAAAGCATCCTGAATACCGCTCATCCCCTTGGGATGACCAATACGGACCGGTTTACCAAAGAATGCCTTGGACGCCACATTTTCAATGCCTTCCAATTCACAGCAGCCACCCGTAAGGACGATGCCGCCATTGATCAAAGATTCCAGCTGTTGCTTCTGCAAGTCCTTTGCCAGCAACTGGAAAATTTCACTGACACGGGCCGTAATGACCTTGGCCAGCAACTTTCGAGAGCAGGGAACATCACCGCGGTCACCAACAGCGGGAACCGGGAATGTTTCATCTTCAATCAGATTGCTAATAACGCAAGTTCCATACTTCTTCTTAATTTCTTCTGCCTTGGACAGCGAAATAGGAACATTCAGACACTTACTGATATCGCTAGTGATTACATTACCGGCCAGGTCCAGAGAATTGGTATAGCGAACGGAATCCTTCAGGAACACGGCAATATCTGCAGAACCGGCACCAATGTCAACAAGGGCAACACCAAGTTCCCTTTCATCATCGGTAAGGACTGCGCAGGCAGCAGCCAAAGGTTCCAGCACATAGCCAGCCACATTCAAGCCAGCACGGTTAATGCACTTGGTCAAATTCTGCAGGGCGTTCTGGCGAGAGGTCACCAGCTGCACATCCACTTCCAGGCGACGGCCTGTACGGCCCTTGGGATTGCGGATACCCTTTTCGTCATCCAGGGTATATTCACCCGGGAATGCGTGAATCAAGCTACCAGCGCCATTAGGCAAGGTGCTAGCCTGCTTCTTCACATTTTCAATATCTTGCTCACGAACTTCGCCTGTGGGGAGTGTGATAATACCCTTGTAGCTGAAAGAAAGCACATGCTTTCCGGCGATGCCTACATAGACATCACGCACATCCACACCAGCGGAACGTTCCAGCTGCTGAACAGCCTGTTGCAAGGTTTCGACGACGAGGTCATACTCGTCAGCGTTTGCCAGCGGAAAATCACCGCATTCGACAACGCGAACAGAGTCCCCTTCGGAAATGCCAACAAACAGATTTACCTTCGAGGCCCCAATATCGAGACCGAAGATATAATCTTCTTTCTTTATTGCCTGCTTATTATCATCCATTGACACACCTCTTGTCATAATTCCTTACGTATGCAAAGCCATGGAATCTCATGTCCACAACTCCGGCACACCGCAAATCCTTCGTGAATCCATTTCCTAAAGATTCGTACAACACAAAAACATCCTTTGTCCAATCCGATGCCGGAAAAATCGTACGGAACCCAACATCCTTGAAATAAACTTCAATCCCTCGATCTTCTTCTGACCATGAAACCTGAGACACCTTTTCATACAAGTCACTGTTCACATTTTTCATAGCATCAAGAAACTCCGCAACAATCTTGACATGCCCAACAGAGGCCGTTTCCAAAACAGGAAGCCGCATTGCCGTAGCCACAGAAAACGGAAGTGCAGCTCCTTTCTCCGAATAAATCGTTGCCTTACCGCCATCCAGCACAGAGAGCATCGGAGAAGCTTCCTGCAACTTGATGTACAAGGAAGAGGGGAACCTCTTCTCTACGGTCACCGAATGAATTAGGGGAATCTGTGAAAGAGCTTCAGCCACAGAGTCAGCGTCCAATTCAGACATCAGCATACCCGTTTCAATCTGGGCATTCTGCATGACATCTTCCCAGGACAGCATTCTATTCCCTTCGATGTCCACATACTGCAAATGGCGCAGTTCCAGGGGATTGAATCGCTGCAGATAGAAACGCTGGTTCCAGACAACCGCAGACAAGGCCACAACAGCAACCAGAATAATCCAGCCGCGATGCTTAAACCAGTGGAATGCACTGGCAACACCAGATTTCACTTTCTGGTTACGCGCGTCCTTCTGCTTGCGTTCGTTAAAGCCGATTCTACGGCCTGACCATGTCGTCTTATCTACAGCCAACTAAAACTCCTACAGACATTCCTTCAAAATGGTTTCGCCCAGCTTGTAGATGCTGCCAGCACCCATCAAGACAACCACATCACCTTCACGAAGTTCCTTCTTCAAGATGGGAAGCAAGTTCATCTGATCGCCAATAAAGCGGGCATCGCGATGGCCACGTGCAGTTGCACTTTCAGAAACAAGAGCACCGGTCACACCTTCGATGGGGCGTTCACGAGCGGGATAAATATCGGTGGCAAGCAGGACGTCGCAATTGGCAAAGGCGCTGCCAAAAGCTTCGTGCTGGTCGCGGGTACGGGTAAAGAGATGGGGTTGGAAAGCGACGATAATACGCTTATCCGGGAAGGCATCGCGGAAGCCCAGGAGGGTTGCGGTAGCTTCGGTGGGATGATGAGCATAGTCATCAAAGACCATCACGCCATTCTTTTCACCAATGAATTCAAAACGACGCTTTACGCCACCGAAGGCAGCAACAGCCTTACGGGCCACATCGGCATCAATACCTTCTTCAATAGCCAAGGCTACTGCAGCCGTTGCGTTCAGCACGTTGTGACGACCAGGAATCTGCAAGCGGAACTCACCCAGACTCTTACCATCATTCAAAATTTCAAATACAGGGAATCCCTTTTCAAAACGCAGATTGTCTACGCGATACTTAGCCTGACGAGTAAAACCATAAGTAATCACAGGCTTCTTCAGACGGGCCAGGATCTGCTGGGCATTGGGATCATCCAGGCAGAGAATAATCTGACCATAGAAAGGAATCTTGTTTGCAAACTGGACAAAGGCGTCCTTAATGTCTTCAATATCCTTGTAGGTATCCAGGTGGTCTGCATCAATGTTGGTAATGATAGCAGAAGAGGGCATCATAGAAAGGAAGCTACGGTCGAATTCATCAGATTCGGCAATCAGGTAGTTACCCTTACCCACCTTGGCGCCACTGCCATGGCCCTTCACCACACCGCCAACGATAATGGTGGGATCCAAACCAGCTTCTTCCCAAATCTGGCCTACGATGGAAGTAGTAGTGGTCTTGCCGTGAGTACCGGCAATAGACAGGGTGTACTTCATACGCATCAGTTCGCCCAGCATTTCTGCGCGCTTGATGACGGGAATTCGGCGGTTACGGGCTTCGACCAGTTCCGGATTATCATGGGGCACAGCGGAAGAATAGACAACCAGGTCGGCGTCTTCCACATTCTTGGCATCGTGCTTGGGATCAACGCGGATACCCAGGTTTCTGAGGTAATCCACCACAGCACTTTCACTCATATCGGAGCCGCTGACCGCAAAGCCATTGGCATGAAGGACTTCAGCAATACCGGACATGCCTGCACCGCCAATACCGACGAAATGAAGGCGACGTACGCGCTTACAGTCATTAATCTGCATTATGCATTCTCCTTTTCCAGGATAACCATTGCAATCTGGTCTGCGGCATCGGGCATTCCGAGGCCCTTTGCGGCGGCAGCCATATTGGCCAGGCGGCTTTCATCAGCCAAAAGGGTTTCGACCTTTTCCCACAGGTGATTTTCTTCTGCATCCAGTTCAACAAGAGCAGCGCCAGCCTTTTCAACGACGCGGGCATTGTGTTCCTGATGATTTGCAGTTGCATGGGGGAACGGCAGCAAAATAGAGGGCTTACCAAAGGCGAGAATTTCAGCCAGGGCAGAAGCACCTGCGCGGCTAATAATCAGGTCAGCATGCTTCATATAGGCATAAATTCCATCCAGGAAGCCACGGACAGCCACGTTGGGCATTTCGCCAAGGCGATCATTAATCGTAGCCACGTTCTTTACGCCAACCTGCCAGACCACAGAAACATCGTCACGGGCAGTAATGCTCTTGATGCTTTCTTCAATCTTGTTATTGATGCCTACAGCACCCTGGGAACCGCCAACAATAAAGACGGCTTTCTTGCCTTCTGCAAATTCTGCAGGGCGAGCCAAAGAATCTTCAGTCGGCAATTCACGAACAGGATTACCAAAGACCATGCACTTTTCTGCAGGGAAACCCTTGGCGGCATCTTCAGAGGTTACGAAGATGGTCTTTGCATAGCGGGAGCCAACCTTATTGGCAACACCGGCCACAGCATTCTGTTCCTGCAAATACACGGGAATACCCATGGAACCTGCGGCCAGCACGATCGGCAAGGAAACATATCCACCAGTAGCCACAACGACATCAGGCTTCACCTTGCGAACGACGCTCTTGGCGCGGACCAGGGCCTTGGTCAAATTGAAAGGCAAGGCCAAATTCTTAAGGAACGGTCCACGATGCAGAGGTACTGCAGAAATGTATTCATAGGGCCAATTCTTAGCAACCAGGCGTTCTTCCATAGAATCCTTACGACCGGCAAAAGTAATGTCGGTAACGCCCATCTTCTTCAAACTATCTGCAATGGCAACGGCCGGAAAAATATGGCCACCGGTACCGCCACATACGAAAAGGAACTTTTTCATACGCCACTCCTTGTATAATCAAAATTTCTAAACGCGCTACTTTCAAGCGAAGAACCACTGGTATACGGTTCCTTGATATTCCTACCCGATGCCGGGCGGGAAATATTCAGCAAGATTCCAATAGCGATCGAGGTATAAAGCAAATTGGTTCCGCCAAAACTGAAGAACGGCAGCGGCTGACCCGTCATGGGGAATAGTCCGACACACACGCAGACGTGAACCACAAAATTGGAGAACAGGGAAAGAGTCAAACCCAAAGCCAGATACTTTCCAAAACGGGTAGCAGAGTTTCTTGCAATCTTAAAACCCTGGGCAAACAAAATTGCAAACAGGATCAAGATTACAAAAGTACCCACAAAGCCAAATTCCTCACCAATCACGGCGTACACCACATCCTTATGAGCTTCAGGAAGGTAACCCAACTTCTGGACACCCTGACCAAAACCAGTTCCAAAAAGTCCTCCGTTTCCAAGGGCCTGCAAGGCATGATCGCCCTGCCAGTTAGAAGCGGCCATTTCACCTTCATCGGCAAAGAAGGCCAGAATTCGAGCCCTGGAATGAGTAGAAGTCATCAGGCGAACCAATGCCAGCGGGATTCCCGCCAGGGCGACATACCCCAGATACTTGGCATTTACGCCAGCAGTGAGCATAATGCAGACCACAATGGCAGTCACCATAATCAGCATGGAGTAATTCGGTTGCAGCACAAGAATCAAGGCACACAGACAATAGGGAATTCCGGGTTGCACCAAAGTACAGGCAACGCTCTTGATATTGTCCCCCGCTTCAGAAAGTTTGGCACTTACCCAGATAATCAAGCCGAGCTTCATAAATTCAGAGGGCTGAATTCCAAAAATCCAACGGTTTGCGCCCTTGACGCTGCCGCCCTTTACCAGAGCAACTGCAGATAGAACGAAGAAAGCAATAAAGGCAATACGTCCAGCCCATTTCCAATGGCCATAATCCCAGAAACGGGCCAGGAACAACATCAGTACAACGCCACCAATAGCCTTGGGCAAGTGAGACATCATGTAAAATTCTGCCGGACGACCATTGGCCTGCGCATAGGGAGCGGATGCGGAATACACCACAGCCACGCCAAAGCAGATCAGCACCAAAACCACTGCTAGAAGCAGCTTATTCATGCCGGTCGTATTTTGAACAGAATTATCCATTGACTCTTACTATCCTTATGCCTTAACCTTGGTAAGCTTTAACATCGCTTCAACAACCTGTTCCATGTGCATGCCACGAGAGCCCTTCACCAGAAGCACATCCCCTTCGGCAACAACTTCAGACAGTTCCGCATTCAATTCCTGCACGGAATCGAAATGATAGGCGGACTTCATACCCTTGGACTTTGCGCCCTTCACATAGAGCTTAGCCTTTTCACCTACGGTGAACAGCATGTCAAAATTCATTTCGGGAACCATGGCACCCATTTCCAGATGGAGGGCGTCGGTCTTGTCACCCAGTTCCAGCATATCGCCGAGAACGGCAATGCGACGGGCAACCTTCATGTTTCCGATAGTCTGCAGGGCCATCTTGGTAGAAGACGGATTGGCATTGTAGCAGTCAGACACGATGGAGAAACCGTTGGCCTTCTTCAGTTCCATACGCATGTTGGTAGAATGGAAACCAGCCAGAGCCTTGGCGATGTCCGTCTTGGAGACTTTGAAAGCCTCGCCAATTGCAATGGCGGCCAGGGCATTATAAACGTTATGGATGCCCGGAACAGACAATTCAAACTTGGTGCGGCCGATGTAGAAGGTAGCACAGTTGTCTTCATTGTAAGACAGCTTTTCGGGCTTATAGATACCACGCTTGATACCGAAAGTCACTACCTTGTAGCTGGTGTTGGAACGCAACTTGCACAGACGTTCGTCATCGGCATTCACGATCAGGAGGCCGTTCTTCTTGAGGCCTGCAGTAATGGTACGCTTTTCGGCAAATACGCCGTCAAAGTCAATCAGCTTTTCCAGATGGCTGGCACCGATATTGGTAATCACAGCTACATCCGGTTCAGTAGCCATAGACAGCGGACGAATTTCATCGGGACCGCTGGTACCCATTTCAATCACAGCCGCTTCATGGGAATGCTTCAGCTGGAACAAGGTCATGGGAACGCCAATGTGGTTGTTGAAGTTACCGGCAGTAGCGTGGGTGTTGTACTTCATAGAAAGTACAGCCTTAGTCATTTCCTTGGTGGTAGTCTTGCCGTTAGATCCAGTAATGGCCACCTTCTTCACCTTGAAATTCTTCTGGTAGCCCTTGGCGAGCTTCAGCAAAGCCTTGGTGGTATCGTCCACGGGGGCATACATCTTGAAGTTTTCAATACCTTCAGCATCCTGGTTCACAACACTCATCAGAGCTCCATTCTTTTCCATTTCGGTAACAAACTTGTGGGCATCAAAACGTTCGCCCTTAATCGGCCAAAAAACCACACCCTTGGCAGGTTCACGAGAATCCATGCAAAGGTTCACCTTGCGATTCTGTGTACGGGCGTTAACGCCGAAAGCCTGGGTTTCCAGGATTTCAAGCATTTCCTTAATTTTCAGGTCCAGCTTAAACATTTTCCATCGCCTTCACCACTTCTTCGTGGTCGTCAAAATGATGCTTAGTCTTGCCAATGATCTGGTAATCTTCATGGCCCTTACCGGCAACCACAAGCCAGTCGCCATCCTTCAGTTCAGCGCAGGCGCGCTTGATGGCTTCGTCACGAAGTTCCACAACTTCGAACTTGTCAGTCTTCATTCCTGCCTTCACATCGTTAATGATGTCAGCCGGATTTTCGGTACGGGGATTGTCAGAAGTGAGCCAGGCCTTATCGGAGAGACGTTCTGCAATTTCGCCCATAATGGGACGCTTAGTCTTATCGCGATCGCCGCCGCAACCAAAGATGCAGCTGAGCTTACCGCGACACAGGCTACGGGCAGTCATCAGCACACGTTCAAGAGCATCGGGAGTGTGAGCGTAATCCACAATCACATGAATTCCGTTCTTGTTCCAGACCTTTTCGAAACGTCCCGGAACACGAACTTCGGCAAGAGCCTTATCCATAGCAGCCTTGGAAATTCCAACGGCATTGGCCCAGGACAGAACCAACATCACGTTGTCCACATTGAAATCGCCACAAAGGGCAGTTTCAAAATGAGCGTCAGAAGCAGCGCAACCAAAGCCATTCAAATCAAACTTTAAACCGTCTTCAGTATTGAGGACCGTACCGCAGGGCTTTACGTCAGCCTTTTCAGAACCCAGGCGCGAAACGCCAACGGTTTTTAGTCCAGTAGGCTTGAGTTCATCACAAAGCAGGGCGCCATGAGCATCATCCACATTGATTACGGCAACACCATCAGAAGCCAGATACTTGGTAAACAGCAACTTCTTTGCATCGAAGTAGGCTTCCATAGTCTTGTGGTAATCCAGATGATCCTGGGTCAGGTTACTGAACAATCCGCTGCGATAGCTAATGCCAGCGACACGGCCCTGATGCAACGCATGAGAAGACGTTTCCATAACCAGGTCGGTACAGCCTGCATCAACAGCCTTTGCCGCAAAGGCAAACAAGTCCAACTGACCCGGAGTCGTCAGGTTTGCGGGAACAGAGATATTACCCACCTTGTTCTTGATGGTTCCCAACAGGGCAACCTTCTTGCCCGCAGCAGTCAACATAGCATCCATCAAGAAAGCGCTTGTAGTCTTGCCGTTAGTACCAGTAACAGCATGGCAAGTCAACTTCGCAAACGGATCCTTGTAAAAAATCCTTGCCGCTTCCAGACGGGCAGCCTTCACGTTAGACACCTGGATCCACTTGGAAGTCAAACCTTCAGGGGCCACATTTTCACCAACGACAGCAACTGCACCGGCAGCCACCGCATTACGTGCGAAAACTTCATAACCTTCAGTCGGCAGCGAGAAGAAAAGGTCGCCAGCCTTAACACGGCGGGAGTCGTCGCACAAACCACGAACATTCAAGTTCTTCATCAAAGTTTCAGAAAGCATTAGCTTCTCTCCTTCAACGTGAGTTTGCATACTTGCCCTTTACGTAACACTTCATCGGCCTTCGGGGATTGGGCAACTACGCGACCCTTGCCTGTATATTCAACATTCATGCGGAAGTTACCTGCAATTTCAAGAGCATCCTTCAAGGAGAGGCCTTTCAAATTGGGCATCTTGCCGCCATCCATATTTTCGAGAATCAGGGTGACTCCAACAGAATCATTCACATCGCGACGTTCAGACACAACGCGAAGCCCTTCACCTTCAAACTTGACATTGCAACCCTTGGAAGCAGCCAGGGACTTTGCCGCAGTAGCGAGCATTCCCACATAATCGTCGTTACACTTGGACTTCGCACTCACCAGTTCCAGACTGTGAGACGCAGGAGACAGTTCCGGATGATAGTAGATGCCTTCCATAATGCGGCGGAAAATCGGGCCAGCCGTGTTACCACCGTGATGCTGAGCCGTCTGAGGATCATCTACCAGAACCAGGCAGACATAACGGGCGTTTTCAACCGGAGCAAGTCCAATAAAGGAAGCAACCTGATGTTCTCTATCGTACTTACGGGTTTCCGGATTATACTTTTCTGCAGTACCCGTCTTGCCGCCAAAGACCACATCGGGAATCTTCTTGCTCATGACCTGCTTTGCGGTACCGTTATTCACCACGCGAGAAAGCATGGCGCGAATCATGGACGAAGTTTTTTCAGAAACAACTCGACGAAGTTCCGTAGGTTCGTTCTTTTCAACAAGCTTACCCTTGGAATCACGCCATTCCTTAACGAGCATAGGCTTCATCAGCTTGCCACCGTTTGCAATTGCAGCATAGGCCATCACCATCTGAATGGGAGTCACCAGCACAGAATGGCCAAAGCCCATAGACTTAAGGTCACTGCCGCTATTGCTGGCCAAGGTCACGTGATCCTTCAAGGCGCCAGATTCCTCGCCATAGAAATATTCAGAAGTCTTTTCGCCAAGGCCAAAATGCTTTGCGGTAATGTAAAGATTCTTAGCCCCCACTTCGGTGGCAATCTTCGCGAACACCACATTGGAAGACTGCACCATGGCTTCGGGCATATTCATATCGCCGTACACATGGGTGTCGCAAATGGGAGCAGACTTGGGATTCCATGTCCAGCAACGACCTTCGTTGGGGAACACCTGATTGGTATCCACAGCACCGCTTTCGAGAGCAGCAGCAGCGGTAATCAACTTGAAAGTAGAACCCGGTTCGTATGCCATAGCCACGATATCATTCTTGGCCATGCTGCCCACACCCTGATTCTTGGAATTGGGATCAAAGGTCGGATAGCTAGCCATGGCGAGAATTTCACCCGTATACGGGTCCACAACCACAGCGCTTGCGCTCTTGGCAATATAGCGGGACACGCCATCCTTCAATTCCTTTTCGACGAGTTCCTGCATATTGCGGTCAATAGTCAGCACCAGGTTCTTACCCGGTTCAGCCTCGGCCACATTTTCGGAACGTCCATAAATTTCACGTTTGCGAGCGTCCTGAATGCTCACGCGGAAACCTTCATTGCCGCGCAGGCGGGAATCGAACATACGTTCTACACCAAGGCTGCCTTCACCACTGCGGTTCACCTTCCCAACAATCTGGGAAGCCAGCTTGCCCTGCAAGAAAATGCGGCTATAATCTTCAGACTTACCGGTATCGCGAAGATTTTCGGCAAACACCACACCGTTACGATCCATAATCTGGCCACGTTCGGCATAGATGTTCTTGGTATGAGTCACCATGCTCTTGGTTTCAGCCTGGTAGATTTCTCGGTTCAGAACTTGAATATTGAAAGTCTGCCATGTCAAAACAAGGATAAAACCAAGAACCAGCATTTTCCAGATGGAAATTGCGTCCAGGTTAATCACCTTCAATGCTTCAAGATTCACAAACTTCACTTGGAACCCCCTACCACACGGACCTTGGTGGGAACCTGATTGAGGCCAAGTTCAGCTGTTTCAGCAAAGTCATTCAACTTTTCAAGAGAAGACAGTCTGTTGATTTCCAGTTCCTGCAGCAGAATCTCGCGGCGAAGCATATTCACCGTTTCAGAAAGTTCATGGGACTTCGCATAAAGACGAGTCATTCGATTCTGCATGTACAAGGGCAAAATCAGCAAGAGCCCTGCCACCAGCACAAGGCAGAGGAAACACCGCACAATAAAGCGGTTAGAGTAATTCACGAAATTTTTGGTTTCTTCGTTCATACCCTCTCGTACACTCTCAGCTTTGCAGAGCGAGCCCTACTGTTCTTTGCAATTTCATCATTGGAAGGAAGAATCGGCTTGCGATTTACCTTCTTCAGACGCTGGTGATTTCCGCCGCACATGCACACCGGCAAATGTTCCGGGCAAACGCAAGCCTTTTCAAATTCAGCACAAGTATCCTTCACGCAGCGGTCTTCTACAGAGTGGTAGCTCATGACCACCAGACGACCGCCCACCTTCAGGCAATCCACTGCAGAACGGATACTGGTTTCAATCTGGCGCAGTTCGCCATTCACTTCCATACGAACAGCCTGGAACACGCGAGCCAGCAGGCTGTTGGCGTCACGGCGCTTGTCCGGGAATACGGATTCCACAACGGACTTGATATCGCTAGGCAGGATATCGCGGCCCTCGCGACCAGTTTCTGTAGCAACTTCAATAATGCGAGTTGCCAGCTTAAAGGCGCGATCCATATCAGCGTTCTTACGCAGGGCTTCAGCCAAGTCATCGGCGCTTACACTACGCAACCATTCCTGGGCAGAAACTTCTTCACGACGATCCATACGCAGGTCTAACGGATTATTGCCAACGAAAGTAAAACCACGGGTAGAATCGTCTACCTGATGGCTACTAATTCCCAGATCATAGAGAACGCCGTCCAAGGAATCAGCCGGAATCTCTTCGCCCAGCATGGCAAAGGGAACCGGATGCACCACAAACTTGGGAAGACCTTCACCGTTGCTAACGGCAGAAAGGCGCTTAGTCGCAAACTTTACCGCATCATCATCGCGGTCAAAGGAATGCAAGGTTCCTTCGGCAGAAAGGCGGGTCGCAATAGCATAGGAGTGGCCGCCACCGCCCAAGGTACAGTCAGCAAAAGTTCCACCGGCTAGGATTTCAGCACCTTCAAGGCGGAGACCTTCAAGGCATTCCTTCAGCATTACAGGATCATGGTAGAACACGCCGCCTTCAACTCCGGCGACAGCTGCTTCAGAAATTTCGTTTGTACGTAGAGACTTTACCTGAGGGTCATTTTTGCTCATCAGATCCTCCCGCAAAATCTGCCATACAGAGTCTTTCGAACTCAGCCAGATCCTCTTCGGAATCCATAGCGAACTGAGCTTCATACTTTTCTGTATTCCACAATTCCAACGACTTACCGCCAACAGAGTCCACGAACATTACGCTGTTCGTAAGGCCTGCAAACAGGAGCTTATCCTTAGGGAGTAATATGCGATTCTGGCCGTCGAGCTCAACAGGGATGGCTCTTAGACGCAGACGGAATTTTTGGGCAGCATTGCGGTCGGACCAACGGTCAACCTCAGCTTTGAACTTATCATATTCGGCTCTTACAAACAAACGAAGTCTGTCCTTCATCCAGTTCGTGAGCACGAATTCAGAACCATCCTCAGGGGTCAGTTGACGACGGAATTCCCGAGGGAAGGCGCACCTACCCTTTCCGTCGATGGCCGATTTGGCCTGACCTATGAAATAGTTCTCTAAGCTCATTTTTTTATTCCATCACACAATTACACAACACATGGAATTATTAACACACATTTCAAATATAGCTTACTTCTCCCCACACTTCCCCATTTCAGTGGAAAAACACACCATTTACACCCCCGACTTCACCACACTTCCCCACGAGGTCCGACCCCTCCATCTCAATCACTCTGATTTTATTACAGAAATCATACCGCCGCAGCAGGTCCGCCCAGAAACAAATGCACACAAGAGCACTACTTTTCTATATTTCCACCCACAAACCACCCCACTACACCCCACAAAAACGTTTTTCTTTCGGGAGTTTTCACAGGATATGCTGCTGCGCGTACCGTCTTTCTACAACAAGTTTTGCTGCCTTGCCGACAAATGCACCGACACCTGCTGCGTCGGCTGGGAAATCGACGTCGACGAAATCAGCCTTTCCAAGTACAGGGACCTCGCCGAAAACACATCCCCGAAATGCGAAAGGGACGAAAAGAAAATCGCCTTCGCCAAAATTTTGATGGAAAACATCCAGGACGGGCATTTCATCTTAAAGCCCGGCGACCGCTGTCCCTTCCTTATGAAAAACGGCCTTTGCGAAATGATCTGCAAACTGGGGTGCAACGGATCCGACTTAGATGAATCCGGCGAAAGCGTTCTCTGTGACATCTGCCGCGAGCACCCCCGCTTTGTGGAAGTTTACGGGGACATCATGGAAAAGGGCGTCGGCCTTTGCTGCGAAGAAGCCGTTAGACTATTACTCACCAGCGATTCACAAGACGACTCCACCATCTGTCATTCTGAGCTATACGAAACTAAGAACTTTAGTTCTCAAGTTGAGTTATGCCCTTTGGGTAGAAGCACGAAGTGCGAAGTCGAAGAATCTAGCAACGTTCTAAATCTCGTCAAAAGTGAAATTGACGAAGAACCCGACGAAATGCCCGAAGGCGCCGAAGAAGCCCGAGACGCCATCTTCGCAGAACGGGAACACATTTTTGAATTGCTGGCAAATAAAAGCAAGCCTCTGAACCAGAGGCTCATAGAGATTTTGGATTACGTCGAAAATACAAACGCAAACGATAAAGAAAATTCCGATCTCTTAAGTGATGCCGCTACCAAGCAAACCTGGATCGAAATCCTTGGCGAAGGGGAAAGTTTCGGACCCGCCTGGGATAAAGCCTTTGAACGAATGATCCGCAAAGGCTGGGACCAGTCTCAAGATTTATTTTCTGAAGAAGACGGCGAAAAAATCGTAGCCTACCTGATTTTCCGCTATTACGCCAAGAGCCTCTTTGACGGTGACGCCATCACCAAGGTACAGTTCGCTATCTTCTTCTGGATTATCCTGCAACATTTCGGAATGGAACTTTCCGCCGAAGTTCCTGAAGGCGCCGCAGATCTTACCCGCAAAATCAATGCAGTAAAGCTTTTGAGCAAGCAGACAGAATACTCCGAAGAAATCATGGACATCCTGGCAGATAACTTCTACCAGAACGAGGCTTTCTGTACGGAACAGTTCCGCAGCATTCTATCCCCATGATCATTTCAGCCAGCATCCGCACGGATCTTCCCGCCTTTTACTCCAAATGGTTTCTGAATCGGATTCGAGAAGGTTTCGTCCTGGTACGCAACCCTTACAATCAGGATTACATTACCCGATACCAGCTGGACCCAAGTGTAGTTGACTGTATTTTCTTCTGCACCAAGAATCCAACCCCGCTCCTTCCCCATCTTGACGAAATCAAAGATTTCCGCTGGGCATGGCATATCACCCTCACACCCTACGGCAAGGACATCGAGCCCAACGTTCCCGACAAGCGATTGATCGTGGAACAATTCAAGAAGTTGTCGGACTTGGTTAACACCCATAATGGCGGCCAGGATGCAGTACAGTGGCGTTATGACCCCATCTGCATTACAGGACGTTACACCGTGGAGCAGCACATCAAATCCTTCGAGGTGATGGCCGCTCTGCTAGAAGGCTACACCCACACCTGCATCATCAGCTTCGTGGACATTTTCAATTGCGTCACCAGGAACTTCCCTGACCTTAAAGAAGTTTCCTGGGAAGATCAAATTACCCTCACCAAAACCTTTGTGGAAATCGGTCGCCTGCACGGCATAAACATAAAGACATGCGTGGAAAGTTCCGCCCTGGCAGAATTCGGAGCAGATTGCAGCGGATGTTCCACTCCAGATTTTTTTGAGAAAGCCTTAGGCCTTAAAGAAAAAGGTCTTACCTTCATGCCGCCAAAGAAGAAATTTGCCCGCGAGGAATGTTCCGCCTGCGTGGTAGGCGGAGACATCGGCAATTACAGCAACTGCCCGCACCTTTGCAAATATTGTTACGCCAACTACGGCAAGGATCAAGTGCTAAGCAAGCACAACATGCACGATCCGAATTCACCGCTGATTATCGGTAACGTTAAGCCCGGCGAAATCGTCCACCCGGCAAGACAAATCAGCTGGATAAAGAAAAAGCCCGACATTCAGCCGGACTTGTTCGAAAACATCTAGAGTTCTAAAGAGCCATATAGGCTACTTAGCGCACATTAATCACCTTATGTGCAGTCCCTGACTTCAGCAAATAGCGACCAGATCGGGGCAGATCCAGCAGCATCGCATTTCTGTCGGCGGTAACATTTCTGATAACCCTACCCTGCATATCGAAAACGGCAACAGAAGAACCGGGCTTCAAACCGCTAATCATAACAGATCGATCAACAACGGAAATTCGCAATGCATTTTGCAAATGATTTTTCACAACCGTCGTTTCGGAATCACCATTCCCAGAATCATCATCCTCGGGATCGTCCGCCGGGTCCTTCACAGGATCCTTTGCAGGAATTTCAGAAGACTCAACAGATATGAGCACCGTCTCTAAAGACTGTACAAAGCTGTACACCCCATCCTTTTCAGAAAGAACCGGACAAGTCTTTCCATCTTCACACACCAAAGACACGGCAGCCTCGAAACCTTCATCACAGGTTACCGTAAATTCAGCGGCACCTCCATAGAAAAGCTTTGCAGACAGACCTTCCACAGAGCAGTGCTCATCGTTGTTTTTAGCCACGGCATATTCACGTTTCTTACGTTCAACGCTAACAGAAACAGGAACCGACGGCATCAAGAAAATTTCAGACCAGCAGCCATCATCATCACAACTCAATAGTTTGAGTTTCATCTCCTGATTTTCATCTCCATTTTTATAGCTGAACATAACTTCACCTATATCGGAGCCCACTTCCTCTCCTACATAAATTCGAACGGCGTCTCCAGGCAAGGCATAATCCGCATAAACGGAATCCCCGTCCATATCAGCATCTGGGAACACCACGAAAGAGGAACTAGTATCCTCCAGAATCACCGCATACTTTAACTGTCCCCCAGACAAAACCACATTAGAAGCAGGCATGGTAAAGCTATACTCACCGCCAGCAGAATCAACGGACGAAAGATCAGAAGAACCCTCTTCACCGAACACAGGCAATTCCGCTAAAGCATAACCGGCTTCGCACACGACATTAAACTTAACCTTATCGCCAGCATTGGCAGAATCAGGCAATCCCTTGGCCACGCAAATTCCATCAAGTTCATTGCCAACACCATAATTGACCAGACCACGAGTCACCTTAAATACAACAGGTGCCGCCGGCATCTTGAAAGTACCGCTAGTGCAATCCTTATTGGCAGAACAGGAAAGAAGTTTCAACTCACCCTTAACAGAGTCAGCGCAGTCATGATAACTATAACTGATAGACTTGATAACTTCCGAAGAAAGGTGTTTAGCCTTTATGGTATAATTAATTCCCGAGTCATAGAACCCTTCGTTGGAAGTATAATAATCCACATAGGATTCCCCCTCATCTTCAAATGTTACTTTATATTGAAGTTTACCCTTTACGACAGATGCGGAGTTGCCCTTCGTCATCGAATAAATGCCATTCTTGTCTGCAGAAATATCCTTATAGCAGGATTTATCGTTTTTGTTTCCACATTCCTGATAAACCTTGCTCAAGAAATATCCTTCATCGCAATGAACGGTAAACTTCACACGGTCTGCAGATTCTGCCGTAGCCGGAAGACCACTGGTTTTGCAATGTTCGCCAAGATCTTCGCTAAGGGAGGTGTCGATTTTCTTAAACACGGCATCCACTTCATAGGCATGCCCCTGTCCATCATAACTAAATTCGGTAATTTCGTTAGCCTGATTAATTGATGTAGAATAAGGTTTCTTATTCCAGTTTCTCATATTTACAGACGACAGGTAGTAGCCTTCATCCGCATCCACCAAGAAAACGACATTGGCAGAAACATAATAGTTTTCACCTTTATAGGTATCTCGTACGGTATTCTTAATCGTTACAGAGCCGTTGCCCTCTACATAGACCTTAATGGTATAAAGCGGGAAAATGCTTAAATTTACATCAGCATTCCATTCACTCATGGTAAATTTATAACGCTTACCCTTCTCAATTTCAGTCATGCGACCGTTTATGTAGTACTTCGGCGTGTGATAGGCATTCACGGCAAGATAGGCGGCGTCAAGCATAAAAACACCTTCATCATCTCGCTTAACGTCTACATCCACATAAAGAACCGTCCCCGGTTTCACCCTGGCGCTATCGGCGAGAATCGTACCATCCTCTGTAGACACCCTATAGGTTGCCCCACCGTTCTTGACTTTTCTCTGGACAAGCATCACGGTGCCATTTTCGTCGGTCCCATCCTTCTTTTCGCTATCTTCGGCATAGGCCATAGACACAATCATGAGCAAAACGAATACGATCCAAAATTTCATTCGCAACTTTTTTCTACCTTTTACAAACTAATGAACTTCCGCATTCCCACAACAGTAGCGGCAACACAAACCGCTAACGAGAAACCAAGCGCCACCACAGGCATCATCATATCCCGCAAGAAAGTCTGATAACCGAGCTGCACCAAAAGCAAAAGCGGAATAATAAAGAACAGCGTCCCCTGAGTGGCTGCGCGAACAGTTTTCGCCTTAAGAGAAAGCAACAAGGAAAAGGCATTCACTAAAAGACAAGCTGACATAGAACCAAGAATCGCAGCAACCGCCACCTCACCGTTCACAACATCAGAGTGCGCGCCCCAATACACTAGCTGACAAATCAACGAAAACATCAACGGGAACGGCAGCACCGCCAAAAACTTACCCCAGAACAGGTGTGCAGGCTTCACTGGAGAAAGCTGCAACAGTTCCAGGGAATTTCTTTCACGTTCGCCAGCAAAGCTATCGGCAGCAAGAGGCGCTCCCATAGGCGCCATGAGGCAACCAAGCAACAGCATCATGTAGCCGTCCATGCCCTGCATAATCTGTCCGCCATAGCGAGAAACGGCAATCCCCTGGGACGCCGCCAACAGCACCGGAGGAATCACAAAAGGAATCCAGAAGCGGGGCTCCCGGAAAACCAACCGCAGTT
Source organism: Fibrobacter sp. UWH9 (assembly GCF_900129715.1). NCBI lineage: Bacteria > Pseudomonadati > Fibrobacterota > Fibrobacteria > Fibrobacterales > Fibrobacteraceae > Fibrobacter > Fibrobacter sp. UWH9. Next base: position 177,572 of record NZ_FQWP01000006.1, on the reverse strand, counting down.
CATGCTTTAGAACGTGAAGAATCATAAGAAAAGCGTTGAGCAATGAGCTGTGAGCAACGAGCCAAATGCTCATAAAAAAATAATAAAAAGGCGCCCCCAAGTGAATGGATAGGCGCCATTATTTTCTCATACCTCAAAGCGTAAGTTCACTACGTGAACTGCAGCGACCTCACACCTCAAAGCAAAAGGTCGCGCAGCGAACTTTCGCGCCCTAGCGCAACTTAGTTGCGCGTCAAAGTCTTGTACTTGATGGGCTTGGGGTTTTCGGCATCTTCGCCAAGACGCTTGCGGCGATCGGCTTCGTATTCGCTCCAGTTACCTTCGAACCAGACCACATTGGAATCACCTTCGTAAGCGAGAATGTGGGTAGCGATACGGTCCAGGAACCAGCGGTCATGGGAGATGATCACGGCGCAGCCTGCGAACTTGAGGATTGCCTGTTCCAGAGCCTGGAGGGTTTCGATATCCAAGTCGTTGGTCGGTTCGTCAAGGAACAACAGGTTACCCGGCTGCTGCAGGTTCTTGGCCATAAGCACGCGGTTACGTTCACCACCGGAAAGGGTGGAAAGCTTCTTCTGCTGGGCAGCGCCAGTGAAATTGAACAAACCACAGTAGGCACGGCCATTCATCTTGCGGTCGCCCACCATAATTTCGTCATTGCCGCCAGTAATGGTTTCCCACACAGTCTTGGAATCGTCCAGGGAATCGCGGCCCTGTTCCATACTGATGATCTGCACGGTCTCGCCAATCTTCAAGGTACCAGCATCCGGCTTTTCGGTTCCGGTGATCATCTTGAAGAGCGTGGTCTTACCAGCACCGTTGGGGCCGATAATGCCCACAATTCCGGAGCGGGGCAGGCTGAAGTTCATATCGTCGAAAAGCACCTTTTCGCCAAAGGCCTTCTGCAAATGTTCGGCCTGAATAACGATGTCACCCAGACGGTTGCCGTTGGCAATGTGAATCTGAGCCACGTTGATCTTCTCTCTGGAATCTTCAGCCAGGAGTTCTTCGTAAGCCTTAAGACGAGCCTTGTTCTTGGCCTGGCGAGCCTTGGGACTCTGCTTGACCCATTCCTGTTCGCGAGCCAGGCGCTTCTGACGGTCAGATTCGCCCTTTTCTTCACCGCGCATACGTTCCAGCTTCTGGTCCAGCCACTGGGCGTAATTGCCTTCCCAAGGAATGCCGCGACCGCGGTCGATTTCAAGAATCCAGTTGGTCACGTTATCCAGGAAGTAACGGTCATGGGTCACGAGAATGACGGATCCCTTGTATTCACGAAGGTGACGTTCCAACCATGCAACAGTTTCTGCATCCAAGTGGTTGGTAGGTTCGTCCAAGAGCAACAGGTCCGGTTCTTCCAAGAGCAGGCGGCACAGAGCCACGCGGCGCTTTTCACCACCGGAAAGGTTGGTCACCGGCCAGTCACCCGGCGGGCAACGGAGGGCGTCCATAGCAATTTCAATATTGCGGTCCAGGCTCCACAAATCCTGAGCGTCAATGATGTCCTGAAGCTTGGCCTGTTCGTCCAGGAGCTTGTTCATTTCATCATCTTCCATGGGTTCTGCAAACTTCATGGAGATTTCGTTGAATCGGTCAAGAATAGCCTGTTTCTTGGCCACAGCCTGCATCACGTTTTCCTTGACGGTCAGGTTCGGATCCAGCTGAGGTTCCTGAGGCAGGTAGCCAGCGGTACGACCCGGTTCAATCCAAGCTTCGCCCTGGAATTCCTTATCGATACCAGCCATAATACGCAGAAGCGTAGACTTACCGGCACCATTCTGACCGATAATACCAATCTTAGCGCCATAGTAGAAGCTAAGGGAGATGTCCTTCAAGACTTCCTTGTTGGGGTAAGACTTGCACATCTTGTACATATAGAATACAAACTTTTCTGCTTTATTTTCGGCCATAATGAGCTCGCTTCGCTTTGAGGTGTGAGGTCGGTCGCTACGCTCCCTTTGAGATATGAGCGTTTTTATTTACTACTTAAATATAAAAAATTCATCTAGTCCATTACGCAGGGAATCGCTTCTTCTTCAACCCAGTTGCCGGCAGTACATGTGTAAAGCGTCCAATGGTCTTTATCATAGACCGTCCAGCCTTCCGTAGAACTAGCACACTGCATATTCAGGTTTTCAATATTGCTGATGGTAATCTGCGCACCACCTTCATAGCAATCTGTCGCAGGTTCAAAAATAGACTCCGAGCTCTCGCTAGAAGAAGACGGGCTTTCATCAATGACATCACTGGAGCTTTCTGCCAAAGCATCGGAACTCGAAGACGGCTCTGCAGAATCTTCACAAACAGAAGGCTGATAGTCGCTGAGATAAACCCAATCTTCCCCATCGCATTCCATCACATGATCCATTTCTACAAGATAAACATGGGCGCACTTGTACGATACACGACACTTGTATTCATTTGCCAGGGAATCCAGCGTCATTACTGTATCCGGCAACACCAGAGTGTCAGTGCCCGGCACAGGATTTTCCTGATCCGTTCCAGAAGATTCACTAGGTGAACTGCTATCGTCTCCGCAGGCAACAAAATTCATTGCCGTGAAAAGCATTGCAATCAACATCCAAACTCTACGTTTCATATTCGCTCCAAATAAAAATACCGCAGGCAACCCCGCGGCATTAAGATAACTTTTAATCGGCACCAAAACAAGTTCAGCCCGACTTGTGATGATCAATTATCTATTATTCAAATAGTCCAGTACCTTATTGGTCAGGTCGTTTTCCTTCTTCCAGAAAAGCACGGCGCCGGTAGCACGATCCACCACCATGTCGTAACCTTCCTGCAAGGCAATTTCAGTGACGGCCTTACGGATCAGCTGAATAATGGGGCCGCTGATTTTTTCGTTTTCAGAAATCAGTTCTCCCTTACGGCCATAGACGCGGTCCATGAAGTTCTTCAGTTCCGTATCCTTCTTGGCGTATTCCGCTTCCAGTTCGCGCTTCTTTTCATCAGAAAGCATCAGAACCTGCTTGTCCAGTTTTTCCTTAATGGCAGAAAGTTCCTTCTGGAGCAGGTTACCCTGCTGTTCCCATTTTGCCACCTGGCGGTCATATTCTTCCTGAGCCTTCTTCGTGCCCTTATAACCGTCAAAAATCAGCTTGGAATCCACATGAGCAATACGCAGACCATCTTCGGCGAAACCGGAGGTCGCACCGAACAAGGCAATCATCAAAACGATCAGAAGTTTCTTAACCATAATTCCTCCTTAGAAGCCCTGGCCAATCACGAAGTTGAATTCCATGTCGCCAACAGCACTACGCTGGAAACCGCTGTAGGTTTCACCCACATCCAGAGGCCATGCGAAGTCGAAGCCGATAATACCAAGCATCGGCACAACAACGCGGAAACCAAAGCCGATATCCTTCTTCAAGCTAGTGGGATCCCATTCGCTAAGCGGGTTGTGGCTGGGCTTTTCAACCTTGGTCTTGGGATTATAACGCTCACCGAATACGTTACCGGCATCAAAGAAGAAGGGCAACAGGTAGAAGGTCTGAGGCACAAGGCCCAACTGAAGTTCCGCACCAACATACTGGTAGCTGCGGCCCAGACGGCGGTAGCCAAGGGAACCGGAACTATAACCGCGCATGCATCCTTCGTAGCCCATCACGCCACCCATGGAGTACAGAGTGCGATACTGCAACTGGTCACCGAAAATCACACCATACTGGTTCGTGAGAGCAATGCTCAAGCGATCGCGGAACAGCGGGAACCACCACTTAACAGTCAGCTCGGTCTTCACGAAGTCGAAGTCACTGAAGATAGCGCCATCAGCCCACTGCACATCCAGCACATAGCGAGAGCCGTCTGTGGGGAACTGCGGCAGGTTCTTGTCGTCGCGGAGCAGGCGGAAGTTGATTGCAGATTCAACACCGGAGTAAACCACATAGCTGTCATCGATATTTCGGCCCTGCTTGTTCATGAGCCAGCTATAACCAATCTGACCATAGAAGTAGTCATCGGGCCACTTCAGACGCTTACCCACATAGACGCTTCCGCCATAACGGGTAATGTCCGGGTCGTCATAATCTTCCATATTCCACCAGGAGTAGCTCAAGCTGGCACCCAGGGTAATGGGCTTATCAAGGAACCAAGGTTCCTGGAAGCTGATAGAAGCACTCTTCTTGTCGGCACCATATTCAACGCTGAAGCTAGCGGCCTGACCATCACCCATACAGCAGTTGGGAATAGACACGCTGGCAGTACCCACAAGACCATCGCTTTCGCTATAGGAAACACCCAGGCTGAACTGACCGGTACCCGCTTCCTTTTCCTGAACGGTAAAGTCAAGATCCACTTCCTGGTCGCCCACCACCTTAATGTCGGGCAGAACCATGTCGAAGTAGTTCAGCTGCATGATTTCACGGAAGGAACGTTCCAGCAGGGACTGGCGGTAAGTATCGCCCGGATACAGGCGAACTTCACGACGAATCACCTTTTCGTTAGTCTTGGTATTGCCATGGATGTGCACCTTGTGGATCTGGGCAGGCAGACCTTCGGTCATCTTGTAAGACAGGTTCACAATGGAATCGTTAGTGAAAGTACGTTCTTCTTCGTAAGTTGCAAACAGGTAGCCGTCTTCACGGTAGGCATCAAGCAGAGCCTTGCGGGAAGCGTCATACTTGTACTGGTCAAAGACTTCGCCACTATCAAGACGATAAGCATACTTCAGCATATTGTCGTTCAGCACTTCGTTACCGGAGAAGTGGAGGCCACCCATGTAGTAGCGACGACCTTCGATCATATGAATGTGAATGAGGATCGAGCTGGAAGTCTTGATGTTATCATACTTGTTCAAGGCAGAGAACATGTCTTCGATCATATAGCGCACCACAAGCTTCTGCTCGTAAGCACTCATCTTCTTGATCTTCAACAGGGAGTCAATCTTCGGGTTGTTCCACTTACGGCCCTTTACAATATCAAGCCATTCCTTGCGGGCATCTTCGTAGCGGATAATGTCGTTCAGGTACTTCCAGGCGTCTTCTTCAGACTTGACCTTGGGCATCGGTCTAGTCACCCAGGGCATCTCGCCCACGGCACGATGATTGCGGAACAGGTGAGTTACCTGCATAGTGGGCTTGCCAGCCATCTTGTAGAAAGCGGTGGCGGTATCACCGAGAGCCAGATTCAGCTGATTGTACAGCGGTTCCAGCTTGTCTCCCAGGGGAACCATACGTCCCAGATAGAACAGGCAGGAGGAGTCCGGCAGATATTCAGCGCTATATTCAGTCAGTTCAGCATCCAGGAAACCGAAATGGCGGATGGCGTTCAACACCGTATCGCGGTCGGCTTCGAACACGTTTTCCTTGAATTCGCCGCCGCCCCACCACTGGTCCTGCTTGGTCAGCATATGTTCCAGAATATCTTCGCGGGGCACATTGTCGTTACCCTGGATATCGAAATCACGAACCTTCACCTTGCCGCCTTCACGGACAATGAAGGTCACCAAATTCTTGTTCTCATCTACAGGAGTTTCACGATAGCCCACTTCGGCCAGCAAATAACCTTCGGAACGGTAGTATTCCAAAATAGCCTGGCGGTCACGTTCCAGCTGGCTCTTGCTATAAACCTGGCCCGGAATCAGACGGATCTTCAGGCGCAGATCTTCTTCAGAAACTTCATCACAGCCGTCCAGAACAGCGGTATCCAAGGCAGGAAGTTCCTTAATCTTGAAAATCAAGTCCACATCGGAACCATCACCCACATAGTCAATCCAGGCAGTCACATCGTCAAAAAGACCAGACTCGTACAGAGAAGTCACCGAGGACTGCACCTTTTCGGTAAGACCCGTAGGAGAATAACTCTGGCCATCACGAATACCAATTCGACTCAGCACGGAACGTTCGTCCATATGGACGGTACCTTCCACCTTCACCTTGTGGATCTTATTTTCCACCATATAGCTCTCGGACATTTCGGACATGTCCAACAGCTGGGCCTGAGCCAGACCCACAACAAACATCACTAAAAACAGCAAACGGGTACGCAGAATGAACCTACCTAAATAGAATTTTCAAATTTTTCCGTCCAAAAATACAAAACTTGGAGCTGGGGAGCCCACCCAAAAGACCATTTTTCACCCTATTTACACCACAAAAGAATCGTTAATTTATTTGTGTACGCAAAAAGGGCGGAAAAGTTCCGCCCTAAAACGCAAATTTTTAAAGAAAATTAGAATTTCGCCACTAAAACCGGCCAGTAATCAGAAGGTTTCTGATTCAGGTAAGTCATGTAAGTCCAGGAATTCTCACGATAACTCCCGCCAACGAAAACTTCGTCTATGGCACCGGCAAAACCGCCAATCCTAAAATCAGCAGCCTCGCCACGAACGCCTTCCCAATCAGACAAGACCGGCTTTTCGACCTTTGAAGAATTCACAAACAGGCAGCTGTTTCCATTGCCCAACCCATCCATAGAAAGCTTGCTAAAAGCCACATAGACCCACGAAGCCGCCTTCAGCCCTTCGGAACCCGACGTCCAGCTCAATTTATAGCTGGCGGTATCCGCAACATCATCCGAAACCACCCCAGAGGCCAAGTGGTAAAAATTCACCACGAATCCGGAATCCGGAACGTAACGCAGTTCATATTCGCCAGCCTTTTCAAAAATCAGCTGTTCTTCGCCCAGATTATCCAATCGAATCCAGAGAGAGAAACTGAAGACATCTTCGGTACCGAACACCAGGTCCCCATGCAAAGAGGAATCCGCCTCTGCAGAATGATCCGCTACCAGGGCGCTTGTCGCTGACATCTTGACACCGCTACCCACAACCCCGTCCACCAAAGAAACCTTAAAGGCAGTACCGGGGAAGTTCTGCTTTTCTGCCCAGTCCGTTATGGGAGCGATACCATCATCAAAATGCCATACCATATTATAGGCCCTATTGGTGGGGAACACATCCAGCGCAAAGCCGGAAGTCAGGGCATTATTAAAGACCAGTTCCAGGGAATCTTCCAGATTCAGGGAATCCACGTTCACCCAGAATACCGCCTCCTGGGCCAGGGAATCGAAATAGCCCGAGGTAATGGGCAGTTTCTTACTGGCCGCCCCACCTGCATTAATACGGCGAACTTCCCAGCGGCCATCCATTCCCGCAAGAGTATCAAAGTTGCAGTTTTCAGGAGTCAGGCGTAAGGCCAGCGGAATATCGCTGACAAAGCCCATCAGGGAATCCACACTCCCCTTAGGGGCCGCCAACGGGGCCACAAAACGCATCACCACGGTATCCACCGTAGCAACCGGCTCCGCATCAAAGCCCACCTTTGCTGTATCCTGGGGAGTAACCTTAAGGTTCTTATACAGTTCCACGTTCCCGCCCAGCGACAATCTCAAATCAAGTTCACCCGCCGGCAGGGAGTCCACAAGGATCATTCCACCAGAAACAGAAACTTCACGATAAATCGTGGTTCCCACTGCGGTTATCACGCCCTCGGCCCCATCAGCCATTTCCGACTTCAGCATCGCATAGCCCGGAACCTTAAGGGTATCGTCCTGAATGACCACGGAATCATGATCCGAGACCACAACATCCTGGACCAGCAAACGTTCGCCAGACACCGCAACCGCTTCAAGGGAATAAGTACCAGCAGCAACTCCGGTCAAACGATAGGAGCCTCTTTCGTCGGTTTCGCCAAAGATACCGACTGAATCGTCAAATACATTGAAATCTTTAGGAACGATACTGACGCGGGCCATAGAAGCCACGCCCTCGCCCAGGTAAAGTCGGCCCTCGATAGAAGCCAACTCCGGCGAACCCGTTTCAGCGCTGTTTCCCGCCACAGAGGTATCGTTAGAACACCCCACCACTCCGGCCAGGAATCCAGCCAGCGCGACACCAAACGTCGCAAAATACGATCTTGCAAAACCCACACTCATCATCCGATATAAATATACCAAACTATTAGTATTGTCCATGACTTCCTGCGATAATCCAGCGGCAAAGTTCCTCGATACTGGCATAATCTGGCAGGGTTTTTACAAAATTCTGTGATTTACTCCGTTCAATGAACTTGCTCCAGGCGGTTTCGCTCTTGGCTTCAAGTCCTAAATGTTCTTCGATGGCACCGCGGGTCCACACCCAGATTCCCTGACTGCGAAGCTTGGCATGAATGCTGCGGATTGCCATTTCGGCCTCGGGCATGGCCGCCATCATGGCGTAAGCCTGAGCCGCCGTGGTATTGCTATGCTTGCTCACCGGCAAACCATTCACCAAGCGTAAATGGTGCTGGAAGGCCAGCTCTCGGAACAAGTTCTGACAATACTTGATATCAGGATCGTTGTAATCCAGGAAGCCATCATGGGTAGCCGTAGTAAAGGCGTAATCCAAGTCCACAATAGCGCGAACAGGCATATCCATGGCCCCGAGGACCTGCATACTCTTGCGGGTATTGCTAACTCCACCCTGACGAACCAGGGCGCACTTGATTAAGGCAAAGCTCTGCCCCGTAATACGTTCAAACAAGGCGGGCAGAACCCTCAGTTCTGTCTTACCTTCGGTTAGCAGTACATAGTCAGCGAACAAAAGTTCATTACTATTAGAAAGACTGAACAACATCTGTAGCTGGCTGGGCGCATCCTGAACCACCTGGTGTACCGCATCTTCCATGCGCTTACGCATAAAGGTGCCACGTTCCTTGTTCTTGCGAATCAAAAGGGACGTGCTTACATCTTCGCTGGTCACCATCTGGGCGCTGTGGGTGGCAAAAACCACCTGGTACCCCTCGTTAGAAAGATTCTTGAGGGCCACGCGGACAAGTTCCACCGCCTGAGGGTGCAGATACAATTCCGGAGAGTCAATCAGCAGTAAGGTACGACTCAGATAATGGTTGTTATGATGCTTCTTGATATCAGCCAGATAGCGGATCAGGGCCATCTGGATAGCGCGCTGGGACCCCGCCCCCATGCGGCTTATATCTCGCTCGAAACCGTCATCCTCATCCATGACCTTCAGGCTAGCCCTCTTCAGGAAGGTTTCCATGGTCGGCACAGGAATATCCAGTTCCACCTTCACGCTGGGGAACAACGGACGGAGCTTTTCATTGACATCGCGATCGAAAGCGCCGATTTCTTCGGCCCGATTCTCGCTATCGGGAGAAAGCAAGTCGTTAAACTTGTTCAGCAGCATGTTGATTTCGCCACCGAATCGACGTTCCAGCGGTCTAAAAATTTCGTGGAGCAACTTCACGAAGGCCTGGTTGCCTTCAAAATCCCAAATGGCGATGGATTCCGGGAACATACGGCTAAAGGCCGCCATAAAACTATCATTTACTCGGGTCCATTCCCGCTTATAGGCTCCATTCCGCTTGTTAGAAGGCACAAACGCGAAAAATTCCATGGATTCTGAATTGCCACCAGGAACCCGCTGCACCTTTTTTACCCGCAACTGTCCCATATTGGGGCCAGCATTCACCAGGAACGGCTTGATTTCCGCAGAAAGATCTTCACCAAGGCGGGCCAGCACCTGTTCAGAAATACCATCAAAGACACCCTCCACCTCTACAGGAATATTCGGGTCGTCAAAGTAAGAAATATCCAAAGAAAAATGGGCCAACAGCCAACGAATCCCCATCAGGATGTTGGTCTTACCCGCATTATTATAGCCAATCAGAGCCGTGAAACCACTAAGAGGAAACCTCTGCTTCTGGATAGAACGCAGATTAGAAATGGTAATCTCAGAAAGTCTTAAAGCCTGGGGTTGCATACTCGCAATGTATATAAAAATTCGGGATGTGGGGCAACATATACATTTTTATAAGATTTTATGAAAAAAGTCCAGTTTCCAAGGAAACTGAACTTTTGAAACGCATACTTTTAAAAGATTCGCAGAGCCCTAATGACAGTTATTTAGACTCTACGCAAGGAAAGGCAACCACTCCTTGCAGGATCTTTTTCCCAGCCATTCTTTCCGCCATTCAACCAGCCACTACCACGATCATCAACTCAATAAGTGTAAAACCTTGACGCATAATACATTCCTTCCTAGGATTCCACAAAAATAATATAAGAACGAAAAAGGGCTCCCCGCGAAATTGCGGAAAGCCTTTTTAATTCAAACCAACAACTATTGGGCGCTGCACTTAGACAACAGCAACGGATTAGACCATTCACTGTAGTCAGAAACGCCATTCTTGTCAGTCCAAATCATACGCACCTGAACATAGAGGTCGTTCAGAGAGAAGTTTTCCGGATCATCTTCAGGATCCAACGCCCCATTTGCATCAGCATAATCAATGGCCAGACGATTTTCAGGCATAGTATCCAGCAAAGTAGGGATATTTTTCTTTGCTGTATACCAGGAAGGTCCCGCAGATGCGGGACCTTTGAACGTTTGGATTACCACTGGAATTTACAGTAGAGAACGCTGTTCTTTACTCTAATGTTTTTCTCATAAAACAATTTTTGTGAAAAAAGCAACTGAAAGAAAAAGTCCGGCAGCGGATGCTACCGGACTTTGTTTGTAGAGTTTCAGAATGGGAATTATTTCTGTCCCTTACAATCCCAGAAATAGATTTTTTGAATTTCGCAGCCAGCTCCAATGTTCAAAGATATATCTATCAATGGAGTGATGCTGATTTCCTTGTATTCGCATTTCTGTGTGGATCCATTAATGGTGTAGGTGGCATTTGACATGCCTCCTGCATGCATTTGTGCATGGGAACAAGCTCTGTTCATCTGGAAGGTGTAGGATCCTGCGATAAAGGGCCCGTCAATGGTTCCGTTGGTCAATGTATTGGCATCGCCCCAGTCGCCTACTGCATACTGGTAGGTTCCTGGCGGAATGGCTGTGCCGCTCTTTTCCAACGTTGCAGAACAGGTTTCGTTACCGTTGACCTTCACCTTATAGGTTCCTCCGGCGGCCACCTGCATGGTTTGCTCGCCATTATCCACGTTAGCCATGTTGCCGATTACGGTGCCGTTGAGTAGCACTTCGTATTCGCAGTCTGAGGAGCGTTTTCCCCAGGACCAGTTTACATCGCAGCCGCTCATCTGGAATCGGAACGTGGTTGTGGAACCATAACCAATAGTGCTGTTGTCAAAGCGACAGTTTTCCGCCTTGGGTGCATTCTTCAGTGTTACTGTCGTAGCGCAGTATTCTTCGCCTTCAATCTTGAATACGTATTCACCGCCTTTCTTTAGCTTTGCCGAGGCTCCGGCACTCCAGTTGACAGAGCCGTACCAACCGGCAAGGAATGTACCATTGTCAATGACATTTCCGTCTGGGTCGTGCAGAGTCCACTTGCTATAAATTTTCGCACGAAGATCCTTTACTGTAAACGTATAGGTCTTGTCGTATTCCCACTGGGTTTGGCTAGAGGTTCCGAACCAGCAACTTGTACTTTGTGGTTTTTTGGCGATTGTTTCGGTACATACTGCAGCAGAGTTTTCAGTCCCCAGATGCAACGTATATTCACCATAGTCATCCAGTGTAGAGCCGATAGAACCGTAGCTTGTTCCTGAAGCGATGTTGCTGCCGTTCTGTTTCAGATACCACTTGCAGCCGCTACCGCAGTTGGTAAGATCTGCCCTGAACTGGTAACCGTTATCGGATGCCGTTATGTTGCAGGATGCTGATGCTACGAGAACATTTGCGGTTGCCTTACAGATCATCTGGGCCGGCTGATAGCCGAGGCCCATCACGCCTGTTGCCTTTAGGGAGAGACTATAGTCACCGGATTTCGGATTGGATACGGTGATGGAAGTTTCCTGTTCTCCAGCAGGAATCTTGCCTTCGCCAACCTTGGTGCCGTTGGGATCCAGAAGTTCATAATCGCGACCGTTCCAGGCGGAGGTCTTGAACTTGAATACAGCCTGTTCTCCGCCGCCATAGGAACTCTTGTCGAAGTTACAGGAACTGCGGTTTCCTGTGTAGGAAGGCGGTTCCTCATCCTTCACTTCGGTGGACGGGCAAGACGGCATTGCATAAGCGTAGGAATTTTTAGCGCACTTCAGATAGGATAGTGAGCCCGTTACTGTCAGCTCGGGAACTGCAGAACCTGCCAGCGGAGCACTGAACTTATGTTCGTTGTTGTCGCAAGTCAATGCCGTTCCATCGAGTTTGACGTCTCCAGTACACTTATAGAATACATCCGGATTGCAGTTCTGGACAAGACCATAATTGCCTACAGGAATGTTGTCCAATTTCGCCTCGGCGGTTCCATTAGATGCAATACAGATGGTCTTCTTGCCTGTAGGAGTTGAGGGAACGACTGTTCCGTCACCGTCAATCACTTCATTGGGATGGCCTTCGCATCCTTCGGGCACTCCGGGATTAGCTTCGCAACCAATCTTTTTGAGTGTGACACCTTCGGGAACTTCAATAATGGAACCACTGGGGACAAGATGGTTCTGTGCAGTATAGGTTCCTCCGGACAAGTTAGTCTGCTTATTGCACTCATAGGATGTGCCGTTCACAATCACGGATCCGTTGCAATAAACCCACCAACCAGGGGAAGCCTTGCAGTTGTGTTTCCAGACGTATTTGCCTGGGCCTAAACTAAGCGGTTCCCAGCTATTATGCGACTGACCATCAGTTCTGTAGTGGCACAATATCTGTGCGGGCTTTTCTGGATCATCGATAGGATCGTCAGGATCAGTGCCCGGGTCGGTACCTGGGTCTTCAACGCCGAAGGGCTTGGAACAAACTTCGGAACCGTTGAGAATAAGGGCTACGTGATCTCCCTTGGTCAAGATTGATTCGTCAATCTGGTAGTTGTATCGGCCGTCACCTGTTTTTTCAACGGAGTTGATACCGGTTATTTTCACAAAACCGTAGGCGTCCGTGATAGAAAGTGAGGCAATCCAGTCGCCAGAACTTGTAATGTCGGCGGAGAAAATCCCTTCTTCGGACAGATTACATAAGTCTGCATCTGCCTTGTAATTTGGTTCATACACGTCAAAGGATGCATAGCATGTGCTTAGGGTGCTGGGACCAACTACAAGCCAGGAATAGGTTCCTGCAGGAAGAGGATTTGATGGCTGGTTTATTGTATTGAAAGGACTCGTTGATCCAGTATATTCTGCGGAGCTTGAGGCTGATCCAGGTACGGCATCAGTAAGATCCTTTAGGGACACTTGATAGTTGCAGGTTCCGTTTCTATACTGGTCACAGTTTTCGAAGGTGAAGTTGAATGCAGGAACGCCTGTTCCCTTCATTACTCTTCTCTTGCTGTCTTCCACATCGCAGGTTGCCGTGATGGGCTTGACAGATGTTGTGACGCAGGACTTTGTAAATGATTTGGACTTGTCCTGGTTGTAGGCGGTAATGCTGAATTCAAAATCAGTTTCAGAACCGAGTCCAGCAAGCAAATCAGGATTTTCAAATGAGAATGAGGAATGTCCGTCGCAGATGACATTTTCCTTCTTGTCGACACCACTTAATGCAAGTGGCGGCGTTACGTCGCAGGTGAACGCATTCGTGACGTTGGCGTCGACAGTCCAGGAAATGCCGTTATAGAAAGCTGTACAGCTGGATACGCCTAGTGCATAGGGACAGTTACTCATGACACTGTATACACCCACACTGGAATTTTCGCTGGTGACTCGTACTTCGGTAATGGCCTGGGGATTGAATCCGTCAACGTTGGATACGGAATTTACGTCCAGTGAATAAGATGTTCCTGTTACGGTTGCGGGCTGGGATTCCGTTCCTGCGTCATCCAATAGAACAACCTTTATCTGAGCTTCGTCCGGATTGGAGAATTTTAATTCCAACAGTGCGTCTCTAAGGTTGGTTCCCATGCCGTTCACCTTTGTGTCGATGATGCAACCTCCGTTGTTGCAATCGATTGCATCGCTGGAAGCGAAGTATTCGTAACTTTCGGAACAGTATTCCATTTTGCCGACAAGGAATTCACCGCAGGTTTGATGTTTCTGCAAGGAAGACGGTGGGGTAACAGAAGCGTTGGAGCAATCCAATATCACCTTCGCATCCAAAGCGAAGCCTGCACTTCGATCTCCATCCTTAGGTACGTAATAACCGTGCTTTCCATCTCGATTGAAGTTGTAGAACGCTCCGCTGATGGGGGAACCTACATCCCAATAAGAGCCGATTTTGTTTGTTCCAGAACCAACACAGCCGAAAACCTGGTACATGGAATTCCATGCGGTGTTCCATGTCAGTTCAAAGTTTCGAATGTTCATATCACAGCCATTGTAATAGAACTTCAGCTTGCACTTTTCGTACTTCTTGTCGTTAAGGAAAGAAGAATAGCTTACCCAGGGAGTAACATCGGCATCCTTCGGGACCATGCCTCCTAGATAGTTGGACTTGAAGGAACATACGATTTTGGGAGCTGCCCAGCATTCACCATTATAATTTTCACTCATCCAGGAAATGTCGTGGACGTTGAAGTTCTCGTCGGATAGCTTCATACCTACTCGATTATGGCGCTCGTCATCAAGAGAAATGCCAAATTCCTTGATCAAATCAAAGCTGGCATTGATTTTTGCGTCCATAGAGATGGTTCTGTCAACAGCGAATGAAGCGTTGACTTCGGATCCATTTGCATCCAACACCATGGTGAATGATGTTGCAAGAGTGATGTTCTTAATCCAGGATGTAATGGTATTCTGGTCGGCGGTCAGTTCCTTTTCAACGCACTTTTCGCTTGCGGAGTTCATGCCTACAGTTTGGCCGTTTACATAGCAAAGTCGTGCGTAGATCATGGAGGCTGCATAAATACTTCCGATGGTTGTCACAGCCTTGCCGTATACACTCAAACTGAAGTATTCTGTAGCATTGTCGTTGGATCTGAAGATGAAACCGGAATTGGGAATAGGTCTTACGCTCGTGGTGAACAAGGATGTCAAAGTTCCGTTAAATCCAGCATCCTTGGAACTTAGAATGACTGCCTGGGTTCCATTCTTATAATTGGAATAGGTATCCGCATCTGCATTGGCGGTAATGTAGTTGTTGGCGATCTTTGGTGGCAACTGTTTTGTATTGCTGGCTTTGCTACCGCATGTTGTACCAATCTTTTCAGAACAGAATAAGGGATGCCAGACACCCAACAACTGATAAGTACAGGTGGTGTGGTCATCGTACTTGTAGGTGGTACAAGATGGCTTCCTGTTGTTATAAACCATGACCCAGTCAGCCTTCTTACCGGAACCGCTCCTTTCTATGGAACCTTCCGTTACGGAGCAGGAGTTGCCTGCGGATTGAGTGACTGCACAAGTGTCTATACATCTCGTCTGGTCAGCTCCGCAGAATGAACCGAATGCAGTGTTGTCGCTAGGCGAAAAGTCCTCGTAAAGGCAATGGTCATCTACATCGTTGAATCTTGCGATAATGGTGTTGTCGTCTTCCTGAACTGAAAGTTGGTATGGGTTGACCGCCATGATCTGCGCATTGGTGGGACAGTCCTTTCCGGAACATTTGAAGTAAGAGAACTTGTCGTCGGTGCGGGCGGGTTCTGCGTAGAAGAAGTATCTGTAGCCCGGATAGACAACGAACTGACAGTTTCCTCCGCTAAGGCAAATTTCGCTAGTGTTGTCGTCAGGTTCTGTGGCGTGAATATTGCTTGATTTTTTCATCAGGACTGCAGTGTTGGGGTCTGAAGCGCCTATGACAGAGAGATTGAGTGTCTTTGTCTTTCGGGCTACACTTGCGTAAAGAACGCCTTCCTGTCCATCAAAAGTGGCGCTGAAACTGTTATCGTAAGGAGGAATGACGATGTCGCAGTATTTCTCCACGGCAGGAATGGTTTTCTTTAAAAGATGAACCTCGTGGTTCATGTTGCAGGTCCATTGATCGTTGGGCTGAGAGATGGAGGCTATACAGTCCACGCCGCTGGCGTAAACCCAGATGTCAGAAGGATCCAGCAATCCCTCGCCAACGCAGGCTGGCGCGTGAATTACGGAATAATATTTATTAGTTCCATCTGCATTTTGGCAATTTGTGGGGTAGCCGTCGCAGTATTTGGAAACTTCCTCTCGTTTGACTTTGACTGTTCCCGACGTGACCACGCCTAAATAAGGAGGTGCTCCGATAATGCAACCGTCGCAAGGTGGAATTAGCTGGAATGTTGCTGCGTTACCGGCATTTTCTGCATCAGGCATGGTTACATGGAACGCCGTTACTGTTTGCGGATTTTCTCCAGGGATGAATGAGAATGTGTAGACCTGAGATCCGTTGGGATTAGTCTTAGGACCGGTGAAGGTCATTGACTGATCAGGCACTACGGTCCATGCGGAGGGCTTTTCTACATAGATGTCCACGGAAATAGGCTGCGGGCTTGTACTGCCTGCAGGAACCCTGATAGGAACGTCTACGGTTTCGCCCTTTGAAATTTCAACTTTTTCTTCTGCAAAGGCGATGCTCATGTTGGATTCGGTCGTGTTTTCTACAATCACGTAGAACGGAGAATCTTCATATGCTTCTGTTCTATAGACGCATTTGTAGGATCCCTGTTTCAGGGAATCCGTAAAGGAGCCAAATCTCTGTGCAGTGGGAATGCCAGTGGGACTACAGTAGGCTTTGCTTTCATCTTTTACTTCTGTAGCGCCGTTCAGGTTCAACACGTCGTAATAGTCGGAAAGTCTGCCCTTGGGAGCTCGGGATAGATAAATTACGCGCGGCATCACGATGATGGACGGCTTAATGGCTTCACCATTTTTGTTAGTCAGGTCAGTCTTTGTGCTTTTGTACTCGGATTCAACGGTAAGCAAAAGTTGTGGGGAGACGGGAACGAAGAACTGGTCATAGCCGTCATCAAAGAAGGAGTCATAACCACCCCCTTCACCTCCGCTTGCGCCACCGGAAGAAGCAGTCTTAGAACAGGATTTTGTTCCGTCGTTTTCGCAAAGAATAGCGGAATTAGACAGACCGCTAGTCAATGTGGAATTGTACTTGATGTCAATCGTATTCACGCCTGTAATCTTATGGCAGTCTGAAAGGAATAGGGATCCTGTAATAGACTTTCCGTCGGCGTTCCAACCAATATCGCCTTCGCTAAAGATGAAGTAGTTCCTATTTGTAGCGTTATTTGCCATAAACAGGTCTCCACCTTGAGGCCAGTACATCATGACTTGTGCGTCCGCAGAAGTTGCCGGCAATGTAGCTCTAACATAATCATCAAACATGATGACATAATTATGTGTCAACGTGTCGCTGCCACTGACCATGTGGAATTGGTCATTGTTTCCGGGGACTCTGATCAGGAGCCACTTTCCATCATAAAGTTCCTTGGCATCCTTGGCCTTGGCGTAGCATTTTTCAAGCATGGGCCAACGGTCAAGATTGTTCGTTGCTTCCCAGAAGGAAACTCCGTTATAATAGAAATCACTACCATCGCAGGCTCCCTTCTTTTCTGCACTATGGACAAAGGGACTATTCAATAGGTCCCTGTTGAACTGGAGAGGTTCCTTTATGTGAGCTCCTGTACAGTTTCCTTCGGAAGTGGTTACGATGGATTCTGCAACATCGGACATGGGGTCTGCACCCCATCCGGTTGTATCGACGGAAGTTACATAATCGCCCTTAACCGTAAAGTAAACTTCGTTTCGTGCAATCTGGCAGTTTTCACCGATGGTGACATAAGCTCCGTTATTGCTCCAGTCCTGAACGGTCTTGTCTGATCCGCAATTATAGAAGGTCTTGTTGTACCAAAAATTGTCTGCACTACCGCCACCGCCATCTGCAGGTCCGCAATTAGGCTTGCTACAGAATGTATTCGAGGCTAGGCCGGTTGATGTATTGTAGCCACCCCATTGCGTTTTGTATTTGATTTTGTGAGCTTCTTCAGTTTGCACATCACCGCCCAGCCAGTAATTGTAATAGTCGGTATTTTCAGAAACGAAACCATCTGCGTCCGAAACACGGTAAAAATGGGAGCCTGAATAAACTTTCTTTCCGGGCGTACCAAAGGAGATACTATCTGCCCATTGATAAGTCAAATGGAATCCGTCATCATTGATGCCGCCGGACAGATAAACGTTACCCATGAAATTTATGGAGTATCCTTGCTGGGCAATCATTCCGCCGTAGTCACTTACGTTCGGAAAGATGAGTTTTGATCCGTTGCCAAGAACAACGTTCCCTTTGAAAAGATACTTGTTTGCTGCAGTATGTTTCGGGGTGATGATATTTCCGTTTGTGGTTGTGTTTCCACCGACGGTGATGGATCCGCCAGATCCGGTAGAGCACTGAGCCTTACCTGTTCCTGTTCCTGATAAATCAAGGCCGCCTTCTGCATAGAAGTCTCCACCGTAACTCTGGGTTCCGTTCAGGTACACCATGCCTCGGACATAAGTGTTGTTGGTGACGTCGAAGTTTGTACAGGTGTACATATTGCCGTAAACGTACAGATCCTTAAAAATGGAACTGCTGTTGACGCTCATGTCGCCTGTGACTACAAGCTTTTTCTGTACGTCAACCTTGGTGTTGAATTTTGCGTCACCGTTCACGATGCCGGAAGTTACGTCTAGAGAAATGCCATCTGCCGGACCACTATAAAGAGCTTCTTCGAAGGGCGGGGTTTTAGGTTCCTTGGGAACCTTTACGCGGTAAAGGCCATTCACGTTGAGAATTGCGGATTTACTGTACTTTGCAGACCCATTGGCAGATTTGCCAAAGGAGAGCAGCTTAATCTTATAAGGGCTAGTTTCGATATCGGCACCGATAAGCCAAACGGAATAATTTACCTTGCCGCTCTTCATTGGCGTGAGCAGAGTGTCCAAGGAAACCGGATTTTTATTCTTTAGGTACTGGCGAATAATGGCGCCAGTTTCGGCTCCATGATATGTCATCCAGGAACGGGCTGATTCAATGCCAGACTTTGCCGCGAATTCAGCTTCCTGCATCTGCATGCGTGCTGCAGAGGAACTGCCTGCGGATGACAGCCACTTATATGTTGCTGTGCCTGCGATTGTTGCTATCAGCATGAATAGCAAAACGGTTACAAGAGATACACCTTTCTTATTGGTAATCATAAAAGTACTCCTTAATGGTTTCCTACACCATTGCTAGGAACCGGAATAACTAATGACACGGAACCAAATTCATTGTTCTTTTTGACCTTCAACTTCATTCGGAAGGCCTTTACGTTTTTCTTGTCGACAACTTGGGGCTCGTAATCACTGTCGAATGTGTAGTTGGCGTCCATGGATTTCTGCACTTTCAGTGAAGTGAAATTCAAAGAACCCATCGAAAGCAGGGGTGAGTAGGCGGCGACATTAAATGCGAGGCAGACGTTCTTGACGGAATCCCTTACGGAAAAATTCATGACTCGCAGAACGTCGTTGGCTTCATCGGCCATTGGCGGGTAGAAGACAAAGTCTCGGATGGGTGTGCTAGATCCGTCTAAGTTTCTGAAGCCTACTGCCAAGTGGTCCTTGCCTGCGACAAACATCTGGGCGCGATCCCTTTCGGATAGGTTCAGCATCTTAAAGGAAATTTCGTAGTTGGTTCCTGGGACAAATGTCATCTGGGTGCAGAGATTTTCCCATTCGTCATCAGTGCCGTTTTTACCTGCTGCGAAGAATTCGTTTACTTTTTTCTCGACGGTAACTTCTTCCTGGTCGAAATCGTAGTTGGATACAAAACCGCGGACGGTAACAGTCTCACCGCCTTCAGAGGGTACAATTGTTGCTCGGAAATACTTGGAACCGTCGTATCGGGAAACGAATCGGAATTCGTTTGCGCTTCCAGGCGGGAACAGAACTGTGTTCTCTGCTCCGTCGAGAACGCCCGGAGTTGCGGGCACGATTTCGAAGGACTCTACACCATCAGTGACTTCCACTGGGACAGCGTCTGCCGGGCATGCTTCGTAGTCTGTTCCATCTGTTGCCAAGGGCTTGCAGACTCTCCAAAGAATACCATCTTCTACATACCAGGAAATTTGGTGTACACCCTTGTACTTGCCTTCCGTATCGTAGCGCATGTACCTAAATGCCAGACTGTCCTTGCGGGCGTCAGCACTGCCATTCTTTTTGAGGAAGAATGATGAATAGTCTCCATTGACGGGATCCATGAAAGTTTCCTGGGCGACGTAAAAGGAGTCCGATGACATGGCTCGATCGACCCAGGAACTTTTTGCTCCCATTTGTCCCAGGTCGTCGCGAATCAGGGATCCCACGTTTTCGACAGCTTCGTTCGCCCTGATCATACCTTGAGTGCGGATTCGCATCTTTGTGCTATCGCTGTAAACCTGGCCCGCGATTACTACCACGATGCCAACGATGGCCATATAGACCAAAAGTTCCATTAATGTGAAGCCGCGTTTGTTCATCGGATTACCCCCGAAACGTTAATGGATTGGGCTGAACCCTTGAAATTCCAATCCACTTGGACTTCTACTTGTTTTGCATAAATGTGTGAGATGTTTTCGTAACTGGAACGTGCTGTAGATTCGTAATCATTTGTCGGTTTTACGATAACACGCGGTGAGTAGGCTATCGTTGCGAAACCACCAAGGCCTCGTTCCCATTTTAGGGATACATCTCCTAGGAATAGAGTCGTGTCTCCGTTCGCCTTGGATGTGATGGATGCGGCTCCAACAGTCTTCAGCGAATCCAGTACTCGTTGGGCCACTTCGACAGCCCCGTCACGTCCGCGAATTCGGATGAACGCATCATGGTTTCCGCCTTGCAGCTTACTTAGCGCCACATACATGAAGCCGAGAACCACGATAGAAACCATGACTTCGACGATTCCGAAGCCTCTCTTCGCGTTCTTACGGGTCGGCAAACACAGTTTGCACATGTTTTTTACAGGATCCATTAAAAATCCTCCACACCACCCAGACCAGCGCCTGAGTGGTGTTATTTCAATTCCCAGGAAAGGAATAAAACACAAAAATGTGTATTCCTATTTTGGCATAATATATATAAATATTCCTTGCAGTGTAAATTGCGGTTTACCAGGAATGACCTAAAACACGTTGTTTTCGGGACATCGGATTTTACATGTTTGCAAGGGAATTGGAATTAGTAAGGGTGATACGGTTGATACAGTGATACAAACAACACAAATCCTCCGCCAATTTTAATTGGCGAAGTTGTCAATTCATGGCTAAACGCGGTCAAAAAGGGTTGTTTGGCATAGTTTTTTCGAGTGGGCTATTTTCCGGTGGGAATACGTACGCGACGGTTGGCTCACCTTCAATGGTAAGGGGATCGTCAGGGGCCGAATCAGTCACTACCTCCACATTTCTGATTCCGATATGGAAGACACTCTCAAGTTGCTCTAAAGCATTGCTTTAGCGTTCTTGTTTTATGCCAGCAAATTATGGTAGAGGATCTTCCTGCCAATGTGTTTGATGTTAATGGAGACAAGGAACTTGGACCAGGAACATGGGATTTGATCAGTTGTTACAACGCAACCGGTTCTAAGACATTGCAATTTGCAACCGGTTCAAGCTCCGATTGCTTGAATTGGATTAGTCCTAATCCAGGAAGTTGGTGCTGATAAAAGCGCAAAAACTTTCAGCGTTTTTAAACTGTTAGGCGTTTCTGAGGAGTTCATCAACAAAGCACACCAAATCGTCGATGCCGATGATTTGCACGATACCCAAAGCGGGTATAAGCCCTAAACAAGATTTCTTTCGAAACAATTACCTTATACGTAAAAAACTCCGCCTTTGAAGCGGAGTTTTTCTTTTTGCAACTGCCCGAGTGTACGCGCTCCTTTCCCAAGCGCAGCACCGATTACCGGAGGTTCTTAATCCGATGGACGATCGGTGCGGTCACCGTTCCGGTCTTAGTCAGCCAGGAACTTCTTGGCCTTGTCGGCGTAGTTGTTGTTGTCGCCGTAGACCACCAGGATACGTTCAGCAGTCTTCTTGGCCTTGTCGGCGGCACCCAGCTGCTGGTACACCAGAGTGAGCTTCCACATAGCATCTGCAACCATGGGGACTTCGTCCACAGGTTCATCCTTCTGGTAGCGGTCTTCCTTGTCACCGGTACGCTTTGCGTATTCGCCGATGTACTTTTCGAGCAGACCGGCAGCGGCAGAGTAGTCACCCTTTTCGATCTTCACGGAAGCGAGACCGTGGAGGGCTGCGCTACGGACCAGGGCCACAGAACCGGCATTGTCCAGAGACTTCTGGAAGAGGGCTGCTGCAGCGTCGAAGTCACCGGCTTCGTACTTGATGTTTGCGGAATAGAGAGCAGCCTTGGCCAGAGCCACGCCGCTCAGTTTGCCACCATTGATCTTAGACTGGAATTCGGCAAAAGCATTTTCCTTTTCGCCAGCATAGAGCATTGCCATGCCCGGACCAAGCAGTTCGGCCTGTTCGGTTGCGGCAGCCTTCTGGTAGTCACGGAACTGGACCACACCCACCACAATCACGATGATTGCGACAACAACTGCGATCAGCTTGGAGCCGTGAGCAACAAAGAAATCCTTAACTTCAGAGCTATTAGTATTAGTTTCGTTAGCCATGTTTAATGTCCATGTTAAATTTTTTGTGAACCAATCATAGCAAAAAAAAGAGGGCTTGTCAGCCAGTCTTGACAAATTATAGGGCGATTACTACCTTTGCACCCACTACGCCACTCTAGCTCAGCTGGTAGAGCAGCTGATTCGTAATCAGCAGGTCGGCAGTTCAAGTCTGCTGGGTGGCTCTTCGAAACGTCGGAAAGAATTTCTTTCCGGCGTTTCTTATTTTCCCCTTTCCCAGTTAGAGCTTCTTCTCCGGAGTTTTTAGTAAGTTTCAAAAACCTTGCCGTTCCCCCTGGTTTTTAGTATCTTTGGCGCCCTATGAATCCAAATGGCGCTATTATTGTTCAGAGTAACATGGAAATTATGGTGGAAGTCGACGCTCCCACCTACGAAGCAGCACGTGACGCAATCGCTCCTTTCACCGAACTGGTAAAGAGCCCGGAACACCTGCATACCTATAAGATCAGCCCCCTCAGTCTGTGGAACGCCGCAGCAACGGGCCTTCGCGCCAAGGAAGTTCTGGAACGCCTGGACAGCCAGAGCCGTTACCCCATTCCCCAGACCGTGATTTCCGAAGTGGAAGACTACATGGGCCGTTACGGCCTGCTCCGCATGAAGAAGGACGATGGCAACAACCTGATCGTGGAATCCGACGACAAGTTCATGTTCACGGAAATCTGCCAGCTGAAGGAAGTGGCTCCCTATATCCTGGAATTCATCGACGACTGCCACGCCATCGTAGACCCGGAACGCCGCGGTCACCTGAAGATGGCCCTGACCAACGCCGGCTTCCCGGTAGAAGACTTGGCAGGTTATACCGTTGGCGACCCGCTGCCCATCAAGCTCCGCGATACCATGCTCTGCGGCAAGGAATTCAAGCTTCGCGACTACCAGAAGGAAGCCGCCCAGGTGTTCTACGCCTCCGGCTCCGAAAAGGGTGGCTCCGGCGTGATCGTGCTGCCTTGCGGCTCCGGTAAGACAGTGATCGGCATCGCCACCATGGCACTCATCCAGACCAAGACCTTGATTCTTACCCCCAACATTTCCGCTTCCCGCCAGTGGATCCGCGAAATCTGCGACAAGACCGACCTTACTCCCGACATGGTGAAGGAATACTCCGGCGAAGTGAAGGAAATCGGCCCCGTTACCGTGGCCACCTACCAGATTCTAACCCAGCGCAAGCGCGCCAAGAAGTCTGACAAGGAAAATCCGGAACTGGCAGAAATCGACCTGGAAGAAGGAACCGAAGAAGAAGTCAAGAAGGAACTGGCAAACTTCCCGTTGTTTAGTCAGCAGAAGTGGGGCCTGATGATTTACGACGAAGTCCATCTGCTGCCCGCTCCCGTGTTCCGCCTGAGTACCGAAATGCAGGCCACCCGCCGTCTGGGCCTTACCGCAACCCTGGTCCGCGAAGACCACAAGGAAACGGAAGTGTTCAGCCTTATCGGTCCCAAGAAATACGACATCCCTTGGCGTATTCTCGAAGCCCAGGGCTGGATTGCCACCGCCGACTGTAACGAGATCCGCATTCCCATGGAAGCGGAATTGAAGATGAAGTACGCCCTGGCTCCGGTCCGCGAAAAGATCACCCTGGCCAGCACCAACCCCGAAAAGACGGATATCGTGCAGCGCCTGCTGAAGCACTACTCCGCTCCCGAAGACCGAGTTCTGATTATCGGCCAGTATATCGACCAGCTGGAAAACCTGTCCGCCACTCTAGACATTCCCCTGATTACCGGCAAGACTCCCAACAAGGACCGCGACCGCCTTTATGCCGCCTTCCGTGACGGAAGCCTCAAGAACCTGATGATTTCCAAGGTGGGTAACTTCGCCATCGACCTGCCCGATGCCAACGTGCTGATCCAGATTTCCGGTACCTTCGGTAGCCGCCAGGAAGAAGCACAGCGTCTGGGCCGCGTACTCCGTCCCAAGCAGGATGGCGGTGCAGCCCACTTCTACAGTATCGTGACCCAGGATTCCAAGGAACAGGAATTCGCCATGAACCGTCAGCTGTTCCTGACCGAACAGGGTTACGCCTACAAGATAATCAAGCGCGGTGACTGGGACATTCTGGCCAGAACCCCCGAAGAACTGGCCGCCCGCAAGTAAGGCCTTATTCAAGGGTATTTAAAGACCGCAGTTTATTGCTGCGGCCTTTTTTTATTTATTTTTCTTTTTGTAAAAGAAGAGGTTTTTTTGAGCCAGATTAAATTGAATGGAAAGTCGGAGACGCTTTGCATCTTCGGTAATCCTATTGGACATAGCAAATCGCCCCTGATGCACAATGCGCTTTTCGAAGCCCTGGGCATCAATGCGGCCTACGTGCCGTTCTCTCCGGAGCCCCAGAACCTGGCTGATGCCATTAAGGGTTTCAGGGCACTAAAGATCCGCGGCGCCAACGTCACCATTCCTTACAAGACTCCTGTCATGGAACTTGTAGACGAACTTTCTGACATATCAAGATTTACCTGTAGCGTAAATACGCTTTACTGGAAAAATGGAATTGTCGGCGGCACCCTCTGTGGCACCACAACAGATCCCTACGGCTGCATCCGCAACCTGGAAGAATTCGGCGTGAACGTCAGCGGCAAGAAAGTCGCCTTGTTGGGTAACGGTGGAGCCGCCAAGGCCATCGCCTACACATTGGTAGAAAAAAAATGCGAATTGACCATCGTATGCCGTACCGCAGAAAAGGGACAGGCCCTGGCCAACATGCTGAACATGGCCTTTAACGATTCCGCTCCGCAGGTCATGATGGTCACCTTCGATGACTTCGCCGCCATTACCGACTCCATCGACATTATCATCAATGCAACTTCCGTGGGTATGACACCCAATGTAGACGATTCGCCCCTTCCCAGGGAGGAACTGAGACCCCATCAGGCCGTTTGCGACATCGTTTACACGCCCCTTTGCACCAAGCTTTTGCAGCTGGCCGATGAAGTGGGATGCAAGGTCGTTACCGGCGAAGGCATGCTGGTACACCAGGGAATCGAAAGCTTCCGCAAGTGGTTCCCTAAAGAAACTGAAAACAAGACTAACGACGAACTAGCCGCAATCATGCGCAAAGGAATGCAGGGTTAATTATGGGTAAGCATATTTTCTTTACGGGTTTTATGGCTAGCGGCAAGTCCCGCACCGGTCGCGCTCTGGCAGAACGACTGAACCGCCCCTATGTGGACACCGACGCCATCATCGTCGAACGTGCCGGCAAGACTATTAGCGAAATTTTCGAACAGGACGGCGAAGCCAAGTTCCGCGAAATGGAACGTGATGTTGTAGCAGAATTCGCCTCCAAGACGGAGCCCCACGTTATTTCTCTAGGTGGTGGTGCCCTGACCCAGGATGCCAACTTGAAGGTGATCCGCGAAAACGGTACCATCATCCGTCTGTGGGCTAAGCCCGAGGTTCTCTCGGAACGTATCGGTCGCAAGAACACCCGCCCCCTGCTGGCTAACCTGAGCGATGAAGAACGCCTGGCCAAGATCAAGCAGATGCTGAAGGATCGCGAGCCCAACTACGCCCATGCAGACTTTAGCGTAGAAAGTTCCAACGACTTTACCGAAGACCACGTTATCGAACGCATTCTTCACATCCTGAAGTTCTGGGAAAGCCACGCCCTGGACGTACGCCCCAGCAGCGGCGGACGCTACCCCATCTTCATCGGCAAGAACATTATTTCTGACGTTGGCGTCCTGTTGGAAAGTCTTAAGCTCTCACCCACCCACGACTTTTTGGTCTGCACCGACACCAACATCGCCAAGGCCCAGAGCAACACCCTGGGCGAATTGCGCTGCCAGGCCGGACGCTGCCCGGTATTCAAATTCCAGGCCGGCGAAAAGAACAAGACTTTGCACAACCTGAACCAGTTGTACAGTTTTATGCTGCACCGCGGTTACACCCGCAAGAGCTGCCTGCTGCAGTTTAGCGGTGGCGTCGTAGGCGACATGGCCGGTTTCGGCGCAGCCACCTACCAGCGCGGCATTCCCTTTATCCAGTTCCCCACCACCCTGCTCTCCATGGTAGACAGTTCCGTAGGCGGTAAGGTGGCCGTGAACCACCCCGAAGGCAAGAACATGATTGGTGCCTTCTACCAGCCCCACGCCGTGGTGGTAGACCTGGCCGTACTCAGCACCCTTCCCGAAAACGAATACCTGGCAGGCCTTGCCGAAATCGTGAAGTATGGTGTTATCTATGACGAGGAATTCTTCCGCTATATGGAAGAGAACGTAGATAAGATCAAGGCCCATGACCTGGATGTGCTGAAGCACCTGATCTACCGCAGCTGCGCCATCAAGGCTGAAGTGGTGGGCATCGACGAAAAGGAAGCCGGTCTCCGCGCCATCTTGAACTACGGTCACACCTTTGGCCACGCCATCGAGAACCTGACCCACTACGAACTGTACACCCACGGTATCGCCGTGTCCCTGGGCATGCGAGTGGCAGCCCGCGCCGCTGTTCTCCTGAACAAGATGTCTGCCGCCGACGAAGCCCGTCAGAACAAGTTGCTGGACGATCTCGGATTCCCCAAGACTTACGACATCGACGTAGCCAAGGCCTGGGACGCCATGGCTGTTGACAAGAAGGCCGAAAAGGGGACCCGCGTATACATCTTGCCCACCAAGATTGGCGAGGTGAAGAAGGTGACCAACATCGACCAGAATGTGGTGGCAGAAGCCTGGAAAGCTATCAAGTTGTAATAAAAATTTGAGTAATAATTGAGTAATACGAATCAACTTTCTTGTATTTTTATTTATAGTTTGTAGATTGGTTTTACGAGGTTATATGAGCATTCTAGTTACAGGCGGTACAGGAGCATTAGGTTTTCACATTCTTTCCAGCTTGGCTGGAACAACCCATGACCTTTACAGTTTTAGTGACGAACAGCCTCAGCCGTGGCAAAAGGCCGACGGAGTTACTTACCTGAACGGCGACCTTCTGAATTTCAAGGATGTACTTGAAATGTTGCAGAAGGTTTCCCCCACCCACATTTACCATCTGGCCAGTCAGTCTTCCGTTGGCATCAGCTACATGAAGCCCAACGAAACCCTGAACATCAACTTGATGGGAACCCAGAACCTTCTGGAAGCGGTGCGTCAGGTCTGCCCCAAGGCTAAGGTAATGCTCCTAAGTTCCAGCGAAATTTATGGCCGTACCGAAAAAAACTTGACGTACCTCCATAAGGAAACCGACCTACCTAATCCCCTTACTCCTTATGCCACTTCCAAGGCCTGCATGGAACTTCTGGGAAACCAGTTCCGCAACGCCAACGGGCTCCATGTGGTATTCGTGCGCCCCTTCTACTTTACGGGTCCTCACCACAGCCGCCGTTTCGTGATCCCATCCATCGCCTATCAGCTGGTAAAGATCAAGTACTATGGCGCAGAACCCACCATCTATTCCGGAAGCCTTGACGTAAGCCGAGACATTGTGGACGTACGTGACGTGGCCCGCGGCATGATCCAGATCCTGAACCAGGCCGAATCCGGTGACATCTACAACATCTGCTGCGGAAAGTCCTACACCATCCGCGAAGTAGTGGAGATGATGGTGGATATTGCAGACGTAAGTGTCGATTTCCGCTTCGACCCCGGTTACGAACGACGTAACGAAATACCTCTACTCATCGGTGACCCCACCAAGATTATGGATATCGGCTGGAAACCCATGATCTGCATGGAAGACAGTTTGACCGACCTGTTCAACGAAATGGTTCAGCGCCGTCGAATCGAACTGAAGATGGGCATGGGCAAAGACCTGCGACTCTAAAAAATTTCTAAATTAGGACCTATGGTTAGGTCCTCTTTTTATACGCTCCTGATTTTATCGATTGGCGTTTTTGCCGCCGATGTTTCAGCCCCCAAGGGTAACGTCCGTAACGTTACCGTCAACGACTTTATGCCCCACCAGGCAACCACCAAGGAATTCAACGAAACCTGGAGCTACCAGTTTGTCTTCGACAACGGCACCCGAGCCTTCGTGAACTTTGGTCTGATGCACATCCCCGGCACCGGCCGCAAGAACACCACCGAAATGTCCTTCTGGAATTTCAAGGGAAAGTCCTACACTATCGGCCGCCAGTACCCCCCGGAACGACTCCAGCCCATAAAAGAAAAAAACACCATCAACATCAAGAACGAATACCTGATGGAAAACAAGCCGGGCAAGGGACACCGTGTACTGTTCACTGCCGACAAGAACGGCAAGTGGTTCCTGGACCTGACATTTGAATCCGCGGAACAGGGCAAAGTCTTGGGCGACGGTGTCTGGAAAGTGGGTAACGAAAAATTCGGACAATACATCCACATTCCCTATGGCCGCGTATCCGGCCGCATCGGCTATAACGAAGACACCCTGACGGTGAAGGGCTATGCCTACATGGATCAGACCTGGCAAACGGTTCAGGCCACGGACCTGGCCATCCGTTCCGTCAACTTCAGTACCAACAGCCGCAGCCCCCTTTATGCCGGCCGCATTTCCATGACCAAGGACGGAAAGCTACTGGGCTACGCCATTTACAATGGTGCCGAGGGAACGAAGGTTGTCACCCCCAAGGAAGTGAAGGAAGGCGATGCCGCCTATAACGGGAAGGACTTCCCGAAGGGTTCGTTAAACTTTTTATGGAACGAAGAGAACGTTCCCCAATTGCAGTTTAATGCCGCCAAGCCTTTCCAGAAGGCTAGTATCCTGGACAAGGTGGACGGCTGGTTCGCCAAGAAGGCTTTCAAGATTGCCGCAGGCGGCGAGGTGTTCTTCTACCGCGGACGTAGCGACTTGAACAGCGGTAAAAAACTGGATTGGTGTATTACAGGAGCCAAGGACTAACCTGGCAAAGATGTTATGACAAAATTTCGCCCTTGTATAGACCTGCACGACGGCAAGGTCAAGCAGATTGTAGGAAGTTCCCTAAATGATTCGGGAGCGGGCCTCAAGACCAACTTTGAAACGGACCGTTCTTCTGCCTGGTTCGCCGAACTTTACAAGAAAGACGGCATCAAGGGTGGACATGTCATTATGCTGGGCAAGGGAAACGTTGAAGCCGCAAAGGCTGCCCTGGCCGCTTACCCCGGCGGACTGCAAGTAGGTGGAGGCATCTCTGCCGATAACGCCAAGGAATATCTGGATGCAGGTGCAAGTCATGTCATCGTCACCAGTTGGATATTCCCCGAAGGCAAACTGGACCGCGAACGCCTGGAAGCATTGGTCGCTGTAACCGGCAAGGAACATCTGGTTCTAGACTTGAGCTGCAAGCGCACCAACGAACCCGGCTCCGAACCCCAATGGAGCATTGCCACAAACCGCTGGCAAACCCTTATCGATATTCAAATTACGCCAGAAAACCTGCAGGACCTGGCCCGCTATTGCAATGAATTCCTGGTTCATGCCGCAGACGTCGAAGGCAAGCAGCAGGGCATGGACGACGACCTGATCCGGTTCCTGTCTAAGCATAGCCCCATCAAGGTCACCTACGCAGGTGGCGCCAAGTGCCTCGCCGACCTGGAACATTGCAAAGAAATTTCTGACGGAAAAATTGACCTCACCATCGGAAGCGCCCTGGACCTTTTCGGTGGCAAAGGAGTAAAGTATGACGAATGCGTCAAATTCAACCAAGCTCAAGGCTAACGAAAAGTTGGACAGCCGCCCGAATATTTTCGGACGCACCGTCACCAGTACTTTCCGCAAGGAATACGGCATCAAGCACAAGCCCCCTGGCAACATTCGCACTTGCTGGATTCCGCCCATCGTTTTCGGTTCCGCCCTGCTGAACCTGCCCAAGCTTCTGAAGCTTCGCTTTCACCTGAAGAAGGAACGCAAGGAACGTCTAAGCAAGAATCCAGACGACGTTAGCGTGCTGTACTACTCCGACAACCTGGATGAGACTAACGGCATCGCCAACAACCTGCGCAACGTGATTCCCTATATGCGTGCTCACGGTCTGAAAGCCTTCCTGGCAGGCAGCGCCTTTAATACCCGCCCCTGCGGCGTGGTCGAAAACAGCTACTGCATGTTGCTGCCCCGCATGTTCAGCATGGAACAGCTGGGATACGCCAACAGCGAACTGGCTATCCCCCGCGTAGGTCCGGTACTCCGCTTGATGAAGCGCTACCCTGTAGACATTATCGAGCTGGAAACTCCCAGCCCTGGAGCCTGGCTGATTGCCATTTGCGGTATCATTGCCGGCGTGAAGGTCATGAGCCATTACCGCACCGACGTTCCCCAGTACACCCGCACCTTGGTGAAGGCCAAGTGGATGCACGCCTACGTGCTCTGGCTGATGCAGGTATTCTACTGGATGGCCCGCCCCGTCATTAGCCCCTGCGACGACTATTCCGATGCCCTGGTAAATGAGCTGAAGGTTCCCCGCGACCAGGTGAAGCTGATGCCCCGCGGACTCCCCCTGGAACGATTCCAACCCGATATGCGCGGCAAGGGAACCTGGGAAAAGTTCGGCAGCACTCGCGAACAGCGTAAGGTTCGTTTCGCCTTTATCGGTCGAATCTCCAAGGAAAAGAATCTGGAATTCCTGAATAACGTGTGGAAGAAATTCGCTGCCCGCCACGACGACGTGGAACTGATGTACGTTGGCTACGGCTGGTATCTGGAAGAAATCAAGAAGTACTTTGAAGGGGACAAGTCTGTCAGCTTTGCAGGCGAGCAGGGTGGCGAAACCTTGTCAGGCCTGTATGCCGACGCTGACTTCTTCCTGTTCCCCAGTACCACGGACACCTTCGGAAATGTGGTGGTAGAAGCCATGTCTACGGGAACTCCGGCTGTGGTCAGCAACTATGGCGGCCCCCGCAATATCGTAGACAACGAAAAGTACGGCTGGATTCTCCCCATCGAAGAAGACAAGTGGCTTGACGCTCTCGAAAACTGCCGCACCCTGAAACTGGAACGCGAATCCGGCTACGAACAGATGCGCAAGGATTGCCATGAACGCAGCAAGCGTTACACCCTGGAAAATTCCAGCAAGTCCCAGTTCGAATTCTTCCGTCAGGTGGCAAAGAAGCACTACAAGCTGTAAGGTTCGAGGCACGAGGCCCCGGGTTTCAGGTACGAGGTATGAGGGCGGAGCCTGCGGCTCCTTTGAGCTAGATAATCGCGCCGAAGGCGCCTAATCTTAACTCACCGCTCAAAACTCATTGCTTACGACTCTTCACGGTTCACTCTTTATGTTTTCTCGCGAATTAAAGAGACTGCGCGATTGGTTCATCAAGAATGCGGCGGAACTTCCGTGGCGTCCTTCCGATGTTTGCGATTTCCGTGATCCCTATGCCGTGTGGATTAGCGAGACCATGTTGCAGCAGACCCAGGTGTCTACAGTAAAGGATTACTTCACGCGATGGATGAAGAGATTCCCGAATGTGAAGACATTGGCCGCCGCCGAGGAAGAGGAAGTCTTTAAGTACTGGCAGGGACTCGGGTATTACAGCAGAGCCCGCAACATCCTGAAGACCGCAAGAATCGTAACCGAAAATTGCGCTGGAGTCATGCCCGCCACCCGCAAGGAACTGGAAGCATTACCAGGTATCGGCGCCTACACGGCAGGAGCAATTCTAAGCCTCGCCTACCACAAACCTGAAGCCATCCTGGATGGAAATCTGGTCCGCGTATTTTCGCGTCTATACCTGCTGGATTTTCTGCCGACGGATTCCCGCGACAGTAACGAAACTTACTGGAACTACGCCCGCGAAGTATCGGACCACCCCAAGGGATTTCTGCATAACGAAGCCCTGATGGAACTGGGCCGCACCACATGCAAGGTAAAATCCCCCGAATGTGAAAACTGCCCTCTACGCAGCGAATGCAAGGCCCACGCCGAAGGCCTCACACCATCATTTCCGCCATCCAAGAAGCACTTGCAAAAAGATTGGCACGGAACAGTCCTCGTAATCGAAAGCGCTGACAATAAGATTCTAACAGTTCACGGCGGGCAGAAATTCTTTAACAATCAGTTTGCGCTCCCCCACTACGAATCCCCGAGAAATGCGACGGTGGGTGTCCCTGCGGAAATGGCCTGCTATGGCATTACGGAATCTGCGGAACTTGTAGAGGATTGCGGTTCCTTTAAGCATAGCATTACCGTACATAAGATGGACTGCCAAGTCCTTTATATAAAGTTAGCGGGACCATCCTGCGAACCCCATATAAAAAACAAAATGGAAATCCGCTGGATTGAAAAAGCCAGCGCCACAGAGGCACTGGCCAATAGTTTCAGCCTTAAGGCATTGAAGCTGGCTAAGGTTATTCCCTAGAAAGTTTTCTTTGCGGAACAGATAAAGCGTAAGGAGTTGTTGCTTGCGTTGGGAGCTTCCATGGTTTCGCTAGCCAAGACGTGCATCAAGGTTCCCGTCAGGTAAATCCCCTGCTTGGGGAACTGCTGTTCGAAAGAGGCATCCCAATACCAGTCGCCCTTGACCTCCAGAGGATTGGCGAAGCGGAGGTTCCACTGGGCATCGCTGCGATAATGGATAGAATGGCTAACCTTGAAGGACTTTCGGATAAACCAGTCGGCGGCAAAGCCAACATAGTATTCAGCAGGGCTCACTTCGGCTTCGCCAAGGTCACCATCGATGCGTTCAAATCCGGCTGAAGCCTTGAAGTTGAAAATCTTTTCGTACCACATGCCAAGCCAGAGTTCTGCAGTGACACCCTTCAGCCAGGAGTTGATTCGACCTACATCGCCATAGCGGACTTTGAATTTATTGTCCTCGGCGTAACGTTCGACTTCAAAGGTTTCGGCACCGTATTCGGTCCACACACTGGCACGGCCACCTACAGCTACATTGCCCATGGTATCGACAAAGGCCATGTAAGCCTGCAGCAAATTCATCTGTCCATCTGCGGTCAGGTTGATTTCTTCCTTGCCGTAGATTTCCTTGGTATCGGCCAGAGGATTCAGGCGGGTGGCAGAAATATTCTTTACGCCAACCAGCGAACCCATATCCTTGGGCGTGGGAGCGTTAAACTGGATACTATCCTGCACCATCCAGTCACGTTCATTTATACCGAACATCACATCGGCAGTCAAACGTTTAACAGGTTGAATGCGCAGTTCCATGAAGGGCCAGAAAACTCGATCCTCTTCCAGTTCCGTGTATACGGCTCCAGAATCGTCAACGGCACGGAAGGCCAAGCCAGCAGAAATCTGGAACACTCCATCCTTGCAAGCCTTTCCGCATCGGTAATAAACGGATCCGTTCAGTTCCTTGCGGGTGCCGCGTTCCTCTTCCAGTTTGTTCTGATATTCAGCATCTTCGTATGCCACGGTGAGGCTAAGATTCATCACATCGACACGGCCTTCTACGCGGGGTTTGTTATGAACCGGAAGCCAGCGGGAAGTTTCAGAGAAAATCCAGTAGTATTCCTCACCAGCCAAAACGGAAGCGTCGATCAAGGAGTTGGCGTAACCGAGACCACCGTAGGCAGAACTGAAGAGAGGCCAGTTTTCACCAAAATGAGAATAACTATCATCCACCATTTTTCTTCGAGAAGGCATATACTTCTGAGAAAAATGGTCATCCTGGAAAAGTCGTGCCGTAGCCCAGAAGCCGTGGAAACTGGGAGTCCTGAAACCACCTTCCAGAATAGGAGTGTAGTTCGTGGGGCGATCCTTTTCTGAGGTAATGAAATCCTGATAGAGCATATCGCCCAGCTCGTTTCCCGTCTTCATCCAGATAGAGGGAGCCATGGGAGTCCAGGACATAATTCCTGTCATGCGATTGAAAAGCAGACGGTCGCGCAGCTTGGCAGGGCTCCACAATTCACTTTCGGAATGCATGCCGCCAGCGCCCAGGATTCGATCATAGATAAAAGTGGGGCCACCAATAAGGAACGTTCCGTCAGCGCGGAGTTCTGCTTCCATGCCTTCCATTTCTGCGGGGATAATGGAGGGAACCGTTTCAGTAGCAAAGGCAGCGACACTGGTCAGGAGAAAAGCTTTCAAAAGGTGTTTCATTACCAGAGACTCCTTTCAACATAAATACCGACAGTCAGAACGTCAGATCGACGAGGCAAGGTCCAAATTTCTTCGTAGATAACATTCAAACCGACATTGAACTTTTGGTATTTCCACAGCGGAACACTAAAGCGTCCGTACCAGCCGAATTCGGTTTCGTTATCCCCCAGGGTGCCACCCGGTTTTCTGTAAAGTTCATCCTTGTCCACACCATCATCCAGGTCAGCGCGAACCCAATTGCAGGCGAAACCCGCTCCCAGGACAATGGGGCGAATCTTGGACCACTTCCAATCCAAGCCCAGGCGACCTGTAAACTGATGAGCACCATCAAAGGAGATGTCATCGGGGCGAGGCTTGAAATAGGAATAGTTAAACATGACGATACCGTCTACGTTATCCCAGTAGGTATAGCGGAAACTGATTCCTGCATAATAGGTATTCTGTACAGCATCGGCCAAGGAACCCCAAGGGTAAACTTCACCACCTTCAATAGCCAGGTAGGCCTTGGAGAAAGCTACGTCTGTGGGGTTCTGAACCAAGTCTGCTGGGGTCTGGGACAAAGCCATAGACACCGCAAGAGCCAACAACAAGAAGATCTTTTTCATAAAACCTCGTTAGGTCTACGGGTTCTTTACAAGAGCCTGGGCAAAGAAACCGTCAAAGCGGGAATCCTTATTGGCAGGAAGCACAGGGTCTCCAACCTTCACAAATTCAGGATGAGCCTTCACGAAGCGATTCACCACCTGGGTGGTTTCCAGCGGATCGGGGCTACAGGTGGCGTACACCAGGCGACCGCCAACAGCAAGGCGGGTGGCAGCAGCTTCAAGAATGCTGTACTGCAGTTCAGCCAATTCCTTAAAGGATTGAGGGCTCAAACGGTATACCACTTCGGGGCGGCGGGCAAGAACGCCCATGTTGCTGCAGGGAACATCCAAAAGAATTCGATCATAGGCAGAAGCCAATCGGGTGGAACCGCCAATATTCTTTGTAGCCTCAGCAGACTTCAGAGAAAGAACATCGATGCAGGATGTCTTAATGTTGGCAAGGCCCAGACGCTTTGCCAAATCCTGCATTTTCGCCATACGGTTTTCAGAAACATCGCTGGCGAGAATATCCAGACTGGGGTCCATTTCGGCCATGAGGGCGGACTTGCCACCGGGGGCGGCACAGGCATCCCAGACTTTTAAACCCGACTTAAGATCCAGCAGTTTAACCACTTCGTATGCGGAAGGATTCTGCAGACTGAATTCACCCTTGACGAAAGAGTCCGATTCCAGAACCGCTTTCAGCTTCGCATTTTCGGGAACCTCGATAAAACGGTCATACAGGATAGAGGCGTTCTCGAAGCCAAGCTTCTGAGCCAACTTGGGAGCGTTAGTCTTCTGCAGGTTTACGCGAAGCCATTCTGCAGGGCGGGCCAAAGTAGTGCGGGCAATTTCTTCGGCGCGGTCGCCACCGTAAATATCAAACCAGCGACGTACCAACCATTCAGGCACAGAGTTTTCGATGGAAACCTTACGGACTCGCTGAGTAGGCAGTTCCGGCAAGCCGTTGCGACGGGCTCCGCGAAGAACTCCGTTTACAAGGCTGGCGGTTCCATCCCCAAGGCCAACAGCTTTTGCAAGGTCAGCACTTGTGGCAATGGCGGCGTAATCAGGGACGTTCATGTACAACATCTGCACAAGGCCCATTGCGATAATGGTACCCGCTTCTTCAGAAGGCATGCGCTTGGTCAAATGCTTGATGACGTACAGCAAGTACAAATACCTGCGGCACACGCCCAAGGCAAGTTCCATGGCAAAAGGAGAAAGTCCACCTTCCTTGATGAAAGCACCATCCCTCTGCCACTGCAAAAGAACGCGGTAGGCGTCCTTACGTTCCTTCAGGGGATCCACATATTTCTGGCCTTGTACCGCGTCCATCTTAGCCTCTAGCAAAAGGAAAGTCCATCATGATTCTGGATGCCACGCATAAAGTCAGCCACCGGCATAGGCTTCTTGCCTTCTGCCTGAATTTCAATCACTTCCAGAAGACCTTCACCGGTACCTACATAGAAACGCTTGTCCTTGAAGGCCACTGCGCCCGGAGTCAGGCTGGGGCCGTTTTCCGGAGTGTCGGTGACGCGGAGGTAAACCATGCGGCCACCCAGCTTGCCGTATCCACCGGGCCACGGATTGAAAGCGCGAATGCGGTTGTGAATGACGCGAGCCGGCAGGTTGAAGTCAATGAGACCTTCTTCCTTCTTCAGCTTGGGAGCGCCAGAAGCCAGAGCGTGATCCTGGGTCAAATCCTTTTCGGTACCGGTAATGAGCTGGTTGATGGCATCGTCCAGAGCTTCGCAACCGGGAGCCACCATCTTTTCCAGCAAGGAGGCGGTAGTGTCCTGATGGTCGATAATGATTTCGCGCTGGGCAAGAATAGGACCGTGGTCCATCTTTTCATCCAGACGGAAAACGGTAACGCCAGTTGCAGGCAGGCCGTCGGCAATGGCGCGCTGTACAGGAGCGGCTCCACGATACTTAGGCAACATGCTGCCGTGAACGTTTACGGCGCCAAACTTGGCAACACCAAGAATGTTCTTGGGCAGGATGGAATAAGCCACCACCACAAAAAGATCTGCACCAAAGGCGCGGAGTTCTTCTTCAAATTCCGGAGCCTTCAAGTCCACAGGCTGCAAAACCGGCAGGCCATATTCCAGAGCCAGGCTCTTCACAGGCGGAGGAGTCAGCACGCGGCCACGACCAGCGGGGCGATCCGGCTGAGTTACAACACCAACTACATCAGCGAAGTCACTTTCTTTCAAGTGCTTCAAGAAACAAGCCGCAAATTCCGGCGTACCCATAAATACAATTTTCATAACATGTAATGTAGTAAACAGTGATTAGTGGTTAGTGGTCAGTTATTTAAATATTCCCGCAAAACACTGTTTACTAACCACTGTCTACTAACCACTTTCCCATTTTCCTATATTTGGCATCGCTATGAGAATACCTCTTCAAATTGCCGTAATTTTCGCCATTTGCCTAGTAGGCGAATTTCTGAACCGAGTGGTTGGCATCCCTATCCCGGGCAACATTCTCGGCATGGTTCTGCTCCTTATATTACTTTGTACTAAAATTCTTAAACCGGAGCAGATTTCCGGCGTTTCCAGTTTCTTCTTGAACCATCTGGCACTTTTCTTCTTGCCGCCAAGCATCGCCATTATGACCGTTGGCGACGACATTCTTAGCCAGTGGCCCACCCTACTCCTTCTTTGCATTGTGCTGACGCTCATCAGCTTGGCAGCCACCGGCCTTACCACGCAGTTTCTCATTGGCCGTCAAGAAAAGCGCCTGAACATCGAACAACTTGAAGATGAAGAGATGAAGCAAGCCACCAGGGGGAAGAAATGAACACCATCATAAACTCGCCCCTGTTCGGAATTTTCTTGACCTTGGCCGCCTTCGAAGTGGGCGTGGCTCTGAACAAGAAATTCAAGTACTCCATCTTGAACCCGCTGCTCATCGGCCTCATTCTCATTGTGGGATTCCTGATGATTACGGGAATCAGCTACGACAGCTACAAGGTAGGCGGCGACTACATTTCCATGATGCTTGGCCCCGCTACTGTGGTTTTGGCCGTTCCCTTGTACAGGCAGCTGGGCAACCTCAAAAAGCACTGGCTCCCGATTTTGGCAGGCATCGCCGTCGGTAGCCTCACCTCCATTTGTTGTGTGGTGGCAGCCTCTAAGTTGGTTGGCCTCAGCGAAACCTTGATGCTTTCCTTGGTGCCCAAATCCATTACCATCCCCATGGGTTCCGTGGTTTCCGCACAGATCGGCGGCATTCCCAGCATTACCATTATTTCCATCGTGATTACGGGAATTACCGGCGCCGTTACCGCCTCTGTGGTTTGCAAGTTCTTCCACATTAAGCACAAGGTGGCCCAAGGTATCGCCATCGGTACAGCAAGCCACGCCCTAGGCACCACCCGCGCCATGGAAATCGGCGAAACCCAAGGCGCCATGAGCTCCCTGGCCATCGGCATCGCCGGCATCTTTACCGCCGTTGTCGCTCCGTTGCTGTTGAAGTTAATCGGGTAACCGCCCGTTGATCAAATTATTCGCCCGTATAATTCTGACTTTCTCGGCAGGCTTTTTCCGCCTGTTCAATGGAATATTTCGTATAAGTCTCGCGAGGGGGCCAAAGGCTATCACTCATTTTTTCCATAGCGTAGGCCTTAGGCACATTTGAAATATCCGCATTGCAGAAACTAAAATGACGCGATTTTTTCTTCTGAAAATCATTTATTCCCAAACCGATGCAATATCCATCCAAAACCATTACCGTAGTCCATTCACTTTCATAGGTCATCATGGATTTTCTTAACTCAAATGCTATGGAAGATTTTTCCTTATCCAACAAAGTCCAGGGAGTAGCAACATTCTCTAGAGGTTCCGTATATTTCGCAATAAAATCCTTGTTGTCTAGAACATAGGGACATAAATCATACTTGACTCGATAGTAGACAGAATCTCCTTTCCCTCTAATTTGCAATTTTGAAACATCATAGTCGGATCCACGGAAAAGTCCTATTTCAAAATCATAACCTTCCGATTTTTCCATTTCTTCCTTTGAAAGATTATTCTCCGTATATTGTCCAAACGGGTTCGCAATCAACGACCCACAAAACATCACGACCAACACAAAAGAAATAACGTATGATATGGGGAAAACAAGCCAATGGAATTTTTTCTTCCGTTTAAACACTCGGCCAAATGCACTTGTTGCCAAAAAGATCGGTACTATGGCGGCAAAGCAAACTATAGGCGTCACGGCCAGCCACAAGATTTCATAATTGAAAATATGAGCTTTAAAGATTGCCAGAACAACAATCCCCAAAATAAGTGCCATCAGCACGGACCAAAGAACAGCACCTAATTTCTTAAAGCGGGTCTGGGAATTAATAAAAGAAAATAGGAATCCCAGCCATAGCGGAATGCATAAGACCAAAGCTATTAATAAATATAAGGATACTTGTATAGCATCCGAAAGAAAACTCAAAAAACAGTTCAACATACAAACTTACTTTCCCACGAGAATTTCGGAAATCACACTTTCGCCATCCGGCAAATTGCAGAGTTTCTTCAGGTCATCTTCATAGAAGAAATGTTGATCGCGTACAGTCTTGTTCAACACTCGTCCAGACAGGCTCAACGACTGCAGAATGTATCCTGCATTCATGTTCAAATAGCGATAGGCACGTTCACCCAGCAAGTTGCAGGCTTCCTTCAGGTCGGCAGTAAGCACCACGGCAAAGGCCGCATTTTCAACCTCTTCGGGAACAACATGACACTTGACGAATTTCTTTGCCGCCACCACTCCGCCCTGCATGTAAATAGACTTGCGTACAGGCACATAGCGGTACACGCCGGGGAACACGAACATCACGTCAAAAACCACAATCCAGATTTTTAACAGGCCTGCGCCAAACAAGTTGATTTTGCCCTGTTCCAGCCAGCGCAACATACTGGAAAATTCATCCAGGTCAAAGGAAGTTCGCTTAAAGGGAATTCGCCTCTGCGGAACCTTCCCAAGATCATTCACCACTTGACCATAAAGTTTGCTGTCATATCTTGCAGGAGTCAAGGGAAACTCATCCCCAGGCAGGGCTTGCGTAGCAAGGCGACGCACACGGATGCACTTGCTCAAATCTTCAATGCACTCTCCACGATTCTGGCGCATAAATCGGGACGGGTAACGGCTAGAGGCACTTACACAACCCGCATCAAAACTGGCACCAGGCTCCGCCGCCATCAACAAGGGATCCGCCTCGCTGCGATTGGAGTATGCCGACTCCCCAACACCATCGTCAATGGAATCGTAAGCCAGTTCGCTATACTCCGGAAACACCGCAAGGCCCGCCAGAGGCACTTCCGTAGAAGGGAGTTTCAGGGAAACAGCCACCTGGTCATCCACAAAACCGCCCAAGGGGAAAACCTTCGCCCCCTTGGCCTTGGCATGCAGCATCACGCTTCCCACACAGGCACCCACATCTTGCAGAATTCGAGAGTAAGCCCCTTCCTTGAAACGACACACGGATCGTTCCAAAATTCCAGTAAACAGATACAGAATCGGAGTGTCCAGCAAAAAATCCTTATGGGGGAACGCCTCGGCCAGACGTTTCATTTCATCTTTTCCGCCGATTTTTACCAGCTGTCCCGCCACATTGGGAGCACCGCTACGGCCATCAGCATCATAGGCATAAATGCCATCGGGGAAATTGCGCCCCCGAAGCACCACATATACGCCAACTTGTTCCATCCCATCAGACGAAACATAACCGAAAGAGGGAACCTCACCTTCGTGAACATCAATACGATTGCAACCGGAATACCGACGGTCAGAAATCTTCTGACGTTCCCAATGTAACGCTGCAGCACCAGCCGCCTTTTTAGACGTCTTCTGTATGGACTGGTGATAATACTCTGTGTAAAACATTGGGAAACATAAAACAATATAAAAACATTAACTACAGTTTTGATTCTTTATTCTTTTTAAAAGGGCAAAAAAGCCCCCTCCAATTATATTTTTACATCGGAAATACAATGTCTAATTTCATCAAAAACTCTTTACGAGGATAAAATGAATCTTAAGCTGAAATCTCTGGCAACACTCTCTGCAGCAGCCACCTTCGCCCTCATGGCAACTGCTTGCGGTGACAGTTCTTCTTCCGGTGCCAATTCCGACGATCCTGCAGTTCTCCCTGCAGACACCACTAGCGGAACCGGCAACACCACGCCTGTAGACACTTTGCCGGCAGGGGAAACCCCCGTTGACACTACGACTGTTCCTGTTGTTCCGGGCGACACCACCGTCGTTCCCTCAGACACCACTGAAGAGTTCGTGTTGACCATTCCTGAAGAAGCCACCGAGATTACTCCGGCCATCAACATCCCCGCAGAAACCGGCATCGGCCTCCTGGTGGATGACTTCGAAGACGGTGACGGCGTGGCCCTGATTAACGAAGCAGGCTGGTACACCTATAGCGACAAGGACAACAAGGGCAATTCCACCATCCTTACCCCGGTAGACGATAACGGCTACCCCAAGGCACGTCGTTCCGACAACGGCACTGATTACGCCTTTGCAGTCTACTATAACCTGGACAAGGGTGGTTACGAATATGATCCGTATGTAGGCTGGGGCGTCTATATCGCCAGCGACGACATGGATTTTACCAAATACGGCGGAGTTACCTACTGGTTCAAGGGTGACGCTCATGAAATCCATGTAGAAATCTCTGACGTTGAAGACTACGACGTACATCTTGCAACTGTCAAGGCATCCCGTGTGTGGAAGAAGGTGGAAGTCCGCTTCAAGGACCTGACTCAGGGTGGCTGGGGCGAAAAGGTTGAATTCAACGCAGCCCATATCGAAAAGATCAGCTTCCAGGCCAAGGGTAAGGCAAGAATGGACTCCGTTCTTATCGACAACCTGTACCTGCAGGACACCAGCGAAGTGGCTAAGGACGTGGCCGACATGACCATCAAGGATCCTGAATTCCCGGAAAACGTCATTGGCGACATCACCATCAGCAACCCGCTGCAGGCAAAGGCAATGCAGTTGCTGGACAAGGGCATCAACATTACCAACTGGCTCGAAGATGCAAATTACACCTTCAATGGCAAGTTCAAGTTTGACGAAAGCGACATCAAGCTGATGGCCGAAAATGGAATCAAGGCTCTGCGCCTCCCCATTGACCTGGATGCTTACGCCACCAACCGCGACGACGTCGTTGCCGGTAAGGCCGCCGCTCTGGAATTTGACGACAAGAACCTCTTCGCCGTTCTGGATTCCTTCGCCACCTGGACTGAAAAGGCAGGCATGTCCTTC
This sequence comes from Fibrobacter sp. UWH9, assembly GCF_900129715.1. Taxonomy (NCBI): domain Bacteria; kingdom Pseudomonadati; phylum Fibrobacterota; class Fibrobacteria; order Fibrobacterales; family Fibrobacteraceae; genus Fibrobacter; species Fibrobacter sp. UWH9. The sequence goes on along the minus strand of NZ_FQWP01000006.1, from coordinate 135,340 downwards.
GTTATCGACTACCATGAATACGACAACGGCTACAACAAGGAAACCGCAGCCGATCCCCAGTACGTAACCATGATGGCAAACGTCTGGAAGCATGTGGCCCAGCACTATGCAAGCAACAGCCGCGAAAGCATCTTCTTCGAACTTTTGAACGAACCGGATATGTCCAACGGCGCAGTCACTTCCGCCTCCTGGCGCAAGGCTGCACAGGAAATCATCGACTCCATCCGTACCGTCGACAAGAACCACATGTTGGTCTTCGGCGATGCAGAATGGTACTCCATCAGCAACCTTGCCAAGGGCGAACCGCTGAACGACGACAAGATCATCTACGCCGTTCACACTTACGATCCGTTTGAATTCACCCACCAGGGTGCAAGCTGGAGCGACACCAAGACCATCAAGAACCTGATGTTCCCCTACGACAAGGAAAAGTGGAGCGAATACTCTGCAGACTTCGGCGTAACCAAGTCCACCGTAAGCTATATCAAGTCCAACATCAAGAATTACTACAAGCGCGGCAGCAAGGAATTCATCATGAGCGTTGTCCTCCCCGCCAAGAATTGGGCTGTAAAGAACAACGTTCCGGTGATCATCAACGAATTCGGTGCACTGAATACCGGTGCCGACGCACAGTCCGTGCTGAACTACATGACCGCCCTCCGCGAAATCAGCGAAGAACTTGAAATTCCGCTGCAGCACTGGGGTTACACCGGTCAGTTCGCTCTCTTCGAATCCGCAGCAGGTTCTCAGCAGGGCACCAAGCTGATCGACGGCATGAAGGAAGCCTACTTCGGCAAGTAATTCGATCTAGAAATTCATTCTCCTCCTAAACACGAAAGACCGTCTCTTATGGGACGGTCTTTTGGTATTTACGACCCCTAATTTTTATAGATTTTAGAGGAATAGATAATTTGGATTTTTATTTTGAAAAAGCTGATAAAAAAACGCATACATAAAACGAGACTTGTGAAAAAGCTGGTAGGTTCCGTAGCCCTCTTTTCGGCGACGGTCATGGCCGCAGGTTTTTACGGCAACCAGAGCGATATCAAATGGAAGACTGCAGGAACACAGCACTTCCAATTCCATTATCCCGCAGAATACACCGATCACGCGGCCAAGGCATCGGCTTACGCCGAGGCTGTCTACGACAGCGTCGTCGGTCGTTACCACGACCTGCCCGGCCGCGTCAACGTCACACTGAACAACGCCCTCTACAGTAACGGCAGCGCCATCCCCAGCGAAAACGCACTGAACCTGTGGCTCACCAACTGGGACTTTAAGGTTCGCAGTTCCCATGGCTGGCTCACCGACGTGGTGACCCACGAATTCAGCCACCTGGTCAGTATCGAAAGCGGAAGCAAGTTTAACCCCCACGTATACGGCCTTCAGTTCAGCTACACCGACTATTACAACGAACGCACCACCAGCGATTTCGCCAGCCTGCTGCCCTTCACCCTGCAGCCCCTCTGGCTTGCCGAAGGTACGGCACAATATGAATCCAGCCGCATGGGCTTTGACGGATGGGACACCCACCGTGACATGCTCCTCCGCGTGGCCGCCCTGAACGACAGTCTGCTCAGCCTGGAATACATGCACGACTTTTCGGACAATTCCCTCTTTGCGGAATTGGGCCCCTACACTCAGGGATTCGCCCTGGTCCGCTACATCGACAAGCATTACGGTGAAGACGCAGTCCCAAAAATCTGGGAAAACCTTTCTAAATACCAGCGCATGACCCTGGATGGTGCCATCAGAAACGTTCTTGGCATTAGCGAGCAGGAACTTTACGACGCCTGGAAAAAGGAAATCACAGAAGCTTACACCGCGCAGAAAGACTCCCTGGGAAAACTGGTCGAAGGCACCAAGCTTACCGAAGACGCTTTCTGGAATGACTTTCCCATCGTAGCAGGCAAGCACCTCTACGGCGTTTCCAACTTTGGCGGCGCATGGTTTGATGGCGGCCTGTTCAAGATGCCTCTCGAAGAGGAAAAGGACAGCACCGAAGCAAACAAGGATAGTTCCGCCGTAGATACCGCCAACGTAAAAGTGGAAATTGGAGAAGTGGACATCGAAGGCGCAGACAGCACCATCGACATATCCGATTTCGCAAAGACAGGATTCAAACTGAAAAAGGCATGGCTGGATAAGGGCATCGACGTCTACGAAGATTCCATCCGCGGACCTATGCTAGCCTACGTCACCTACCAGAACCGCGACAAGGATGGCCACGCCCATTTCGACATCGCCGTAGCCGACACCAACAAGAATGAAATCACGGTATCCTACCTGACAGATGCAGTATATCCTGCAATCGATCCTCAAGGTACAACCATCGCTTTTGTCCGTCGCGAACCCTACAGCACACGCTTCGTCCTGAGTAAGGTTTCCTTCCCCAAGGATCTTAAGGATTACGAAACGGAAGAACCAGTAGACTTGTACGTTCCTGATTCCAGCCTCCGGTACTATAACATCTATAGTCCGAAATTCAGCCCCGACGGAAAGAAGATTGCTTTCGGCTTCTTCGATAACGAAACCCGCGGCATCGCCCTGCTGGACTCCGACGGAAAGAACTTCAAGATTATCAGTAACACGAAATTTGACGAACGTGACGTAAACTGGCTGAACAACGAAAAGATTGTCTTCTCCAGCAACAGAAACGGAATCTTCAACCTTATAGAGAAGAACATCAATACCGGCGTAGAGCACGCCCTGACCAACGTAGTTGGTGGCGCATTCACTCCGACCCTGGCAGGGGATACACTGTACTATACCAACTACGACAAGGACGGATTCTCCCTGTATAAGTTGGCCTACAGCATTTTTGTTCCCGCATCTTCAGACACAACAGTTAGCGTTACCCAACGAGATTCCACCATCCAGATTGCAGATACAACCTGGAGCGTCTGCAACGCTGACACAACAAGTGGCGACACCGCCCTCACCGATTCTACCGTCGCAGACTCCGTGGCACCCTGCACACCGCAGCCCTCCATCGCCCTCCGCGACTCCATCATAAAAATCGCAGACACCACCAGAACCATTACCTCCCACGAAGGTTCCAAGGAAATTGTTCTCAAGGGAGCCCCCTTACAGCGCGTGGTCAAGGCAATTGATTTCCAGGAATTGGAATTTGCAGGCATCGAAGAAGACTATAAGCCAATTCCGTCAGTTCCCCTGTTTGTTCCCATGGTAGCCTTCTCGGAAAACGCTCCGGACCTAACAGTCTTTGGAGACGGCCAAGTCAAGGCCAAGGCCGGTCTGGCAGTACTTCTCAATGACCCCCTCAAGAAGAACACCATCCAGATGGGACTCTTGCTGGAAATAGGTTCCGGCTTTGACTACATCAACGGAAGCGGTCTAAACCCCAGGCAAGAAAAGGAATTCTTCATTTCCTGGGAAAACCGCAGCACACCCATTGATTTGAGTCTCGCCTACTCCTACGCCAACTACACCAGCATGGACACCATCCGCTACGAAGATCCTCGAGCCTATGGAGATTCAATCGGCACCACCCATTATGCAGTCCCCATGCAATCCGTTATGGGTGCCGCAGGCTACAGCATTTTCAAGACCATCGACACGTTGCAATTCGCCCTCAGTTACGACTGGGCCAACTTCAACCTTTACGAAGACAACTTTGACTGGACTTACCAAAAGCGCGTTACCGCCTTATTCGCCCTTGGCCTCTATGGCGACCATAGCGAAGGCGGCACCGGAATTGACGGACAAGGCAACGGTCTGTTCCTTTACTATCAGACGTCCAACTCGGATTTGTATCGTCCGGGAACATTCTCCGAAAGCTTTACCGTCGACGCCTCTGGCAAGATTACCCCCAAGTACAGGAACTTCACCCTGAACCAGGTGGGCATCGATCTCTACGGAAGTCTGCAGAGTCCCTGGACAGGAGCCCGCCTTGCAGCAGGCGGAAAAATCAACGGGATCTTCAAATGGCATACCGACACCAAGGAAGACTCCCTGGACACCTACTATTATCTCCCGCTATTCCTGGAAGGTTACCCCTACCTCCGCAGTTCCGAAGACTATACCCTGGCAGGCACCAGAACCGCCATGGCCGAAGTCCACTACCTGTTCCCCATCTACAGCGACTGGCGCAAGTCTGCATGGATCTTCAGCACCCGCGATTTCTACTTCGACTTGTTCGCCCAGATTGGTGCAGCATGGAACGGCAGATGGTTCGATCCTCACAAAATGACCAAGGGCAAATTCTGGGATCGCGACGTAGGCCTGAGTTTCCGCTGGAGCAACAAGCTGTTCTATAGCATTCCCCTGGATATCAGCCTGACATTCGCCCGCGGCCTCAGTCGCATCGGTGAAGACGAAAATCTAGAGGGAGGCCGCAAGCTGAATCCTATCGACTTGCCCATCATTCCCGAATGCATCGCCCCCACCCGAATCAAGTTTGCGGTTGGCATGGGCTTCCTCAACACTTGGCAGTAGCCAATACCCACAATAGCAGAAAGACCTCCGCATCAGCGAAGGTCTTTTTAAATTACTTGTGAATTTGATTGGCCTCGTTAGGCAATAACTGTCCCGGACTTGTCCTTTGGGCATCCTCTCCCTTGAAGTTGGGATTAAAGGCCTTTAACTGAGCCTGTTTCAAATCAGCCTGAACATCCAACAAATGCATTTCCCACAGTCGCATGGCTTCATCCAGTTCCTGGCGGGCATTCAGCATAAATTCTTTCAGCTGATTCAGTTCCAGCATCTTTTCGCGTTTCATCATCCAGAGTTCTTCTTCCTCCGGCATGCGTTCAATATTGAACAGCAAGTTCAGATAGTCTTCTTCAGCCTTTCTATAGGCCTTATACATATCCACGTAAACCAGGTGGCGGTCGTCTACCATCGTCTGCTGAGGCGAGGGATGGCTAGCACAACCAGCCAACAAGGCCGCGACAAAAGCTGCAGGAACCAAGCGACGCATTACTCGTTACCCTCTTCGCCAGGCTTTATGGTATTGAACATACGTTCCACGGTAATATGGCTGGTGAAGGTCACCGTATCGCGAGTTTCCGGATTCACCATGGTATGGGTACCGACCTTGGTTTCATGAGAAAGGCAGGGGATACCGGTCTTGGGGTCAATCATGATTTCGTAGCGGGTCTGGTATTCAGCCTTAAGGCCCTTGTTATACTTCTTGAACTTTTCGTCTACGATCTTGGAATTGACATGCTGTTCCCATATGAAATAGGGGAAGCTTTCCGTTTCCTGCAAGTAAACCACATAATCCAGGCAGCGACGATGGTCGCGATTTTCAAAACCGCGGACAACCACAGAATCAACCTGGATCAAGGCGAAATTCAATCGGCCTTCATCCTTCAGCTTTTGCGTGATGTTTCCCTTGGCAGGAATTTCACCCACCAGCAGGTGATCCATTTCCCAGCGGTGCTTTTCGGCACGGGCCAGGTGAGGCTTAAATTCAGGATTCAGCAACTGTTCGTGCCACAGCTTGGGCATGGGCAGTTTCGTCACAATGCTATCGTAGCCTTCGTTCAGACCGTCAATGCTAACGACCTTGCGATCGATGGCAGCCAAGTCCACAGACTTTGCACGCCAGGCCAGAGCCGTCGGGTAATAGTTCTTCAGGTAGCCACTGGAATTGTCGATGACGTAATCCCTATGGACCTTGGTGGTATCGCCCGATGTTGAATACTGAATTTTCACATTGGTCAAGGTATGAGTACCAACGCGTTCGTCACCCTTTTCATCGAGAGTGGTGATATAGCTTTCGGCAATCATTTCCATTTTAACCGGTTCCGAAAGCGTATAGTTCATGGTCACGGGAAAATCACCGCAAGCCACCAGGGCTGCACTCAAGGCAATGGCGGAACCCGCCAGGATCAAATTACTCTTCTTCATAAAATTAGCGGGTCTTTACAAGTTGAATATCCTTGGTAGCAAGCACTCGGCCATCGGCGCTAAACTCGATCATGACTGAACCGGGTTTGCGATGCTTGCACATTTCGCGGGCCAGCATCATGCCACCATGTCTAGACTTACCCTGCAAGGTATACACACCCATCTTTTCGGTAACCTTTACATCGCGAGACCAGATTTCGGCACCCTTCTGAGCCGTAGAACCTTCGTAAAAGGCAACCTTCAAGTTGGTAAAGTCGAAGTTCTTGCCATACTTGAACTGCACTACCATCTGGTCGGCCAAATCAAATTCACTGGTCGTATCGGCAACAACCATGGAGCCGGCATTCCAGTCACGGCCACAGACAATGGAAGGTTCTTCGGTAGTGCATCCGGCAAAAATTGCAAGAGCGAAAGCCATCATGGCAAGGAACAACTTTTTCATAACACCTCTTTTCTTACTATAGGTAAAGTAGCAAAAATGGAACATCTAATTGTGTAATAAAAATTTTAGCGGGACAGTACAAACATCATTTCCATATGGGGAGTCTGTGGGTAGAAGGCAAAACCTTCCGCCTGCTTCAAGCTGAACCCTGCCACAGCAAACTTGGCATAATCACGGGCTAAGGTGACGGGGTCGCAGGAAACATAAATCAGACGGTTTACGGAACTGGCAATAATGGCCTCCAGCGCCTCCTTGGGAAGTCCTGTTCTAGGAGGGTCCACAATAAGCGTAGCAGGAACATCCACCACATGGTTGGCCAGCCAGTCTTCGGCAGGGGCAGAAACATTTTCGCAGTTGGCGGTACCCGCCAGATTCACCTTGGCATGCTTAAGGCAACCGTCTTCACGTTCCACCGTCGTCACGCGTTTAAACTTGTCCTGCAAAAGGGCGGCAAAGAAGCCTACGCCGCTGAACAGGTCAATCAGCCATTCATCGCTGGATTCTCCGGAGGCGATACCAGCCTCCACAGCCTTACGAACGCTTTCCACCAGTTCCGGCAACAATCCTAAATTACTCTGGAAAAACACCGACGCATCGGACTCGATTTTCTTGCCGCAAATATCCACCACGCTGACCGCATTCTTTTCAAAATCGGACTTGGGCATACCGCGATAGAAATAGCTGACTTCGCCCGCACCGTTATCAAAGATGTTCAGTTCGCGGGCATCGCGGTTAGCGGCACAAAGTTCCCGGCCGGCACCGTTCAGGAATTCATTCAGGGCAGGTGTCAGTACAGGGCACTTCTTGAAAGGCACCACATCGTTGCTTTCCTGACCGCGGAAACCGAAAGCTCCTCTTTCGCCCTTGCCGCGGTCGCCGCAATAAACTACGCGGGCACGATTGCGATATCCCCAAGGTTTACCAAAGTGAATTCTAAAATCGGCAGGCAGTTCCGTATGAGCCAGGCGCTTAAAGTTTTCCCGTTCCACACGTTCCATATATTCAATCTGCCTTGATGCATCCAGGTGCTGCAGGCTACATCCGCCGCACTTACCATAATGGGGGCAAAACGGCTTTACGCGATCTGGAGATTCCTCTATGATTTCGATAGCCTTTCCGCGGGTAAAATCTTTCTTGGAAAAGGTTAGCAGAACCTTGCACAATTCCCCAGGCAGGGCTCCCTGCACAAAGCAAATTCGGCCATCGGGCAAACGGGCCATGCCATCGCCACCCTGAACCATTTTTTCGATCCGCAGTTCATAAAAGCGGGTTTCGCGGGATTCTGTTTTTCTACGGAAATTAGCCATAAATCAAATTCTAGGTTCGCTTGATGGTAGGCACACTAGCCAGCAATTTTTTCGTATAATCATCCTGGGGATTGGTCAAGACAACGTCGGCGTCGCCACGTTCAACCACCTTGCCAAAGTACATGACCAGGACTTCGTCACTTAACGCACGGACCACCTGCATATCATGACTGATGAACACAATGGAAAGCCCCAGGTCATTTCGCAGGTCATTCAACAAATGCAGAATCTGCGCCTGCACAGAAACGTCAAGGGCGCTTGTCACTTCGTCGCAAAGCAAAATTTTAGGCTGCACCATCAGACTGCGGGCGATGCACAGGCGCTGTCGCTGGCCACCGGAAAATTCATGAGGGAACTTGTCCAGGGCTCCATTGGGAATCGACACGCGGTCTAACAGTTCACGAGCCCGCTTCTCGGCTTCTTCAAAGGATGCTCCCCGAGCCACCACCGGCGCGGTCAAAATTTCAGAAACGGTCTGCCTCGGATTGAGACTGCTAAAGGGATCCTGGAAAACCATCTGCATCACGTCCGAAATGCGGAGTCCCTTGCCACCTGCGGCACGGCCCCCTTCCTGGCCAAAGACCTTGAAACTTCCGGAAGCAATGGGATTCAGGCCCACAAGGGCCTTTACAAGGGTAGACTTTCCACAGCCCGACTCCCCCACAATAGAAAGGATCTTTCCCTGGGGTAAGGTAAAGCTGACATGATCCACAGCCGTAAAGTAGCTCTGGACCTTGCTCAGAACGCCCCCGCGAATGGGGAACTTTACAGTCAGGCCATCCACCTCCAGGGCGGGGATAGAAGACGGGATTCCATTAGCAGATTCAGACATCTGTTATTTTTCCACTTCGCCATCGAGGCTAGCCAAAGCCTCTTGTACATTTTGTTCGGTTTTCAGGAGAATCTGGCGGCACTTGCGCAACAGTTCTGTCGCTTCCTGAACCTGGCCAGCCAATTCGTCAATTTCCATTTCGGAATTGTCAATCCGTTCCAAAATGGACTCCAGACGATCCATGGCATTTTTGTACTCAAAATTTTCTTCACTCATAAACAGGAATATAGAAGATTTGCTAAAATGTTTTGTATGGGAAAACTACTTTTCGCCCTATTTAACGCAGGTGCCGCCATCCTCATGGGAGCACTTCTTGTCGCATGCCTAGACATTCCCGACGCCCCAAGCACCTCTTCGGTCATCACAGGCGCGTCTGTCGTCGTAGAACAATTCGGCAAGCAGGACTCCACCCTTCGAAAAATCAATTCCAATGAGTCCTCGGCTCTAATTGCAAAGGTTCGACCCAGCAAGTATAAAGATGATGTTTCCTACTACTGGTATAACGATCAGGAACTTATTGATAGTGGACGGACATTCCCCATATCCTCAAAAAATGCCCTAGCAGGGCAGACAAATCCTAACCGCATCCCGAACAAGGTCGTCATTCACGATCAAGACGGCAATTCCATCGAGAGGGAATTCACAGTTGTTATCAATGCACCCCCTATGTTGAGCGAGACAACCATTCCCTCCGACGGAGACACTCTAATCGGGGATAGCCACACCGCCTTTCTTTTCAAGTGGAGCAGTAGCGACAACGACAGGAACCAGCTGCTGGAACATGTGATTACAATCGACCACACAAATTATGCAGTGGGTGAACTCAATGAAATCAGGCAATCGGGACTTGCAAAGGGCAAGCACTCTTTCCGAGTCATTGTGACCGATCCCCTGGGCGATAGCGATACCACTTCCATAAGGACGTTCTACGTTAAAGAATCTTCCGGAGGTAAACAGTGAAAATAGCCTCCCTCCTCACCGCCCTTATTGCAATCGCAATTGTCGCCTGCACCGATTCCGACAATTATATTTTTGACGAACGCGACCACCAGGAAGTCCGGGTAGACGCCTTCATCACACAGACCTTTGACGAAACTTCCGTTCGAATCAAGAACGACACTGTCGCCCCCAACGATTCCCTGATTTTTCTGTCTTCTGTATATCCATCTAAAGCCATTCGCAGCCAGGATATCTTCTGGACCCTTGACGGAACACCCTTTGCCACAGAGTATAGTTTCAAGGCTTCAGTCAAGACACCCGGCCTGCATAAAGTCGCATTCGTCCTGGTAGACTTCTTTGGCGATACCATCAGCGACACAATCACCCTCTATGCAGCCATTCCTCCCACACTGAACTTGAAAAAAATCATTCCGGCAAACAGCACCCAGGAAATTCCACCCAACGAAGACATCAACTTTTCCTGGTACACCACAGAACAAGACCGATACTGGGATACATATTACCACTTCGTCTTAAAAGAAGCCTTCCCGACATCCCAAAAAGACAACGGCATCATTCTGGACACAATCCTAAGTTCATCGACTTTCAGCTACAACAAAGGCCTTGCTCCGCTCACCAAATACACTTGGTCTGTATCGGCCTACAACGAACTGGATATGAAATCCTCGCAATCCATCGAGGGTGAGTTCTATACCGCCGGCCTTTCGAACGAAAGTGGAATTCTCGCTACGGTCATTCCCCCGTCTAAACAGATTCCCCAATCTATCCAAGTCACGATTATCAGCAATTCCGGCGACACTCTGTACAGGGCAAAGGAATTTCACGCCGATTCCGCAGGAAGATTCTACATCAAGCCAATCACCCCAGGCAAAATAACATTCATCGTATCTGCCAGCGACACTCCCGACTTACAGCCAATTATAAGGGAAATTTCCCTTAAGGAAAATCAGGTATACAGCCTTGATTCGCTGCAGTTCGCCGACATCACGCCCCCAACAATTTCTTCCATCGACAATAAAGATACCCTCCTCCTCCAGGACACTTTGAATTTCATCTTAAAGGATGGCGGAGGCAGCGTCGTACTTTCCACAAGTTCTGCAAAGCTTGACGGAAACATCATCCTGGATTACAACATTAGTAGAGACACCCTTAAGGTGATAATGCCCATCTCCAGCACATGGACCTACCGAATTCTATCCATTGAAGTTTACGATCAGAGCGGAAACAAGAGCACTCGGTACTTTTATCTGTACTCCGACAAAACATACAGAGAGGATCCATAATGAGAAAGCTATCCTTCTTACCGCTTCTCGCCTGTATGCTGGTCGCATGTGGCAGCGACGCCCTTATCGGAGAACCAGAGGACGTTCTTAGCCAACAGGTGTACGTGCTACCATCGGGAGCAAGTTTATCGAACGACAACCGTTCCCACTACGTCATCGGCGACACCATCTATCTGGAAGCAAACCAGACCTACAAATTTTATGCAGGGTACACCCTCAACGACGAACCCGTCAACGAGGCTAGTTCTCTATACGCCAGTCTGCTTTGGGAACTTGACGGTCAGTTCTTCAACATAGAATCGTTCCAATACGCCTTCACTTCATCCGGAATAAAAAAAGGATTCCTTGAAACAGTAGACCTATACGGAGACACCGTTCGCACTCATTTTGAAGTTCTAGTCAACACACCCAATAGAATTCAGCTGGAATATCCCGCTAACGGTTATAACCAAGTAGAACGAAACAACGAAAAGGGCATTCCCCTCCGCTGGAAGACCGAGGGGCTGGATCCATGGGAAACAGCTTACTGCACCATTTACGCCAGCGATGAAAAGGATGACATCTGGGCCAGTTCCCTAGGCACCACAGACTGCAACAACAATATCAGCCTCAAAGGCATCGTAAACGAAGACCTTCCAAGTAACACGGTCTACTGGGCCGTCAGCATGCTCGTCACAAACGATGCAGGCAAGGGCTATACGACAACTACAGATGTCTTTAGTTTTACCACTAAAACCGAAGAGCAATCCCTATTGACCATTCCGGTCATCTATAGGGGTTTCCCCTACGATCAGACGGTCAACACAGAAATCATCCTGACCAATGCTGCAGGCGACACCTTGCAAGTCGTTACGAATAGTGAATCTCACTCCGAAATTCAGGTTCCCGTGGAGGCCCAGACAGGTCTACACATTTACGCCCGCGACATTAGCAGACCGGAATACACAGCAAACAAGCAAGAAGTAGACATTCCCGAGAGTACAGCCATTACGGCAAGCACCATTTACTTTACGGATGATATTCCTCCGCAACTGGCACCAAACAAAACTAGCGCAGCCCATTCAGACACAATCTACTTCAACGTCATCGATATGGGTTCTGGAGTAAATCCCGCAAAGATTCGGGTCACATCAGGGTCAGACAATCTAACCTACAGTTTCCGGAATTCCCTACTCGCCATACCAAACCCCTGTAAATATTCCTGTTCCATTGTTATCGAAGGCGAAGACTACGCCAACAATCCGTTCCCAAATACATACTGGGTTCTAGAAAACATCAACGAACAGGTCGTCATTAGCGGGCCATTCCTTAGGGAGGGGTTCTAAGATGAAAACCATACTCTCGACCCTACTCGTCATTCTGGCATTGTTTACTGGAGCTCATGCTCAAAAGCTTTTGCATGTATCTACAATCCCCAGCAATGCAGATATCTATATCGGCACCTCCAGGCCAGACCTTGCAGATAAGCCCGACTATGTTTCATCAGCATTTGTCAGCATATCCGAAGAACAAGCTCTCATGGGAGAAGTTTTACTGCACCTGTTCCGTCCGGAATTCACCGACACCACCATCCGAGTTACACTTTCTCCAAAAGACACTTCCTACCTGATCGTATCCCTGCACCCCACCTATGACGACAATCTGATCAAGGAACAAAACGACATTGTCGCCAAGAGGGGTCGTCGCAGTTTCGGATACAAGATGATGATCGGCTCGGCAATCCCCCTATTCGTTAGCGGAATTGCAGGTGCTGTCACCTATTACCAGATATCCCGCGCCGAAGATGCCAAGAAGACTCTAGAAAAAACTCGGATACATTCACAGTCCTATGAAAATGCAAAACAGGACTTCCGTGATTCCAGAGACAAGGCAAAAACCGCACGCAAGACAACTATCGCAGGCCTCGCAACAGGCGCCACTCTGCTCACCTTAGGATTCATCCTTTCGTTCTAGGCATTTCTATGAAAAAAATTCTTCTTCTATTATTGACTGCAGGCATCACGTTCCTGTTCGCTGCCGAGGATCACGGCGTTAGAGCCAAGGTCGACCTGGTTTCCGGCGTCACTCAATACGCCCAGTTTATCGGCATCCAACAGGATTCAGTCCTCCTTGGCGGAAACATCAAGGGACAGTTTACCATTATCAAGATTGCCAAGAACCGATTCAAGAGCATTGTTGACGAACAGGGCAATGACTTATTGAATCCCAAAGCCCAACAAGTCGCAGACACCACAGCCACCCAGGCAGATTCTTCCCAGGAAGCACTCCCGGAACAATCTACCGAGGCGTCCACCGAACAATCCGAAGAACAAAGACAGCCCACCTTCCTGGACTCCGTGGCAGGAAAGCACATCTTTGTAGCCCTAGAAAAAAGATCCATTGATTCAGCTCTCGATGCACAGCTTTCTCCAATATTACTCCAGCTGATCAAGGAATCAGGAACACCCCTTGTCGTCGCCAACAGGACTCAATTCGGTTACTGCAGAAGTTCCGCCTGCATCAAGGATTCGCTGGCACTCTACGGAGCAGCCTCCGTATACCAGGGGAGCATCTCTGCCGGCGCAAGCCAGGATTCCCTGACACTCTACATGACACATCTCGACTTGACCGATTCAACGGCAAAGCCCCTTACCGCAACCGTAAACCTCTCTGTTTTCAATGGCTTAGGCGACGCCATTACCGACAACAAACTTTCCAACTTCATCAAACAACTCAAGGGAGAACCGCTCCCCACCAAGAAAAGAAACGTCAGCTACGTCAAGTTGGAATCGGAACCGGAAGGTGCCACAATTACCATCCCCGGCAAGGACGACATCTGTAAGACACCCTGCACATTCGCCCTCCAGGACACCGAAAAAGTTGATATCTACGCCTACTGGAAAGTCAATAGCCAAATCTGGGGCGCAAAGAAGACCATCAAACCGATTCCCTATGACACCACAAAACTTTCTGTAAAGCTAAAGAAGGTCAAACCGGAACTTCGCGTATTCACCATTCCCGAAGGGGCCTACATTTACGCAGGATCCTCACCCATTTCCCCCACCTCACACGCCATTGGAAAGTCCCCCAACAAATTCGACCTAAACGACATTGGCAGTTCATTTATTCAAATTCGTAAAGAGGGCTTCAAGGACACACTTGTTTCTTTCTATGCCAGTCCCACAGACCCGACCAGTGTAAATGTCACCCTGCAACCCATTACAACCCCCGTTGAAATGGAAATCCAGAATGCATGGGTCAAGGAACAGAAAAAGAACTTCATAGGCAAGGTCCTGATGGGTTCGTCCATCGCCCCCCTGCTGGCAGGAGCACTTCTATCCTATCTCGCCAACCAGGATTACGACGATGCCCGCCACATCAAAGACCAGTTAAACATTCCCTCGACGTTAAATGGCAGCCATTACCAGGCCCAGGTGAACAAGAACCATGACCTGGTCAAGAAGGGCGACCGCAAGTTAACTGTCGGCGGATCCCTAATTGGAACTGGGATATTAATGTTTGGAGTAGGTTTTTTACTCACTTTTTAGCCATTATCCTCAAAATCGCCCCACGACAACTGTAATAAAAAATTAGATTTACACTGATGCGTAAAATATTTGCAATTTTGTCTTTTATCGCTGCCGCCTCACAGGCCGCAGACTTTGAACGTTCCAACTGGCGTACCCAGCTCTATGTGCAGGGTGAGCCCGCTTTCCTGAACTTTAAGGGTGAAAACGGCATCCTAGACGAAGGTATCGATGCTGAAGTCATGACAGTGCCCATCTCTGCCGGTGCACTCTGGTCTCCCCTCATCACCCCCTTCTGGAAGGCCGATATTCCCTTTACTATCTGGCTGGGTGTGGAAGTCAACTCCATCCAGTTCGGTACCATCGAAGATAGTCCCGAATACACCGTTCCCGATGAAGTGAATGGTGGCAAGCGCAAGGGCGAACAGAACGACCGCGAACTGTCTTTCATGACTTACGCTCCGTCCTTCCTCGCCGGTTTCTCCGTAAACCTGGTCGGCGACCTGGACCTCCGCGTTCTCGGCGGCTTCGGCTTCCACTTCTTCTCGTTCTATGACGACTATCTGGGCAACACCGAAACCCACACCGAAATTCTCAATACGGCCTTTGTCTCTGGCGCTTTGGAATACCGCATCACCGAAGTGTTCAAGGACGTGGACCTGAAGATCGGCCTGAATGTCCGCAAGGAATTCATGCCCTACGAAGACATTACAGCCCGTACCAAGGATGCAAGTGCAAGCCCGTCTCCCTACTCCGACCTGACCATGACCAAGGTTGAGTACAAATGGCCTGTACGCGTCGGCCTGGAAATTTCTCTGGACTTCGGCCGCGAAAGCCGCCGTGACCGCCAGATGCGCTTCAAGCTCCATGACCGCGACGACGTACTCCGTCAGAACAGCGAAGTCAAGGACACCCTGTCTGACTGGGACTGCATGGCCATTGAACGCGACTACCGCTTCTACCTCGACGATGACGGCAACCTGCCCGACATGAGCGAAGCATTTACTCGTACTCAGTTCACCGACGTGCTCGAAAGCTACCTGGCCTTCTGCCACCCTGCAGACCTGGCCACCAAGGAACAGCTCTACGCCACCATGGACTCCAGCAAGGTTGAACTTAAGGAATACCAGGTACGCCAGGAAGACGGCCGTTTCGATCAGGTCATGGCTAGCAACGACCCCGAAATGCTGCAGATGTTCATCGAATACTATCCGGACTCTCCGCGCCGTGCAGAAGTTGAAGCCAAGCTTCGCTCTCTCAGCGAATACGACAAGTTCCGCGTCATCCAGGCACAGAACACCTTCAAGGCATTCCTCGCCTACTTGAATGACAATCCCAACGGAGCCTTCCGCGACGAAGCCGAAACCGGAATCTTCGAACTGGTTAAGGCAGGCAACCGCGTCAAGGACTACGAAATCTACCTGAAGCGTTTCCCCGACGGCAGATACGTCAACGAAGCAAAGGAAGCCATCAAGAGAGCTTCTGGCGAATCTTCTGTGATCGAATACCAGACTGGCGAAACCTACGACACCACACCTGAGGCCGAACCGGAACAGGAAGTTGTCGAACAGGAAGAAGAAGAAGAACCGGCACCGTCCAAGTCCAAGAAGAGTGGCAAGAAGGACAAGAAGGATAAGAAAGCCAAGAAAGACAAGAAAGCTTCCAAGAAAGCCAAGGGCAAGAAAAAGAAGTAATTAACTTGTTCTAAAAAATTTAAAAGCGCAGTCCTTATGGCTGCGCTTTTTCTTATTGTCATAATCTAGACAGTTAGCTTTTCTATATTTGCCTACCATGATTTACAACTTGATTATCGACTGGTACAACGCCCACCTGAACTACGGCACAATCACCCTCCTCATGGCCGTAGAAAGTTCTTTCATCCCGTTCCCGTCTGAATTGGTAGTTCCCCCTGCAGCCTATAAGGCTCTCCAGCCCGATTCCGGTCTGAACATCGTACTGATCGTGCTCTTCGCAAGCATCGGCGCCATGATCGGCGCATTCATCAACTATTATCTGGCAAAGTTCCTGGGTCGTCCCATTATCTACAAATTCGCAGACAGCCGCCTGGGCCACTTCCTGCTTCTGGACGTTCAGAAGGTTCAGAAAGCCGAAGATTATTTCCGTGAACACGGCGTCATTTCCACTTTTGTCGGCCGTCTCATCACCGTGATCCGTCAGCTGATTTCCATTCCCGCAGGCATCGCCGGCATGAAGGTTCTGCCCTTCGCCATTTTCACATTCCTGGGCGCAACCATCTGGAACTGCGTGCTGGCCTTCCTTGGCTACTTGGCTCACGGTCAGAAGGATATCATCGAAAAGTACAACTCCGAGTTGGGAATTGCACTTCTCGCCTTTGGCGTTCTATTTATCGGTTATATGATCTGGAACGCTGTCAAGCCCAACAAGAAAAAGGGCGACAACAAGCAGGACTAGGCACCAGCCTGTTCCTCGATACTTCCATCCTTAGTACGTCGGGCACCAAGCCCAATGAACATCAACGATAGAATCAAGTAGACGTAGTTCAAAAATCCGCCGTTTTTGGCATACACTGTTTCATGGGCAGACGTAGGAACGTCAGAGATAAATAGCCTATCGTATCCCACATCCTTAAACGGTCTCCGATTGACCTCTCGGCCGTACTCGTCGCTGACAAGCGAAACGCCATCATAGGAAGTCACAACCAGATTCACACCGTGTTCCACCGCGCGAACCGCCAAGGATCTGTAATGAAAATCATTTATACCATCCCAAGCCCATGACGGAATAAAGAGTAACTGAACCTTGGGATCCAGGGGTCTAAGAAAATCCGAGAAATTGCCGTCGTAACAAATGGCAAAAGAAACAATATGGGCCTTCCCCCCTATTTCCAGAGGGACCGCAGGTAGCTTTTCACGCCCCACATCCAGATCAAAGGATTCTACCAGGGGAACAGGTTTATGCTTGTTATACTCGTATAAAATCTTTCCCTGGTTATTTATCAGTACAACCTTGTTCTGGAAGAGCCCTTCTCGGCTGTTATCCGTATCATAGACACCTAGGGACAGCAAGATGGGCATATTGAATTTACGGGCATACTCCGAGGCATTGGCAATAAAATCACCCTCACTCGAATCTGCAACGGCAAAGGCCTCCTCGCTAAAAACCAACATCTGCGCACGTTCACGGTAAGCCGATTCTGCAAGCGTGTTAAAGCTACGGAGATAACGTTCGTAACTCAAGGGTTCCCAGCTACCATCCTTGTGTTGATCGACTTTAGGCCCAATTGCCTGGGCAATTCGCACCGTATCAGACGATTCATCATGAGCCATCTGGAAAATGCCCCAGGCATGCATGGCCACCAAGGCTAGCAACATGCCAAGTCCTATACGTTTGGCACCATCACGGTTCCAATGCATAATCACGTATACGGCTACGGAACCCACAAAAGTTATAAGAAAGGTAAGTCCGAATTCCCCCACAACAGACAAAACCTGGAATATGGCCCTATTGTCGTACTGGGCATAGGATAAGTTGTTCAGGGGAATAAGATCGCAAGCCGAAAAAACAAGGTTCAAGGTACCGTATACCGTGGGGAAAACCAGCGTATTGACAAAGGGAGCCTCCTTAACACAATAGCGAACGTCCCACGCAAAAGGAACCCAAAAAAGACAAGCCTGCAAAGCCGTAAATACCAGGCACTCTTTTTCAAGCCCCACACCAAGAACCCCATAAAAACGGACACACAGGCCCACGGCCAAGAATATATAGAGAATGGCCTGGCTAAAGCGATGTTCACTCAGACGGCAATAGTACAGAAAGCAGAACGGCCAGATCCAGACACCCAGGACATACAAAACCTTAATGTCCGGGAACATCGAGGGCAAGAACATAAACACGCAGCCCACCACCAGCAGCAGCAACGGTAGATTTGACTTGCCGTATTCTCCAACGTATGACGTAAAACGTTTCAGGAAACTCTGGATAAACTTCATTTAAGACACCTCAACCCTTTACACATCCTCTAATATAACTACGAATGTAATAAAAAGTAAGAAAAATGTATTTTTAACGAAGTTTAGGATAACGCCTACAAACCATCCTTATTTACAGCTCGGACTTCAGGACAGCTGACAATAACATAATTCATATCGCTATCATATACGACAACCCTAGGTGCCACAGACTCCCCAACATAGGAGAAGTAGTATAGAGCCAAGGGGCCCTTACTAGACAAATCGCCCCACTCATAGTGTTCTATAGAGGCGTCAGATTCACAACCGCTTACCGACCATGAGGCAGAAGGATTCGTCTCAAAATCCACCTCAGTGGCGGCAGCCTCGCACAGGCAACCTGTAATGCGGAACACCGAATGGGAACTAGACGAAACTGCAGCCGAGGATTCTATCGGGATTTCAATATTAGAACTACTGCTAGAAAATTCAGCGGAACTACTGGTTAAATTATCCTGCAGGCTGGAAGAAGAGCGGACAAAGACAAGTTCCGAAACGGAGCTGCTTAAAGGCTCCTCTTCAGATGAAGAACTTTCCGTCTGGCAGGAATATTCCTCAAACTCGTCCGCCTTAAGGGTCGTTTCAGAACAAGCCCCCAGCACCACGGAAACAGCCGCTATTCCATACCGCCACTTCATGCAACCCCTCACATCATCAAACTACACAAAGCAGGAGCACTCAGCCGAAGCGAAAGACTATAATCCCCCGTGGCTTTATCACAAGGCAAATCCACCGAATGAAAATACGAAACTTCGTATTCCTCGCCATCTACGACCATGATAGAATAGTCTCCGCCTTCGAAGCTACAGTAAAAATCGGCTCCAAAACTATCGGTACAACGTTCTTTCGGCGCCGTCATAAGCACGCTAAAATCTCCCGCCGGAAACTCCACCCTTTCATGTCCATCCATCTGATACTCAGCACCTTCAGTCACCTTCACGCCAGGACACAGTACTTCCATCTGGGTATTGTCGGAATTGTTGACCGTCAGCACGGGAGCATAACTAGCCCGAGGTTCATTAAAAGTCTTGGTATAGCTGACATCATCGCCAGCCGGCCTGCCATCCCAGGCATAAGTCAGGGAAGCCGCCTCGGTTCTGCAACCCGAAACAGACCAAGTCACTTCGGGAGTTTCTTGATAGTTCACCACTTTAGCATCAGAATTACATGAGCATCCAGAAATCGGCACACCGTTCACATGAACGGGACATGCTACAGTCTGCACCTTATCGCCGATAGAAACGATCACATGAATCTTATGATCTCCACCGGAACTAAAGAGGACCTTACTGCTAGTTCTTCCATTTTCGGAATCTTCGGAAATTTCAAAATCACCATAATCCCATTCGTAAGTCGCCGTAGTCAAAAGAGCCGGATCTTCAATCAGGGAACCGTCTGCCGTAAACTTGAAAGCAACAGAAGTTCCCTTACCAATGGAGGTACTGCCATCAACAGGGGCACAGACGCCCAAGGCAGGCTCACCCATTCCATTTAATACAACCCGAGAAGAAGAACTGATATCGTCGATAGACAATACAGACGAAGAAGATTCCTCCTTAGCCGAATTGGATGATTTGGCCTTGCTACTGGAAGACGCCTTGGAATCGCTAGACTTTTTCACAGCGACTTCATCGCCCTCATCGCCAACCCATTTTCCATCTTCACACTGGTACGAAAAGGAAACCTTGTCAGGATTACTCATGATAATGATTTCCCCCTCGTTCTTGGACGTACAAGAATGAGACGTCAGTTCATCCAGGGAACTGACAAAATTTTTCTGATAATTTCCGTCAGAAAGATCTTCCGTAAAATCAGAACATCCCCATACGGCCAGTACAATCGGCAAAGCTACAAAACTTCTAGACATGGACCCTCCTGGTTTTAGTCAATTCTATACAGCGAGGTTTTCTACTTCTATAGTTAAAATATAATTACAAAAGCAATAGAAAACGTCTAACCGGATATAAAAAGACCGACTCCAGAGGAGCCGGTCTTTTGCTTGAATTTCATCTACAACTTAGTTAGTACCCAAGCCACATTCTGCCTTACCCGGATCAGTTGCACCGAATCCAGCAGCAGTATAGTCAATGCAAATCATGTCGATGTTGATGGCACCAACACCAATCTTTCCAAGACCGAGACTTACGTTGTTAACACCATACTGACCTTCATCAGAAGCTGTTTCAGTACCATGAGTAATGGTCAAAGAAACACCCTGACCCTTCAGGTCACAAACAACCTTCAAGGACGGCAGATAGTTGGCTTCAGTCCATTCACCCGTTACGGTAAGGCAGCCACCATTTGCAACTTCAACCTTAGCCTGAGGAATCTGGTTACCAACAATTTTAATTCCGTATTCAGCGCCCTTGGTAGTCTTCACTGCGGGGCAAGTCACTTCAACCAGGGAGTTGTCGTCGCTCTTGACCACAAGCTTGGGAGCAAAACCCGGCTGAGCTTCAGCAAAAGTCTTGGCAAAGGTTGTAGTACCTTCAGCATCATCCCAGTAGTAGCTGAGGGTATGACCAGCAGAAATACAACCGCCTGCAGTCCAAGCCACTTCCGGAGAAACAGTATAGTCAACAGTTTTTTCTGGTGTGGTACATTCGCAACCAGTGATGGGGTCACCATTAATATGCAGCGGGCAAGGAATGGTTTCAGATTCTCCACCTGCATAAATGGTCACGGAAACGTCTGCGTCACCGGACTCGGTAAAGGTGATGTTATCACTAGTCTTCTTGCCGTCGCCGGAACCATCGGGAGTACCACTGTTATAGTGCCATTCATAAGTGGCGCTAACAATAGCCATAGGATCAGGCAGGGCAGCACCATTAGGAGTCACCTTGAATCGAACAGATTCACCCTTGGTAATGGAGGTCTTGCCAGTTGATTCGGCACAGGTACCCAGACCAGTTATAGTGCTACCACCACCAGAGGTAGAGCTGGCGACAGGATCAGTTCCGGTATTGATAGTGGCGGAAGATACAGGGTTGCCACCAATCACACGGGAAGAAGAGGAAACGTCTACCAGAGGCTGATTGCCATTATTGGGAACTTCGCTAGCGGAAGATGCGGGAGCAACAACTTCCTGACCGCTAAGGTAAGGCACATAGGCTGCAGCGCATTCCGGGTCTGCCTGGCACTTTTCCTTGGAGACCTTGATAAGGCCAGAAACAACCATCGAGTCGTTTTCGGCATCGGTCTTAGAGGGGCTAACAAAGGTTGCGGAAATAACCTGATCATCAGAATCAGCTTCATAGATATTACCGCTACCGCAAGCCCAGAAGGTACCTACTGCAGCAGCAGACATAAGTCCAGCAATAATCTTCTTGTTCATAAATAAACCTCTTTCCTCTAAAAATACATTATTCTAAGTCAAAACGTTACAGGTTAAAGGGTGTTTTTACCCCTGATGATCCTCTTCTACAGAGATTTTACGCTGTCCCGTAATAAATTGGTGCACATATGGGTTACTGGTGTTCTTTATTTCGTCTACCGTACCCACTTCAATGATACGTCCATTGTAAAGCATGGCGATTCGGTCAGCCACCTTGAAGGCGCTCACCATGTCATGGGTCACCACCACGGAGGTCACACCAAGCTTGCTCTGCATATCCAGGATCAAGTCGTTAATCACGTCGCTGGTAATGGGGTCCAGACCGGTTGTGGGTTCATCGTACAGCAAGATTTCGGGATTCAGGGCAATGGCGCGGGCCAGGGCAACACGCTTGCGCATACCGCCAGAAAGTTCAGAAGGCATCTTGGTTCGGAATTCCGGTACCAGGTTGATCATCTGAAGTTTTTCGGTCACCACATCCTGAATCTGTTTTTCAGACAGTTCCGGATGATGTTCGCGAAGAGCGAAGGCAATGTTCTCACCGGTATCCATGGAGTCGAACAAGGCGCCCATCTGGAACAGCATGCCCATCTTGCGACGAATGGTATGGGTATCAAAAAATTTAGGCGTACTGATAGTCACACCGTCCACAGTCACTTCACCACCATCGGGCTGCAACAGACCGATCATGTGCTTCAGAATCACAGACTTACCACCACCGGACTTACCGATGATCACCATGGTCTCGCCACGGCGGATATCCAGGTTCACATCGCAAAGCACGTCCTGAGGTCCGAAGGACTTCTTAAGGCCCTTCAGGCGGATGGCGATATCGTTCGGGTCAATCTTCACATTGGGCATAATCTACCTGCTCTAGAAGAATAGGAATGCATCCAGGACAAAGTCAGCAATCAAGATCATAAGGCAACTGGACACAACAACGCTCATGGTCGCAAGACCCACACCTCGGGCGCCGGCCTTGGCATTAACGCCATGGTAGTAGCCCAACAAGAAGATGAGGGTTCCAAAAACAAAGGACTTCAACACACCAGACCAAAGATCCATAGGATCGAACAAGTACTGCATACCCGTCACATAGGTGTAAGTCGTAATATCCAGACCCAACACGCAAACAATCCAACCACCGATAATGGCCAGGGCATTAGAAATAATGGTCAGACAGGGAATCATGGTAAAGAAGGCCACAAAGCGAGGCAACGCCAGGTAACGGTACGGTTCCAGTCCGAGCACGGTGTACGCCGCCAGTTCTTCCTTTTCTTTCATGGAACCCAGTTCTGCGGCAATGGCGCTACCTACACGGCCAGAAAGCACAATAGCAGTAAGCAGGGGGCCCAGTTCGATAAGCACCATCTTACAGGCCGCAGTACCGACAAACTTATCGGCCACCAAATTGTGGAATTCGAACTTTGCACAAACCGTAGCCACCATGCCCGTAAATAGAGAGGTCACAAACAACAACGGAAGAGACGATACGCCAATGGAAATCATCTGCTTCGCAATAAGGTCAGGATTCTTGTGGATGTAACGGAGCTGCTTCAGCGTATTCAACAGAATGCAGACAACCTCACCGATATTGGAAATACCGGTTACGATGATTTCGCCAATCCAGGCAAAAGGACGAAGGAGCAAAGGCATCAGAAATTCTCCTTAAAAGTCCGCAAAGTCGGGAGCGCCGCCCCCCATATCGCCACCATCATCATAGACGTAGGCTCCACCATCACCACCTTCATCCATATCATCGGGTGCGGCATCGTAGAAGGTGGTATATTCGGGAATGAAAGTCATCCTGATATCCTTAACGGAACCGTTACGATGCTTGGCCACAATCAGTTCCGCCTTGTTGCGGTCATCTTCGGCATGAGTCTGGACAAACTTACGTTCCACGAACCAAACCATGTCGGCATCCTGTTCGATAGAGCCTGATTCACGAAGGTCGGACAACTGGGGGCGTTCGCGGCCCTTTTCTTCCACCTTACGGGAGAGCTGTGCCAAGGCAATAACCGGAATCTGCATTTCCTTGGCCAGGATTTTAAGACCACGGGAAATGGCGCCGATAGCCACGGCACGGTTTTCTTCCTTGCCGGTCTTCATCAACTGCAAGTAGTCGATAATCAAGAGATCCAGCTTGTTCTTGCGCTTGAGCTGGCGGGCCTTACTCATCAGTTCCATAATGCCAAGGTCAGCATTGTCGTCCACGTACAAAGGAGCCTGGCTAATGGGAGTCACAGCGGCAATAAGCTGGCGCTTTTCGTCGTTGGTCAAGTGGCCGTTACGAAGGCGGCTCTGGTCGATGCCAGCCTGGGAGCTCAGTAGACGCTGAGCCAACTGCACACCATCCATTTCTAGGCTGAAGAAGGCCACGTTCTGATTGAACTTGATGGCGGCGTTTGCGGCAATGGTCATGGCGAAAGAGGTCTTACCCACACCAGGACGGGCTGCCAGAATAATCAAGTCGGACTTCTGTAGACCGTTGGTCAGTTCATCCAGTTCAGTAATGCCGGTTCGAATGCCGGTAATGCCATCCTTACGGTTATTCAGACGTTCCAGGAGAGGCGTCATGAACTGGTTAATAGGCTTCAGGGAATCGCGGACCTGGTCATCGGCGATGGCAAACATATCGCGTTCGGCATCTTGCAGCACCTCGTCGGGAGCGGCAGCCGGATCCATGGCATTCCTGATAATGGTGGAACTCATATCGATGAGTTTACGCAAAGAAGCCTTCTTGCGGAGCAGCTCCATATGCCAGGAAGCGTTTGCCGAAGACGCCACCGATTCCATCAAATCGAACAGATACTCACGACCGCCCACCAAAGACAGCTTGCCCATGGTTTCCAGTTCAGAAGCCAAGGTCACCAGGTCAATAGGGGTAACGTTACGATTTAACGTACACAAGGCGGTCCATATCAGCTGATGTTTTTCCAGGTAGAAGTACCCTTCATCTTTAATAATCATGATGGCTTCGCCCATCACTTCAGGATCGCGCAAGATGCTGCCCAGCAGGCAACGTTCCGCATCCAGGTCCATAGGGACCTGACGGCCTTCAAACTTTCCAGAATCGGAGCCACGCTTCTTCGGCGTATATTCCGGTTCGCTGTAGTTCGGTTCCGAATAGCCCTGATCGAATTCCGGCTCAGGGAAGTTCTGTTCGTTATCAAATTCTGACATAATAATTTTCCATTTTGAAATATAAAATTTGAAAAGGCTCCCATTTTCAGGGAGCCGTTATTCATCGTATCAAAACGGTGTTTTTTTGAAAGGATCGCAATGCAATTCCTAGACTTTTGCCTTGAACAAACCACTGCGGGGAATGTGAATTTTCCAGGTGAGCCATTTCATCTGCTTATCGTTCACCATGGCGTAGGGGTCCACCAGGCTTACGGTTCTTACCCCTTCGAAGTCCTGGGCGGTACCAGCCAATTCGTCAAAATTCTTGTTCTTGCCCATGACCTTGTAGAACAGGGGCTGACCAAAGGTGACCATGATTTCAGGCTTGATAAAGGAAACTTCCTTGGCCAACATTTTCTTGAGGGCCGCGTCCAATAGGGGGGCCAGGGGGCGATCCGTAGACTTGAAGAAGTACGTGATGCCGATATCCGCTACATCATAGCCTAGGCTAACAAAAAGGCGTCCAAGCATTTCACCCACAGGAGTGGTCAAGAAATTCTCAGTAGTTTCGCCCTGCTTGGCAGCCTGCAAAAGGAACAGCAACTTGGGATTGGCAGGTCCGGCATAACGCAAGACCTGCGGTTCCTTGGCGTACAAGGCCTCGGACTTGATAGCTTCGTAAAAGTCGTTCAGGCTCAGCACTGATTCGTAAGCGGAAGCGGCTCTCTTGACGGTGCGAGGTGCCGGAGCGGGAACAGCAGCCTGTGCAGGGGCTGCAGGAATATCCCCAAAGAAACTGCCCGTAAGTCCGGTATTGTCGGGAATGGGCATATTTGGAATAGACAAGCCTTCCGAAGAGTCTTCCATGGATTCCTGAGAAGCGGGCCTTGCATTGGGGAATGTAGGCGGCAAGTTCCTGGGAACCGGACGGGGAGCCGCTGCGGGGGCTGGGGCGGCCTGGGGTCTGGGAATCGGCGGCAGGTTACGGCCTGCAGGACGGGCAACAGCCTTCTTCACGGGAGCCCAAGGTTCATCCATCAGCAAGTCCGCATCACCCAGGTCAATCTGGGCGGCCAGATAATTGCGTAGAGCGCTAAAATTGTATTCTTCAGACATGCTTACCCCTCAACTCGATTTTGGGTCAGACGGGACATACAGAAATTGACGATGGTCTCTGCCAGGGAAACCTTGCTGCCCATGGAAAGTTCCGGAATAGGCTTGTCGTGCTCCACCAGGGCAAAGCGCACGTTATCCTTTCCGAAGCCGCTATCCGAAGCCACAGGCGCATTCAGGAGGAGAGCATCGGCTCCGGACTTCTGGAATTTTTCGGCAGCATGTTCCTTGAAATGATCTGTTTCCAGGGCGAAACCGACAATCACCTGTCCCTGCTTTCGGGCAGCGGAACAGTCCCGCAAGATGTTGGGATTGGGAACCAGTTCGATAACCAGCTGACTGCGGCTATCCTTGATTTTTTCGTTAGCCGGATTGGCTGGGCGGTAATCAGCCACGGCCGCACAATGGACAAGGGCATCTACGTGGGGCTGGCGGGCAAGAACCGCGTCATGCATTTCACAAGCGCTCTTGACTCGGGTCACCTTGACGCCACCGGGGAATTCAGCTTCCATGGGACCGGCCACCACTTCTACGTCAAAACCATTTGCCAGGAACACCGCAGACAAGGCGACAGCAGTCTTTCCGCTGCTGCGATTAGAAATATAACGGACCGGATCGATAGCTTCTTCGGTTCGACCGGCAGTAATCAGAACTCGGCGAGTCGAGGCTTCAGGCGACAGGTTACAGGCACCAGGTAAGTCAAGTTTAGCAGACTCCTCAAGGAACTTCTGAGCGTCAGAAACCTGCGGTTGGGCCACAGACTTTTCGCACTCCGTTCGACGTTCCTCTCTCGCCTCCAAAAAATCCACAATCTGCGCGGGTTCCAGAAGCCTTCCCTGCCCCACTTCGCCGCAGGCCAAAAAGCCAGCGGGACTTTCCAGCACACAGGTATTTTCAAAATGACGAAGTGTTTCCAGATTGCGCTTGACCGCCGGCGAATTATACATAGCCACATTCATGGCAGGCGCCACAAAACGTTCGCAAGTGCAACTCATAAAGCAGAGGCTTACAGGATCATCGGCAATGCCGTAGGCGAACTTACCGATTACATTGGCCGTGGCGGGGACCACCAGGTAGATGTCGGCCCATCGGGGGAAATCAATATGCTGGAAAGGACGAGCCTCCACCGCCCCGTTCTTCAAATACACGGGACACTTGGAAAGGCTAGCAAACGTCAGGGGCGCCACAAACTGAGTTGCAGCCTCCGTCATGCAGACGCGCACCTCGGCCCCCTTCTTTTGCAACAGTCGCAAAAGTTCGCAGGACTTGTAGGCGGCAATCCCGCCAGAAACACCAAGTAGAATTTTCTTTCCAGCTAAATCCATGTCCTAAATTGTAGAAAAATTAAAACTTAAATCCTGCAGAAAATCTAACAACATCAGGTCGAATTTAAATGCAAAAGGACCGTTTCGGGCATAAATGGGCTCCAAACCGAGCGATCATGTTTATTTGGAGTCCATAATTTAGAACAAATTAACGCAAAAAGTCAATTATCCCCATTAATTTTTCTAACAGATGGGCTCCAAATTTCCCCAAATACGCTAAATGGAGTCCATATTGACCTTAATCGCACTCTCGCATATACAAACAACGTAAATAAATGGACTCCAAACCATAATTTTTCCCGCAATTGGAGTCCAAATTTTCACCAAATCAAAAAAAGAAACCCCGCGGCGTTAACCACGGGATTCCTCAAGCTATGTGTTTTGAGAAATGGGGCATGAGTCTTGAGTCACCTCAAAGCAAGCCGAAGGCTTGCGACCTCATACCTCACAGCCCTTCGCTATTAAGCTTCCTTCTTAGCGGACTTCTTAGCCTTGGGAGCTGCGTCACCGATAGTGGTGCCGTTTTCGCCCGGCTTATGAGAGTCCATCCAAGCCTTCAGTTCAGCAGATTCACGGCTCTTGAAGTAGTCGACAACAGAGAGGTAAATCTTGCGGTTGTTCTGATCGATTTCAGTAACAACAGCCGGAACTTCGTCACCAACCTTGAATGCATCGGCAGGAACCTTGATGTATTCAGCAGTCAGCTTGGAAACGGGGATGAAGCCTTCGATGCCTTCGCCCAGTTCAACAACAACACCGCGGTCCAGCATGCGAACGATCTTGCCGTTCACTTCTGCGTTAACCGGATAAGAAGCATCGATGGAATCCCACGGATCTTCGGTGAGGTGCTTCATGGACAGAGAAATGCGGCGCTTTTCCTTATCGACAGCGAGAACGACGCATTCGACCTTGTCACCCTTCTTGACCATTTCGTTCGGATGGGTGATCTTCTTGGTCCAGGACATGTCAGAAACGTGGATGAGGCCATCAACACCTTCCTTGATTTCGACGAATGCGCCGAAGGAAGCGATGTTGCGGATTTCACCAACCACGCGTGCGCCCGGGGGAAGTTCGGTTTCGATGGTATCCCACGGATCGGATTCCAGCTGCTTCATGCCGAGAGAGATACGTTCTGCATCTTCTTCAACCTTGAGAACGACAGCTTCGACTTCCTGACCGACAGTGAGGATCTTGGACGGATGCTTAACGTGCTGAGTCCAGGACATTTCAGAAACGTGGATGAGGCCTTCAACGCCGGAATCCAGTTCAATGAATGCACCGTAATCGGTGATGGAAACAACCTTACCCTTAACGATAGCGCCTTCGGGGTAACGTTCAGCGATATCCTTCCAGGGATGCGGCTTAAGCTGCTTCATGCCGAGAGAGATACGTTCCTTCTTGTCGTTGAAGTCGAGCACCATGACTTCCACTTCCTGGCCGAGCTGGACCATTTCGGTGGGGTGGTTGATGCGCTTGTAGCTCATGTCGGTGATGTGGAGGAGGCCATCTACGCCGCCGAGGTCAATGAATGCACCGAAGTCGGTGATGTTCTTGACGATACCCTTGCGAACCTGGTTCTTTTCGAGGGTTTCGAGAACGTCGCCACGCTGCTTGTTGCGTTCTTCTTCGAGAACAACACGGCGGGAAACGACGATGTTACGACGAGCCTTGTTAACCTTGATAACCTTGAGGTCGAAGTCCTGACCGATGAGGGCATTGATGTCCGGAATCTGGCGGAGATCGATCTGGGAACCCGGGAGGAATGCATCGATACCGAACAGGTCGACAACAACGCCGCCCTTGATGCGCTTGGTGAGGGTACCCTTGACCACTTCGTTGTTTTCGAATGCAGCATGGATGCGATCCCATACGCGAACGAAGTCAGCCTTCTGCTTGGAGAGGATGAGACGGCCGTCTTCATCTTCAAGCTTTTCTACGAAAACTTCAATTTCAGAACCGATTTCCAGGGAGTCAGAGTCCTTGAATTCACCGCGTTCGATAACGCCTTCGGACTTGTAGTTCACGTCGATGAGAACTTCCTGATCGTTGACCTGAGAGATCTTACCGGTAACGAGCTTGCCCTGTTCGAGGCAGTCCATACCAGCGTAGATGTCAGCGTTAGCCTTGCGGAAGTCAGCAGTGCAAGAAGCCTGTGCAGCAAGGATTTCGTCGAGGTCAGCCTGAGAACCGAATTTGATTGTGTTTGCCATATTAGTTTGTTTGGTTGCGGTTAAAAAAATTCAAGCTACGCCACTACACCTACGTAGTCGAGAATTTTTTGAACCTGTTGTTCAATTGAGGTTTGTGTAGTGTCAATTTCAATAGCGTCGTCGGCCTTCTTGAGAGGGGCCGTAGCTCTAGAGGAATCCAGACGGTCACGTTCGACCAGGTTCTCCAGAACTTCCTCATAGGTCACCTTTTCTCCGCGTTCAAGGAGTTCCTTGAGGCGTCGTTCGGCGCGAACCTTCACGTCGGTGACGAG
The DNA here is from genome assembly GCF_900129715.1 of Fibrobacter sp. UWH9. NCBI lineage: Bacteria > Pseudomonadati > Fibrobacterota > Fibrobacteria > Fibrobacterales > Fibrobacteraceae > Fibrobacter > Fibrobacter sp. UWH9. The sequence continues at coordinate 105,764 of NZ_FQWP01000006.1, read as the reverse complement.
GAAAAACTTGTACTTGGCATTGGGGAAAACCACGGTACCGATGTCGCGGCCATCCAGGATGCAACTGGAAACGGCACCGATCTCGCGCTGCTTGTCGGTCATGGCGCGGCGGACAGACGGCAGGGCGCAGTAGATGCTCACGTTAGAAGAAACGCGCATACCGCGGATGTCGGATTCGTAAGACACGCCGTCGATGAGGATGTGGTTTTCGGAGTCAAAGCTAAGCTTTAAATTCTTGAGGAGTTCATCCATGGCAGGACCTTCCTCGGCAGGAAGTCCCTTCTCGAGGGCGGCGAAAGTCACAGCGCGGTACATAGCCCCTGTATCCAGGTAGGTAATGCCCAGCTTCTTGGCAATCAGCTTTGCAGTGGTGCTCTTACCGGTACCGCTGCCACCATCAAGTGCAATAACAAAGTTTTCGGATGTACTCATGAGTGGCGCGTAATTTAGAAAAAATAAAAAGGGGCTTCAAGTAGAGCCCGCTAACCGATCTATAAAAAAAGGGGAATAAAACGTCCTTTTAGTACGGCAAATCATAATAATAGAACGTGACATAGCCATCATCGCCCCAATATGCCATCAATTCCCCGCTCTTATAGACATCAAGGCGGTCTTCATCCTCATAAAAACTGTAATAACCGCCAAAGTCATCGTCGTAACCGCGGCCATATTCACTAGGCATATAATAGTAGTACGTCCCATCCAGATTCAAGGTTGCAAAATCATCGGAATCGATCCGGAGCCTCACCTTGAACGAAGGGCTGATGGATTCCAGGCGGCCGCAGTCATAGGCGCCAATGGCATCGTACCTGCAGGTCTCGGAATAGTAATAGTAAAAGCTCTTGTTGAACTGATATCCGTTTGCCGCCGGGTCCCCCGCAGTCAAGTCACCACACCCCACCAGGAGCAGGGTCAACAGCGCCAACGGGCAAACAAGTGTTTTAAACAGTTTGACTTTCATCATCCGATAAAATAGAAAGTTCATCAAACCACAGGCATACCCCACGCCTTTTTTACTAACCAAAACTCATTTTTTCGCGCATTTGGAAGGTAGTTCCATTACACCCTACGAACCAATCCATCCTAAAAAAGCCAAATGGTTAGTAAAAAATTAATTTATCCACACTCCCTTTTCCCCATTTCCAAGGATCTTTACTAACCCAAAGCCATCTTACTGTCCATTTGGTCAGTAGCGATACCACCTCCACTCCAAAGCACCCTGTGATTTTTCACATTTTTACTAACCAAATCGGCCTCCACCCCTATTTAGTTAGTAAACCCGCCATCTGCCACTCATAAAAAAAAGCGAGCCGAAGCCCGCTTCTTAAATTCGTTGCATTCCAATTACGGATTGTCGTAGTCGCCGTTGTAGATTTGTTCTTCAGCGGCCTGGGTATTCTCGTCAGAGAATTCCTCGGGAGCCTGCAGATCGCGGGTGCTACCGTACTTGCGCTTTTCTTCTTCAGTCAGCTTGTTGGAATAGACAATTTCTTCCTGTTCCTGATTAGCAGCTTCTTCTTCTTCCTGCATAATCTTCTGACCCTGTTCGAGGCGGCGCTTGATGCGTTCGTCTTCCATCTGCTTCAAGTTGGTACCGACCTTGGCCTGTTCTGCAGACATGACGTTACGTTCGTTGGCTTCGTCCATGGCATCCTTGATACCTACCAGACGACCCTTGGAGTCCACTTCCAGACCGGCGCGGCGGAGGGTGGAAAGGGGCAGACGACGTGCGGCGACCTTGTAGTCTTCCTTAAATTCGTAGCCGTCAGAGGTTGCGATAGCATCGGCTTCATCCGGAGTCACATACTCCAGAGCTTCCTGCCAACGGGAACCCTGCACACAAGAAGTAAATGCAACCAGTGCGTTATCCAAGGCTTCAGGATCGTCAGCCTTAGTTCCGCTACAGGCAGACAGAACCATAGCAGCCAAAGCTGCAAAGCACACCAGAATTTTTTTCATAGGACATTCCTCCGAAAAAATTTAAAAATCCCGCCTAAATATACACACTTTTACGAAATATTTGCAAATTTCAAAAAAATTTTTACGCATCTCTTTGCTACATTGGCATTCACCATGACAGAAAGCGCAGACATCTACCGTATAAACAAGGAAAACACCCAAGGCACCCCCAGGGAAATCATCCTTATCGGCACAGCCCACATTTCCCAGGCCTCCAAGGACCTCGTCCGCGAGACCATCGAGGCCGAAAAACCGGATACCGTCTGCGTTGAACTGGATGACGGCCGTCTCAAGTCTATCAAGGACCCCGACCGCTGGAAAACGATGGACCTGCGACAGGTCATCAAGAACAAGCAATTAGGCACCCTTATCGCCAACCTGGTGCTGGGCTCCTATCAGAAGCGCATGGGCGCACAGACTGGCGTCAAGCCCGGCTCCGAACTGAAAGAAGCCGTTGACGTGGCCGAAAACGCCGGACACGAGCTGGTCTTGGCAGACCGCGACATCAAGATTACCCTCCGCCGCACCTGGGCCTGCACTCCCTGGTATCGCAAGCTCAGCCTTTTGGGCGGTCTTTTCGCCAGCATTTTCGACAAGACCGAAGTCAGCGAAGAGGAACTGGCAAAGATCAAGGAACAGGACGCCCTGAACGGAATGATGCAGGAATTCGGCAAGTCCTTCCCCGAAGTGAAGCAGGTCCTCATCGACGAACGCGACCAGTTCCTGGCCAGCAAGATCAAGAACGCCCCCGGCAACAAGATTGTCGCTGTAGTCGGCGCAGGCCATATGCGCGGCATCGCAAGCATCATCGAAGAAGACAAGGAACTCCCCAGCGAAGAATCCATCAGTGTCATCCCCAAGAGCGCACCCATCTGGAAAATTATCGGCTGGGCCATTCCCATCGCCATCATTGCAAGCATTATCGCCGTGGGTATTCACGCCGGAGCCGCCAAGGCTGGAGAACTGAGCCTCCAGTGGGCCATGCTGACCGGCGGTGGAGCCATGCTGGGAACCATTATCGCCGGAGGTCACCCTCTGACCATTTTGGTGGCCCTGATAACAGCCCCCTTCACAGGCCTTACGCCCCTCATTGGCGTTGGATTCTTTACCGCCCTTACCCAGGTCTACATGCGTCCGCCCCGCGTGGCCGAAATGGAAACCCTTACCGACGACATCTGGCAGGTCAAGCGCTGGTGGAAGAACCGTGTGACCCGAGTGATCCTCTGCTTCCTGTGCCCGGGCCTCCCCGCTATCGTGGGCAAGATCCTGGCAATTTTCAATATTTACCAGGCTCTGTAAAAAAACAAATTTAGGCCGAATCTCATTTTTTAGAAGCCTCCGCAAGCACGGGGGCTTTTCTGTTATACAGGAACGTTCAAAAACACGGTATTCAACAAATTTTGAGAACACAAAATTAAACTTTCAAAATATTTGTTTAAATTTTGTGTAAAATTTAAACAAATATTCACCATCCCCTATTGACACGCCTTAATTCCAGGATTAAATTATGAGAAAGATTTTGAGAACATTAAACTTTAAGTAAAAACGATTGTCTCAAAATCAAGGTGTTATAAAAAAGGGATGTGGGTATGAATTCCAAAATTTTCACAGCAATGGCCTTTGGCCTCGCCACCGTCGCAACGGCAATTACTTCTCCGGACTTTCCTATGACCGGTTTCGCCACCCAGAACGGCGGCACCACCGGCGGCAAGGGCTACGGCGAAGTTACCGTCAGCACCACCAGTGAATTGGCCAATTACGCCAAGGCGGGAAACAAGATTATCTATGTAAAGCCGGGTACTTACGCAGGCCCCATCAACGTGGGTAGCAACGTAACCATCTACGGTTACCAGGGCGCAGTCATCACCCAACCCACCACCGGCAGCGCCATGAAGCTTAGCGGATCCAAGAACGTCATTATCCGCAACCTGAAATTCCAGGGCATCGGCGCCCACGACGATGACGACGAAGATTGCCTCCAGGTGAATCACGAATCCAAGAACGTCTGGATTGACCACGTCGACATTTATGACGGTCACGACGGCAACCTGGACATCACCAACGCTTCTGACTACGTGACCATTTCCTGGACCAAGTTCAGCTATACTAACAAGAGTACAGGCCATCAGTTCAGCAACCTCATTGGCAACAGCAAGACAAAAACTTCAGACCGAGGCCATCTCAACGTCACCTTCCATCACACTTGGTGGGCAGACGGCGTTGTGGAACGCATGCCTCGCGTGCGCTTCGGCAAGGTCCACGTAGCCAACAACCTGTTCGATAGCAAGGACGCCAGCTACTGCGTTCGCGCCGCTGTTGAAGCCGACATTCGCATCGAAAACAACGTGTTCTTGAACGTACAGAAGGCTCTAGACTTGTACACCAGCGATGGCACCATCACAGCAGCCCAAATGATCAACAACTATGAAGAAAACGTGAAGAAGAAGCAAGCTGGCACCGGCACCGCATTCAAACCCAGCTATTCCATGAGCCTTACGGACGTAAGTACCCAAGCCAAAGCTTACGCCCTCCGCGATTCCATTAAACAGTATGCAGGCGCCACCTTGCCTAACCCAGGAAGCAGCGGAACCGTCACTCCGGCAAGTTCATCCTCCGAAGTTCAAATCAGTTCTTCAACCACCGCCACCAACTCTTCCAGCTCCCGCAATGACATCTCCAGCAGTTCCGTAGCCGTCTCTGGCGAAGCAAGCCTTACAAAACACGGCACAGGCAACTCCAGCCAGACCGTCGCCGCCGGCAGCGCCATCGATGAATTCTACTACACCATTGCAGGCGCCACCGGCGCAACCGTCACCGGATTGCCCGAGGGCGTCAGCGGAACATTGAAGGGTTCCGACTTCTACATTTCGGGAACCGTTTCTGCAAACGCAGCCGCAGGTAGTTACAAGTACACCATCACCACCACAGGCGGCAACTCCACCGCAACGAAGAGCGGAACAATCACCGTTACTGCAGGAACAGAAAGCGGCAAGACCGACGAAAACGGAAAAGACGAAAACAACAAGAATCCGGAAAGTTCCAGCAGCGTAACCAAAGAAGATTCATCCAGCAGCGAGCCCGTCGAAGATTTCTCCAGCAGCGAGCAGGATGCAGAACCGACTAGCAGTTCCGCAGAAAGTCAAACCCAGGCCATCGCAGCCACCACAAACTTCAAACACACCATCACTGCAAATGGTCACGCCGTCACCATCGAAGGCGCCAAGGGCAAGTCATTCGCCATCTTCGATATGCAAGGCCGCCCACTAAAAGCCGGCATGATTAACAGCGAACGGATCGTAACCGACATTCCCAATTCTGGAAGATACATGGTCCGTATAAATCGCGTTAACCACATTATCTCCATTCGTTAGAATTCTTCCACCAATAAAAAAGCTCCGTTCAGAATCGAACGGAGTTTTTTCTTTTATGAGTTCAGCTTTTTTATATTTGAGTCAATGTCTACCGTCATCCTGTTCAACAAGCCTTTTGGCGTATTAAGCCAGTTCACGCCGGAGTCGGGTCACCCCGCTCTGGACACCTTCGGCTTTCCGCCCGGAGTGTACGCTGCTGGCCGCCTGGATCATGACAGCGAAGGCGCCTTGTTGCTGACCGATAACGGCAAGCTCATCAAGAAACTTCTGGACCCCAAGTTCGAACATCCTCGCACTTATCTCGCGCAAGTTGACGGACAAATTACCGAAGAAGCCGTGCGACGCCTCGCCGCCGGAGTAGACATCAAGGGGTATCATACCAAGCCCTGCAAGGCCCGCATCGTGCCAGCACCAGACTGGATCTGGGACCGCAATCCGCCGGTCCGTTTCCGCGCCAACATTCCCACTAGCTGGGTAGAGCTGACTCTCATTGAAGGAAAAAACCGTCAAGTCCGTCACATGACCGCCGCAGTGGGCTTCCCTACCCTACGTCTGGTCCGCGTAAAAATCGGAAACATTCCCCTGGCAGATTTGCAGCCCGGCGAATGGCGAGTAGTCACAGAGAAAGTGATTTAAGTTTGCCTTCTAAAAGATTGCCACGCCTTCGGCTCGCAATGACACTCTAAAAAAAACACCCCGCCGGATTTTTCCGACGGGGTTGTTTTTATGCTAGGTCCCTCGACTTCGCTCGGGGTGACACCGCGCTTTCGCGCGTCGTCAATTACAGCAGACCTTTAAAGAAATCATTACCCTTATCGTCGACCAAGATAAAGGCGGGGAAGTCCTTAATGGTGATCTTGCGGATTGCTTCCATGCCCAGTTCCGGGAAGGCCACGATGTCGTTGGACAGGATGTTCTGTTCAGCGAGGATTGCAGCCGGACCACCGATGGAGCCCAGGTAGAAGCCACCGAACTTCTGGCAAGCGTCCGTAACATCCTGAGAACGGTTTCCCTTAGCCACCATGATCATGGAGTGGCCCTTGCTCTGGAAGCGCATGACGTACGGGTCCATACGGCCAGCAGTGGTAGGACCGAAGGAACCGGTGGGCATGCCTTCCGGAGTCTTAGCCGGACCGGCGTAGTAAATCGGGTGGTTGGAAACAACTTCCAGAACCTTCTTTTCGATATCGGAAAGTTCCTGACCAGCTTCCTGCTTGTCCAGGATTTCTGCGATCTTGGCGTGAGCCATGTCGCGAGCCACGATCATGGTGCCCTTCAGGTTCAGGCGAGTTGCAACCGGGTACTTGGTCAGTTCAGCGCAGACATCCTTCATGGGACGATCAAGGTCGATTTCCACTGCAGCGGCGATCTTTGCTTCGCCCTTCGGCAGGTACTGTTCCGGATTGTGTTCCATCTTTTCGAGCCACAGACCGTTTTCGTCGATCTTAGCCTTGATGTTGCGGTCAGCAGAGCAGGAAACGCCGATGGAAACCGGGCAGCTTGCAGCATGACGGGGGCAACGGATCACGCGAACGTCGTGGACCAGGTACTTACCGCCGAACTGAGCGCCGATGCCAGTCTTCTGACAGATGTGGAGAACCTTTTCTTCCATTTCCACGTCGCGGAACATACGGCCGCCTTCGGAACCGGTGGTCGGAAGATCATCATAGTAACCGCAGCTAGCCAGCTTAACGGTGTGGGTATTCATTTCGGCAGAGGTACCGCCGATAACGATAGCCAGGTGGTACGGCGGGCAAGCAGCAGTACCCAAGGTCTTCACCTTTTCGGAGATGAACTTTTCCAAGTTCTTCGGGGTGAGGAGGGCCTTGGTCATGGGCCAGTAGTAAGTCTTGTTGGCAGAGCCACCGCCCTTGGCGACGAAGAGGAACTTCATGTCTGCACCTTCTTCGGCGTGGATGTCGATCTGGGCCGGGAGGTTGCAAGCGGTGTTCTTTTCTTCGTACATGGTCAGAGGAGCGATCTGGCTGTAGCGGAGATTCTTGGTGGTATAGGCATTGTAGATACCTTCGGAGATGGCTTCGAAGTCATCGCAGCCAGTCCAGACCTGCTGACCCTTGTGGGCAACGCAGATGGCGGTACCGGTATCCTGGCAGAACGGGAGCACGCCCTTGGCGGCAACGCATGCGTTCTTCAAGAGGGTAAGAGCAACGAACTTATCGTTGTCGGAAGCTTCCGGATCCTGGAGGATCTTTGCAACCTTGGCGGTGTGAGCCGGACGGAGACGGAAGCTGACTTCTTCGAAAGCAGCCTGGGCGATCTTGGTGAGGGCTTCCTTGGAAACCTTCAGGATCTTCTTGCCTTCGAATTCGGCTACGGAAACGCCTTCCTTGCCCAAGTTGACGTATTCGGTGGTGTCACCGGTGTGCTGTACGGTTGCTTCGTACTTGAATGCCATAAATATGCCTCATGATTTCGGCAATTACAAATTACGAATTACGAATTACAAGATTTAACCAGGCAGCGCAGCTGCGATTATTCCTCTCATAATTCATACTTTATAATTCATAACTCGTAATTACCCGTAGGGTTAAAGTTACATGGGAAAAATTACATAATATTAGCGGAAAGCGGAAAGATTAAAGCGAAAAGAAACAGCTGTGAGGTGTGAGGTACGAGGTACGAGGTGCGAGCATTATTCTTTATACTTTAAACTTTAAACTATAAGCTATTCAGTTCGGACATTGGGAGCGGGAGCGCTAACTATAGAGTGGATAGTGAACAGTGAAGTGCCGCAGAGAAGTACGAGGTGTGAGGTGTGAGGTACGAGGTGCGAGCATTATTCTTTATACTTTAAACTTTAAACTATAAGCTATTCAGTTTGGACATTGGGAGCGGGAGCGCTAACCATAGAGTGGATAGTGAACAGTGAAGTGCCGCAGAGAAGTACGAGGCGTGAGGTGTGAGGTGTGAGGTACGAGGCGCGAGCATTATTCTTTATACTTTAAACTTTAAACTATAAGCTATTCAGTTTGGACATTGGGAGCGGGAGCGCTAACTATAGAGTGGATAGTGAACAGTGAAGTGCCGCAGAGAAGTACGAGGTGTGAGGTGTGAGGTACGAGGCGCGAGCATTATTCTTTACACTTTAAACTATAAGCTATTCAGTTTGGACATTGGGAGCGGGAGCGCTAACTATAGAGTGGATAGTGAACAGTGAAGTGCCGCAGAGAGGTACGAGATACGAGGTACGAGGCGCGAGCATTATTCTTTATACTTTAAACTTTAAACTATAAGCTATTCATATCTGATCCCCCCCTCAGCACATCACTCATCACTCATCACTCACCGCTCATCACTCACCGCTCATCACTCACCGCTCACCACTCATCACTCACCACTCATCACTCACCACTCATCACTCACCACTCACCACTCATCACTCATCACTCATCACTCATCACTCATCACTCATCACTTTTATCTGAACCGCCTCCGCCAGTCGCCGACAGCATCAAAATGCGGTTAGGCCGCTCTCCAAAGGTAAAATTTGATGGTCTGGTGACGTTTTTGAGGTATTTTTGTATCTTTTTTTTCATAAAACTCATCAAAACGGCTCAATATGAGTTATTTTTTGGAATGTTAAAGTTTTTAAATAAAGAGGAATCCTATGAAGATGAAGAATCTGATGCTGGCAACTATGTTTGCCTCTGCAATTGCATTCGCTGCTGAAGCTGCAGCACCCGCTGCCGCTGCTGCACCCGCCGCTGCACCGGCTCCCGCTGCCGAAGTAAAGGCTGAAGCCGCTCCTGCCGCTGAAGCACCGAAGGCTGAAGCTGCTGCACCTGCTGCCGAAGCAAAGGCTGAAGCTGCTCCTGCCGCCGAAGCCGCTCCCGCTGCTGAAGCTGCCGCTGCACCTGCTGCCGAAGCCGCTCCCGCTGCTGAAGCTGCTCCTGCCGAAGCCGTAGCTGCAACTGATTCCGCTGCCGCACCTGCCGCTGAAGCCGCTCCTGCTGAAGCCGCACCGGTTGCTGAAGCTGCTCCTGCCGCTGACACTGCAAAGGCTGAAGTTCTCGAAACTAAGGCAGAACCCGCACCGGTTGATTCTGCTGCTCTCGCTAAGGCTGAAGCCGAAAAGAAGGCTGCCGAAGCTCAGGCAAAGGCTGAAGCTGAAGAACGCGCCAAGATGGAATCCGAATCCATGGGTTCTGCAAAGACCACCATCATGGAAAATCCCTGGGAATTCCTGATTGTCTCTGCAGCATTCGTTGCATCCGTCCTCGTCATCATCTTCACCGGCAAGGATTAATGACCGTTCGCATAAAACGTCTGGTCTAGTACCTGCGTCAATGCACACTCTCATAAGAAAAGACTCCGCTTATCACGGAGTCTTTTCTTATTCACGGTACAAGACAAAGGAGGGCTACGCCCCCCTTAAAATCTCCCCTGCTAAAAACCTGTCCCCAAAGGCAGGTTTTTGCGTTTTTGACCGTTCGCATAAAAAGACTGGTCTAGTGCCTGCGTCTTGGCCCAATCTCGCTAGATGAGACAAAGGAGGGCCACGATCCGCTAGGGAGGTGCTTTTTTTCGCCAATTCATTATGACGTTTATTTTATGAGCGTCAGGAAGCATTAACGAAACCTCCTGCATGACAGCGGTTTTCTTTATGCGGAAAAGGCCCGGTTTAACACCGGGCCCTTGTCCATAAGGTTTGCTTTACCTTTCCGCTTTCACCTATATACTAGTAAGTGACGTAGCAAAGTACGTTCATGGAAGCGCTAACCGTGATCTTGGTTCCGGCGGCAGAACCGTCGGTACAAGCAGCAGGAGTAAGGTTTGCAGAGTAGTCAATGGTGTATTCTTCGCCATCGATATTCAGAAGGATTCCATTTCCGCTACCACCGCAGACCAGGCCACAGTTAACAGCTTGAGGCGGATACTGGGCAACGATGGTTTCGCCACCCGGGAAGGCCTTGGAAGAGTCTGCCATGGAGTGAGCCATAACCACATCAACCTGATTGGGGTCAACCACGGTAACCGGGTCACAGCTATAGGTCTGCACGGTTTTGTCTTCGTTGGTGACGGACACAGAAACCTTAACAGACTTCTTATGCATTTCGCCAGTCGCGGTCATAGAAGCCGAGGCACCAGATCCAGAAATAGCACCATCATCGGAACTCCAGCTATAGCCGGTAATCTTGGATTCGGATTCAGCAACCACATTCCAGCTCATGGTTTCGCCAGCATTGACAGAAGCCTTTTCGGCGGAGCAGGATTTCACCACAATGGGCACGCCCTGAACCTGCAAGGAACCGCACTGCACTTCGCTACCATCGACATTCAGGGTCGCAGTATAGATGCCGGATTCGGTATAGGTGATGTTCACGGAATTCATGCCGTTACCGGAAACAGTCTTATTCAGTTCCGGGAACTTCCAGACGAAGGGAGACATGATCGCATCGAAGACATCGCCGGATTCACGATAGAAGGACCAAGTGGCAATTTCACCTTTTTGAATAACGTCTGTAGAAGGAGAGCAGGATCCGTTCACGACGCCAGAGGGTTCGTTAAGCACTTCGTCAGAGCTTGCGGTTTCGGATTTCTTGGCGGAAGAGGACCTTGCCTGCTGTTGCGCAGCGGAAGAGGCCGGACCAACGTCAGAACCGGAATCAGGGGTAGCGTCGGAATTGGAACTAGTCACAACATCTACTCCGGCACTGGAGTAAACATTGGCTTCGTGAGAAGGTTCGTTAGCACTTGTAGCATCTTCGCCACATGCCGCCAAACCAAAGGCAAGACCGGCCGCCACTAAAGAAAAGTTTTTTGTAAGATTGCCAAACACAGTCATGCATGTAAATATAGATAAAAAACACGTTTTTTCACCTTTTAGTCTTTGTAATTTTTTTTCGGTGAAACAAGTCACGAAAAAAAGGCTATCTTGTTCCCGTGTTGATGGGATTTTTTTCTAAAGGAGGCTTTATGCCGTTTTTTGTTGTACCCGTATTGTTGCTAGCGACAGCGTTGTTCGCTGTAGAACAGGAGCAACCGACCCCGTACGATCTGATTCGACCTATTTGGCCGATGACGTGGGATACCGCCGCTACTGATGAAGGCGGTACCGTACAGAGTTTTAGTAAGTACGTGCCCAACGCAAAGAAGCACAATACTGTGCCCGCAGTCGGTTCCATGCCTCAGGACTTCGTTCCCAACGGACTGATTCCTGACTCCCTGAACCAGGCATTCCGCGACGCGCAAAACCTCCGCATCGGTCGTATCCGTATTAACCAGGCAGGCTACCTGCCCGACGATCCGGAAATGCAGTTCTACTACGTTTCTGACGGAAACTGTACCGAAACCTATTCCGTCGTTGACCTGGATGGTAACGAAGTGGCCAAGGGTGGTACCTTCATGTCGTCTGGTCTGACAACGACCTCTTCCTGGAACATTAAGGCTGGTACCGACGCCGCAACAGCCAACCAGGGCCGCTATACATCCTCTGCCGACGCTCCCGAAGGCAAGGTCTGTATCGGTAACCTGACCCAGCTTGCCGGTGGCCTCGCCCAGGACACCCGCTACCGCGTGAAGGTCCTCAAGCAGTACTCATCAACATTCATCATCAGCCCCCGCGTTTACTCCATGGTTCGCGACGCCTTGCTGAAGTTCTACGGCGTCAACCGAAGCGGTAACTCTGAATCCTGGTTCCACAAGCCCAGCCATACCAAGGATGGTGGTGGCCCCGTGGTCAACAACATTACCGCTGGTGCAGCAGCAACCCCCATCTCCCCCAAGGAAGGCGACCTCCAAGGTGGCTGGTACGACTGCGGTGACCATCTTAAGGAATCTTACACCCAGGCTTATGCATTCATGGTTCTTGCCATTACCGCCGCCGGTAACCCGGATCGCGACGATGACAACTACGCCTACAACCACGCCGAAACAGTCAACACCGACGGTATTCCCGACATTCTCCGCGAAGCCAAGCATGGTGCAGACTACTTCCTGAGAGCTTACCGCGTAGCTGGCGGCATTGTAGACAATATGCCTGTTTCTGTGGGTAACTTCGGCGCTGACCACGGCTGGTGGGGCAGACCGGAAAACCAGGACGCCCTTCCCGCAACCTTGAAGGGTAGAGGAGGTCCTCATGAACGTGACGTCCGTCTGGGTGAACTGGGCGCCAACGTTTCTAGTGAAATTGCAGCAGGTCTCGCTATTCTCGGTAAGGAATACGCCTTCTACGACAAGGCTTTCGCCGACTCCTGTAAGATGGCAGCCGTAGCTATCTATGAATTCGCAAGAGCTCTCGCTCTGGACCAGCCGACCTACGGCAATGGTTTGAAGTTCAACAACAACAAGGAAAAGGGCGAATGGGGCACTCCCGCCTATAGCGGAAGCAACTCCTACATCGACGATATCAGTATCGCAGCAGTAGCCCTGCATTATGGAACCTACCCCGATTCCGGTATGAAGTACCTTAACGATGCCGTAGAAGACAAGACCATCGGTACCGATCAGGAACCTGGCGTAGGCTTCTTCCGCGGTGGCTGGATGGCAGCCAAGCGTGACGGTATGCGTAAGAGCAGTAACACCGACTGGGCAAACGTTCAGACCTACGCCCTGTACGGTTTCTACAAGCTCCTCCTCAAGAACGACAGTATTTCTACCCATTACGGAATCACTCACGACGAACGTCTCTGGTATGCAGAAAACGTCGCCTTCATGTTGGCTAACAACGTAGCAGCCCGTTCCGGCACAGGCTCCACCTCTATTCCTATTCCGAACCCCAGCGATGGAACCAAGAACGTTTCTGCAAGCGACCTCTGGTACCAGATGCAGACTCAGATGGCCTGGATTTACAACCGCTACCAGGCAGGCAACATCTTTGACGTGTTCGCATACGCAGACGTAACCAAGGACCTGGAAGGAGTTAGACTTCCCCAGAAGGGCGTTCAGAACTGGAATTCCGAAAAGATGAAGCAGCTCGGTATCAACCAGCTGAACTACCTCTTCGGTGTGAACCCCTGGGATATTTCCTTTATGATCGGCGTGGGCGACAAGAGCGACAACCACCCCCATCATCGTGCAGCAAACCCCGAAGGCAAGAACATGCCGGGTGCTGGTTATACCTATAAGCCCCCTGTAGGCGCCTTGTTCGGCGGTGTTCCTCCCGAAGGCGACAACGAATGGGATCCGTCTACCCTGAGCTGGGAAGACTACTACAAGTCTGAAACCTGTATCGACGCAACCGCAATGTTCCTTGCCGCAGCCTCTGCCGCCATCAAGGAAGAAGATCGCAACCGCGCACCTTCCGAAATCAATGTGGAAATTCGTTACGTCGGCTATAACAGCGCAATCATCAAGGTTGGCCAGGATGTCCGCGGCCCCGCAATGATTCTGTACAGCACCAACGAAACTGGTCCTTTCAATACTCCGGTCAAGGACACCATCAACAGTGTCACTCACGAATTCAACCTGACTGAACTCCAGAACGGAACCACTTACTACTTCAAGGTCATTTCCATTAACGCACGTAGTGAAGCCTACACCACCAAGTGGCTTGTAGACAGCACCAGCACCCCCTTCTCCTTCACGACGCTCGTAAGCCCTCCGGGCGATGCCGATATCCAGAACGTCAAGATCTGTAACCTGACTGCAGATACCGCCGAAGTCATGTGGTACACTCCTAACGGTCAGTACGAATCCAAGGTATACTGGGATACCGAAGTCAAACCCTACGACCAGATGATCTGCCCGGGTGCAGCAGCCCAAAGTTGCGACATCGTCGGCAACGCTGACGTTTCCGGCATCCCCACCAGTTTCCATTACGTCAAGTTCGGCGACCTGGAAGAACAGACTACCTATTATTACTGCGTCGAAAGTAACGGTTCCATCCGCTGCAACGACGACAAGGGTCAGCCCCTCAAGTTCACCACCCCCGTTACCCGCTACAACTTTGATGTCAGCGTCTATCAGTATGAATTCGGTGGAATGGACTTCCTGAACCTGAACCTTATCAATAATGAAGACCGTCAATTCGACAATATCGAACTGCGTCTCTACGTGACTGCAAAGCCCGAAGAAATCGAAGCTGTTCCTGGCGTGAACAACCAGCCGGGTACTTGCCCGCTGCTGATCGACTCCGATATCTGCCAGGCTTACGATGAAGCAGGCTTCAACAGACCTTGCGTAAATGCCGCAGGCGAAAACGTTGACGACTCTCTCCGCTATTACTTGCGTCATGCCGTTCCTGTCAAGCTGGAAGACACCTACAACCCGGCAACGGGAGAATACGACTGGTACATTCCTATCCCGCTGGGCGGAACTCTCATCAAGTCCTCTTCTCGTATGCGTGTTGACGTAGGCTTCTCTTCTGGTATCTATCAGAACAACATGTGCGAAACACTGCGTACTCCTGGCAAGAAGCGCTTCCTCATCCCCAATACCAAGGACTGGACCTGGACGGCCCACTCTCGTGAAGTTGACGGTGCCGACTACGCAGGTGTTCCTTCCTGGGAAAAGGACCAGGGCGATATTGAACAGGCTCCTGTGAACCCCTACATTGCAGTTTACCGCAAGGGCGAATTCATTTCTGGCTTTAGCCCCTCTTACGACGAAATGATTAACAAGCGCGCCAACTACGAAATCACGATGAGTTTTGACGCCCCCTTCAACGTATCTAACGGTTCCTACATCCAGATTGACTCTACCACCAGCACCATGCATGTCAAGGGTCAGGCATTCATCACCGAAAGCGGTTACGTGAATTCCATCTGGGTAAACGGTGTCGCGCTGACCAACGAACAGCTGGCCAAGGCAGCCATTTACGACAATTCTACCGGTCGTTATGCCCTGGATATTCCGGTCAAGCTGACCATCGGTACCAACAAGGTTGACATTACCGTATTTGCAGGCCCGGATCCGTCATGTTCCTACTGCGTAGAAAACGGTGGTTGCGCCTTTATCAACCGTTCCTACTACATCCAGTTCAGCAAGGGTGACCGCACTCAGAGTTCTCTGTTGCTCATTGCCCAGGATGGAAATTCCGTCTCTAGTCCGGCTCCGATCGATGGTTCCAACAAGTTCCATATCGAACTCCGCGACAAGGACAACCGCAACAATTCAACGGTAACCGTTTCTGTGCATAATTCCCGCACAAAGGATTCCGCAATTGTAACCCTGAAGAGAACTGACGAAAATCTCGGTTACTTCAGCAGCGATATGCTCAACGCCTCTGCTAGCGAAGGAGGCCTCCCCCACATTCCGTTCTACGGCGGCGACACCATCATGGTGAAATACGTCGACGCAGAAGATGAAGATGACCGCGATTCTGCCTGGTTCTACGCTGAAGCCACCAAGCCGACCCCGAAGGAAGCAGTCGTGCAGAACAATGTCTGTACTTTGACTGGCGATGCCCTGACAAGTGCAACATTGACCGTAAGCTTCGACAACGCCTCCTTTGACGGCACCGACATCATCATGGATAGTATGATTGTGGTTATGGAATCTGAAGGCTCCTCCGAAGGCGATAGATTCACCCTAGTTCCCACAGCAACGGTTACAGGCAAGGAAATATCATTCTCCGTCGCAGACTCCCTGGTTGGTGCTAACCCCGTCGGCAAGGTGATTGTCTACATGCGAGAAAAGGGCACTGCAAGTTCTGCAGAAGTCGCTCTCACCGATCGCGTAAAGCCCAAGTTGACCAGCGTCTCTATCCTCGAAAACGAAGATCATGTGAATGCTCAGGATACCCTGAAGCTGGTATTCTCTGAACCGGTCAATATTGTTGATACCAAGAGCTGGCCTCTCTCCGTATACGAAAACCAGACTGCCGTGGATTTGAGTTCCATCAAGGTTGTCTCGGCAAAGACGGATGACAACGGCAAGAGCTGGCAGTACGTTATCGAAGGAAACGAAAACTTCGCAGTCAAGGCAGGTAAGCAGGCTGAAGTTCCCCAGGCCTTCAACATTACAGACCTGTTTGGCAATAAGCTCGCAACTTGCGCCCCCGTGACCATCATCGAAGCCGTTCGCCCCGTTCCCGTTCAGTACGCAAAGATTACTGACGTTACTGGCGATGGACAGCCCGATGAGATCTACGTGGAATTCGTAAGGGCTCTCCGCGACAAGGACATCCCGGACACCATCGATGTATACTGGGGTAACCCGGCAGTATACCAGGCATTCACTATGCCTGTTAACGGCTGGACCAGGGAGGAAATCAAAGCAGGAACCGTTACGATCTACGACACAAAGCTGGACTCCGCAAACGGTACCTGGATCAAGGGTAGCATTCAGAAGACCTGTGTTGAATTCAAGGATATCATTGTTGTAGAAACAGATACTACCTGGAACTACACTTATCCTGCCGATGATTCTACGCTCGCGCCCACCGACAGTACCGTATTGAAGGTCGATACCACTTCTACAATGACAAAGCAGACCTGCTCTACCTACGAAACCAAGCAGGATTCCACTTTCGTCCCGAAGATCGACACCCTGGGAACCAAGGATTCTATTCTCTACCACTCCATCATCCGTGTGGCTGTTGAGAAGGGCATCTACAAGAATATGACCTACGGTTCCAACAAGGATCCCAAGACCAACGAATACAAGGGTACCGTGCGTCCCCGTCTCGGCCCCATTGAAAGCCAGATTTCCGACAATACTGCAGACCTCCATGATAACTGCGCCCCGATTCTCCTTTCTGCTCAGTGGCGAGGCTTCGACATCGGTGACGAGGAAAGAGGTTCTCAGGATGAAGTCAATCTGACCTTCTCTGAACCGATTGACACCGTATATCAGCCCCGCGTGGTGGAAAGAAGCCGCGAAGGTGCCGCAGGCGTATTCTACAGCCCCATGAATACTCCGACCCTCGCAATGATTCTTTCTTCTGGATCTTCCTCGATCCGTCTGAGTTACATGCATAAGGAAGCAGCAGCCATCTGGATTGGCGACTCCCTCCGCATGGTTTCTGACATAAGCCTCGGCACTCTCAGAGATATGGCAGGAAACTTCCCGGGACAGGAAACTCCCTGGGTCCCCGTCACCGGATCTGTATCCAACGTGAAGTTCACAATTGTCTCTACCGAACCGGTTACCAAGTCCAGAAACAATTATGATGTTTACTACGGCGGCACACCTTTTGCAAAGGGCGAAAACTTCCGTCTGACCGCAAAGAACAAGGCTGGCGAGACCATCATCCTGGCTGCAGGCGACAACGTACTCAACAAGGTAGGTTCCGCTCCGATTCCTAACTACAAGAGCGCAGGCCCTGTATTCGAAATCGAAGTCGCACTGCCCTTCGGCAACACCCGTGAATACGGTTTGGGCTTTGACCTGAGCATCTTTACAAACATCGGCGCCTATGTCATTAACACCCATTATGCCGATTCCACCAAGTACCTCAAGGATTTCATCTCTGCAGGTAGCACAATCACCTTCTATCTGGAATGGTGCGCTCCTGAAGATTACCCCATGAGTGCCGACGGAAAGAAGATTGGTACTGGTCCTTACATCGCCAAGTTCAAGACCCATGCCTCTAGCACGGTCTTCCCGGAAGTTAAGGAAGCTGGCGACACCAGAGAAGACATCAGCGGTTCTGACACCTTCACCAAGACCTTCGGGTTTAGGCGAATCAAGCAGTAAGATGCAGGTGTTATAAAACTTATGATAGCGAGAGAATGTGGTCCAGAAAGACCACATTCTTTTGTGTTATTTGAAACGGGTAGGAGTTTTTTTTATGAGTAAAAGTTTCAAGAAACTAGTTGGAATTTTATTGTTTTTAGGCATGGCGGCATCCAGTGTAATTGCAGCCGACCTTCCAAACCTTGACAGGACCGACAAGGTCCATGACCGTCGCTACCAGGACTCAGTCAACGTTTACGGCCGACGTTCTATTCGTCTGAACCAAAGTGGTTTTAGACCGCAGGATTACAAATACGCCTATGTGGCCGACCCAAAGGCCACCAAGTTCTCTGTCGTTGACGCCAAGACGGGGGCAGAATCCTTTAGCGGATCATTAAGCCTAATCCGTTCTAACGCCATCAAGCCAAACATTTGGATTAACGGAGCTTTTAATTCTCTTGAAAGCGTTTATGAATTCGGCGATACGACGGAAACAACCAATACAGAAAGTCTCTATAGGGCGGACTTCACCAAGTTATCCCCTACCACACCTGGCGAATACTTTGTCGTGGTGGGAAACGATACTTCAGCGACCTTCCATATCCATCCGTCTATATACAACGCCATTCTTGAAAACTCTCTGAAGTTCTTCGGCATTCAACGTTGCGGAAATACGAAATCCCATTTCCATGGAGCATGCCATCTGCAGGACGGTTCTAGAGTAGGCCATGACTTGACAGGTGGCTGGCACGATTGCGGTGACCATTTCAAGGTTGCAGAAACCGTAGGCTATGCCTCATACGTTTTATCCATGGTCTACCTCACCTACCAGGACAAGGCCGAAGACCGTTACGGGAACTCCTATGCCGACACGGTGTTTACCGATGGCATTCCCGACGTTCTGTACGAGGCCAAAGTCGGAACCGATTACATCATGAAGCTCTATAACGCTTCTGTGGAAGATGGTCTCATTGAAAAAGGCGATATGTATCATACCGTGGGCATGAGTGACTTTGACCATGCCTTCTGGGATTTGCCCGAACGTCAGGACAAACAGTCTCAGGCAAAAGGTGGTCCTGATCGACTGGTTCTCAAGGACATCGGAACGAACGTTGCCGGCGTTTATGCAGCGGCCCTGGCCAACGTTGCCGCAGGCTATAAAGTCTACGACCCCGATTATTCGGATTCCCTCCTGGAAGCAGCCAAGACAATCTATTCCAAGATTGTCAAGCCCACATTCATAAAATACGGAAGCGAAAAGGAAGGGGAATTTTCAGAAAAAGCCTGCGCTAGAAAAGGAAAGGCCACTTTCTACAAGACCGATCCTACCGATCCAATCCAGTTTAATGGTAAGGGTTACTACTCCGGCATGGGTCTCTGCGAAGACGATGCGGCAGCGGCCGCCACCTCTCTTTGGTACGCAACCGGAGACACGACCTATAAATATGACTTGTTCAACAACAAGGAACTGAATGTCAATAGCCATGCCGTATATGACCTAGCCTTCTTTGAAGCTGGTTATCTGGGAACAGGTCCGGGTTTCAACAATTCCTGGGCAACAGACTATCAGAATCTTTTTGCCTATGTCCTGTTCTCGATCCAGAAATTGATTCTTAACGATCCGCAAGTTACAGCCAAGTACAACATTTCTGAAACGGAACGAGATGCACTCACAAAGCGAGTCATGGCCGCTTTCCGCAAGCAGATCCAAACAAACACTAGCGGAGATTCCACCGCAGTCACCTATCCGGGATCCGCAGGAGAACCCAGAGAAAGCGAGACTAAGGTTCAAGTAACACCGCCCTACAACCTGGTATGGCCAGGCTTTGACTGGGGTGTTGTCCGTTACAATATGGGTTCGGCCGTCGCTGTGTTCCTTCTTTACGAACTGATGCAGGATGAACGCTACCTGAGAGTTTCTCTTGACAACATGTATTATGCATTAGGTGCAAACCCCTGGGATATTTCTCTGCTACTGGGCGCTGGCGACAAGAACCCGCAGCACCCCCATAACCGAGCCGCCAACCCCGATGGATATAATGCAGGCGCAATGCCCTACAAGTACAAGTGCCCCATCGGCGCCCTCATGGGAGGACGTGAACCCACAAAGACATTGATTGAAGACTGGAGCAAATTCACCTCTACAGAAACTTGCATTGACTTCTCTGCACAGCTTCTCTTCCCGGCTCAGAGTTTGGCACAAACCTTGCCCATCGATGCAGAAGGTCCGCTGTTCAGCAACATTGCAGGCACTCCGATTTCTGACACAGAAGCCATTATTAGCTGGGACGCAAACGAAGTCGCCCTGGTAACCGTATTCTACAACACCTCCCCCGATCTTTCTACCGCCAAGTCCGTGCAGCAATCAAAGGCAACCAAGGGCGGCGCCATTACCTTGGAAGGTCTGACCTTGGGTGAAACCTACTACTTCTTCCTGGAAGGTATGGACACCAAGCGCAATATGACCACCGATGACAATCATGGACAGTGGTACCAGTTTACCATGACCAAGGCCGCCACAACGATCAGCGGCGTAACCATCTGCCAGGTCGACAATAGGAGCGCAAAGATTTACTGGTGGTCTTCTGACCGCATGAATGGCGTTGTCAATTACGGCACCTCCATGAGCGCCCTGAACGAAGCTCAAAATGCAGAAGGCGGAGCTGTTCTGTTCCACGAAGCAAAACTTACCGATTTACAGCCGGGCACGACATACTACTTTACCGTTTCTTCAGGCATCACCACCGATAACAACGGCGGCACAGGTTACAGTTTCACAACGGATTCCTACGCCACCTACGCCGACCTGGAAATATATATCAAGCCCAGTTCCTACCAGGCAGAATGCACCAACTGGCAAGACTGCCATGAATTCTTCATTTCTATATCCAACAACGATTCCATCAGCTTCCATGATTTTGAAGTCAGACTCTATCTGGGTAAATCGTCAAACTTCCAGGTAATCACCTGGACTCCCCTTACCCAGAACTGGAATGGCAATGGAACCATGAAATCGATCAAGGAGATTTCTTTCGGAAACCCCACTCCTACAAATGGCGAGTACTACCTGCCCATTACCATCAAGGATACCTTGAGCGTTTCGGGCCAGATGATTTTCCAGGTCAAGTTTATGGATGGCGGAGCCACCTTCAAGGACTTTGATGGCGGCTGGTCCCTCATTCCCCATACAGCAAGCAGCGACCCGGCCTATTTCGCAGGCGTAGACCTTACACAGGCACCCTACTTCACCGCCCAGGAAACTGAAGCGGTGGAAACCGATGCCAACGGCAACAAGGTTATTTCCTACGTGGAAGACCCCTACATCGTTGTTTACTATCACGGCAAGCATATCTACGGCTATGGCCCCGACTACACTCCGGAAAATGGTCCCCAGGTCAACCGCACCGTAGCCCTGAATTTCACCTCGCCCTTTATCAGCCCCCATTATTCTGTTGAAACAGTTGACTCCGCAATCTCCTATGTGGGATCCAGCACCGTAAGCCCCACAGGCTTCCTGGATGACCTGGAAATGAATGGAGTCTCCCAGGACTTCGTATACGACGCCTCTCCGCGTACCGACTCCTTCATCTTCAAGAAGGATTCCATTCTAGGTTACGGTAACAACTACGTAGAATGGGTCAGCTGGCACAACCATGGCGCCAATAAGAGTTCCCAGAATCAGTATGACTGCGCCTGCGCCATCTATAGGACCAACGTAGAAGTCGACACCATTACAACCCCGCCGGAACAGCGCTATCTTGTTTTTGACAAGAAGCAGTATGTTACCTACAAGGGCGAAAATGGAGCCCACAAGGCCGAAGTTCACGTATCCCTGCTAGACAGTACAATGGCCCTTATGGATACGGTTAGCATTACGCTGGAACTGACTACAGACAACAATACGGTTCAGTTCTATGCCACCTATGATGCCACAATCTCTATTACCAGCATCACCCTGATTAATGGAGAAGCCACATTCTATGTCGCCTCCAGCATTGCAGACACGACCATAATGTATGCCCGCAGCAGTGGCGGCTCCAAGATTGAGTACCAGCCAGCCTCTGCGGAACTATTCATTCAGGATCTGCCGCCCTGGCCCATTATCGAAGTGGCCAAGATGGTAGACACCGATTGCGACAACAAGCCAGACGCATTGAACATCACCCTGTCAAAGGCTTACGACGACAGTGCCTCCTTCATCGAGGTCAGATACCTTTATAAGTCCGATACCCTTACAACAACCAATATCGTCAGCCAATCCGGAAAGGACATTGTCCTCGCTCTCAATATCAGCGACACCACAACGAACACGAATCCCTCCGGATACATAGCCCTCCTCTCTAACTATAAGGGAGAAATCAAGAACGAGGAAGCTCAATACCTAGACGGTATCGCACCCACTTTGCTGTCAATCTCCGTTCTGGAACGTATGGACACCGCGAAAACAGATAAGGTGTACATGAAGTTCAGCGAACCGATTTCGGCCCCCGGCGAAATCTGGCCCATCCAGCTTTTCGCAACGGATAAGTCGACTAAGGCAGAGGCCCCCACCGTCTTGTTCTCTCAGCTTTACAACGACTCCTTGAACGTTTGGGAATTCGAAATTGCCTTCAACGCTGATGGCAGTTCCGCCGTAACAGAAGGCATGTTCGGCCAGCTGTTGACCACCAGTTCCATTACCGACAAGAGCGGCAACAAGGTATCTGAAGTCTGCGGGCAGCCCATCCTCCCCATAACTCTGAAGTTACTGCCAATCCCGCTGCAGTATGCAGTGATTTCCGACGCAGACGAAGACGGCTCTGCAGAACATATCGACCTGCAATACTCCCGAGCCATGGACAGAAAACACATTCCTGACCAGATATCCATTATCTTCGGCAAGGCAAAGCCGGAAACTCTGTGGGTTGCAGGCACCTCCCTGACCTTCACTCCGGACAGTCTCTACGCAAGCCTGAATCTCCCTATTCCCTTCAGCTACGGTAACACAAGCGGTCCTTATGATGGAGGAACCATCGGGATGAACAATGCAGGTAAGGTTGCACAGCACCTCGGTTCAGACGCATCCTACGAATCAAACGAAATTCTCGCAAAGGATTCTGTCGGTCCCGTGTTCGTGTCCGCACACCTCACAAGGACAGACAAGTTTGACCTGCTGGACATCGAAATTAGTGAACCGGTAAATATCCACGACATAAATCAAATTTTCTATCGCCAGAAAAATGGCGACGCGGATTCGGCAATCTATCAAAACACGATTCAGTCTTGCGCGCTACTCGGCGGAAATTCTCATATACAGGGAATCTACCTGCAGAATGACAAGATTACCATTAACGACGGAAGTCTGCTCCGTATGCAGCCCAAGGAATTCAGCGCCCTGGTGGACCAGAACGGAAACACCCCCTCGCTGAACAACCCCTGGATTCCTATTTCTGGTTCTGGTAATCCGACCATCAAGTTTGACATTCACCTCCGCGAACAGGTGACAAGACCCCTTGCTACCGACTTGAGCCTTCCCGGAAAGTCCGGTATAAGATTCTATGCACTTGACGTAAATACAAAAAAATTAGACCTTATAGAGAACGGTCAAATCGTTCAAACAGGAATCAGTCCCGATCTTCTTCGTGGAGCCATCTGGGAAATCGAGATGGAAGTCCCCCGTGGAGCCTCCACTTCGGAATCTGCAGCATGGGACGCACTCACATTCAAACTTAACATGCCTATCTACTCCAACCTGGGCAGCTATGTTAACCGTTCCCTGGTTCGGTACGTCTTGACTCCCGACAAGCATCTGTCAACTGCCGGCAAGATAAAACTCTACCTGGAATGGCCCAATATGGCAGTAACAGGCCTTCAGTCTGAAAATGGACGCTCTGTGGGAACAGGTGCCTACATATTCAAGGCTCAGATAGACTACATTTTCACACCGAACCTGTCTAAGGATAGTAAGACAATCAGCAGATTCAATTACAAGGATTCCTACGACAAAACCGAAAAGTTTGGTGTAAAACGAGCAAAATAAAATGTCCGAGATTATCTACTCAGATTCCCCATACTTGTTAATTCTATCGGCAATAGCACTTGTGCTATCCTGCTATTTTCCGACAATGCTCGGAAACAAGATGACGGTTCAGCTGATACCGAAGCCGCTCCGTCGTCTGATCTTGATTAACATCGTCTGGAACCTGTGTAGTATCATCGGCATTCTCTTTTTTAGCGGAATCATGGAACCCGGTTCATCGGCTCATATCGGGCGCCAGATTGTATTCGGGATCCAGGCTCTCGCCTGGATTAGAGTCGGTAATGAATGCTACCATATTGGAGAACAGGTATCGTTCAAGAAGCACGAAAAATTCCGCACCCTATCCAACACCATCGGAACTATTATCATCCTAGCATTAACTCTATTGCTAGCGATTGCTCCCGAAGCTTTGACCAGTTTGACTTTTTGGGAAATCCAGCCGTTTAAGGAACGTCCAATTTTCATTGCATTCGTTCTTATATACATGGTCTTCCTGTTGCCCAGCTACATAGCCGTCATTTATCAACTGGGACGAAACGGACTCAGCTCCATCAACGTCGTGGCGGCCAAGACCAGTTCTTACATGGGTGTGTCCTTCGCTATCATTGCGGCTCTGGCCTTCTGTTTCGACATCATCATTCCCTTGCTGAAGGGAGTCTATACCGGCCCCGAAAAATTCATACCGGGCACAACGCAGCTCATGATCTGGAACCAGTTCATGGCGGTATTCCTCACTCTTCTTTGCGGTCAATACTACACCTCGGTATCTTATAAAAATAAAAGTTCCTACTGGTTAGTTAACAAGCTGATCAGCAAGATGGAAGAAGGCATCATCTATTTCGATGACAACGGACAAATCGAGCATGCCAACCAGGGCGCCGCTAAGTTGTTAGGAATTTCCACGACCAACATGAAAGGTCGCTCCATCAAGAGTATCTTCCCGCCCAGTCTGGAATTCTTCAAGGAAACGGTCTACAACGACATTCGCATTACCATCAACGGCGAGACGCACTCTTTCAAGATTCATTTCTTCAAGAACAGTCAGACCTTGACCACCGTGCTGAACATCGCCTTTTTTGTAGACCAGTCAAAGACCTTGCTCCTACAGCAAAATTTGAAGACGTTGAACGACCAGTATGTGGAATACACTCACGACCTCGTCCGTTACCAGGACCGTCTAAATAGAGAAGCCAGCATCAAGGCCGAAAAGGAAAACGTCCTGAACACCTTGATTAACGCGCTCCCCTTTAGAGTGTGGTACAAGAACGAACTGGGTGTCTACCAGAAACAGAATCAGCTGGATCTAGAAAAGAACGGTGCCCGCGAAGGCGCCAGCGATGACGCTCAGGACATTACCAGTTTTGAACGGGATGCAAGAGAACTGGGCGAAGTCCGCGTACACCCATCCATCGAAGATAAGGACGGCAAGGAGATTACCCAGGACGAAGCCAACGCGCTGGCCAAGAATGGGGAATCCTACGGATTCTTCGACAACATGTACATTCCTATTATCCAGGGCAAGGCCCCCTACAAGACCCTGTGTATCAAGGTGGACATGACGGAACAGCGCAGACTGGAACAGGAACGAAACATGCTCCGCGAACAGAAGTTCATCCATTCCCGCCTCGAAGAATTGGGTACTATGTGCGGTGCATTCGCCCATGACTACAACAACATTCTCGGTTCCCAGATTGGTTTCTGCCAACTTGCCCAGGAAATGCTTCCCGAAGGACACCAAGCCAGCATGTTCATCGCCGAAGCCCTGAAGGCCGCCCAGCGAGGCAAGACATCCCTAGAAGAACTGTTGAACGCCATCCGCGGAAACGCCAGCGCTGCAACGCCGGCCATGGTGTTCTCTCCCTACATGATTATCGAAGATGTGGTTAAGAAGGTTTCGCTGACTCTTCCGCCCAACATTACGCTGAACAGCCGAGAACTGGACCACAGCCTAAAAATCAAGGGCATCGTCGCCTCTTTGGACCGCATCATAAGCAACATGGCCAACAACGCTATTTTCGCCATGAAGAAGACCGGAGGCACCCTGACATTCACCCTCCACCAGGCAATTCTGGAAAAGGAACTGATTACCCCCTATGCGCCCCCCGTACCGGCAGGACAATACGCCCAGATGGACATTTCGGATACCGGCAGCGGCATGGATTCGGGAACCCTGGAACGCATATTCGCCCCCTTCTTTACCACCAAGGCACCGGGCGAAGGCCTGGGATTGGGCCTTTCTTCGGCCCTAAGACTGCTAAAAGAGGGAAATGCGTACTTCACTGTGCATACAACCTTAGGTAAGGGCACAACTTTTAATCTATATTGGCCTTTGTATATAGAAAGTGAAACTGAAACGAAGAAGGAGGACTAATATGTCCACTATTTTGGTTATCGATGACGACGAACAGTTCAACCTGATGTTGAAATCCGCTCTTGAAATCAAGGGCTATTCCGTCGAAACAGCCTCTAACGGCAAGGACGCCAAGGCCCTTTACCAGAACAAGACTTATGACGTGATCATCACCGACATCATCATGCCGGATGTTGACGGTTACGAAGTCATCCTGGACCTCCGTCGCCTGAACATGAGCGACCGTACCATCGCCGTTAGCGGTGGTGGCAGAACTGCAGCCGACGACTATCTGATTACCGCACAGCACTTCGATGTTGCCGCTACCTTCAACAAGCCGGTGGACCTGCAGGCTCTCCGCGCCAAGGTGGAAGAAATCATCAAGGCTCACGCCTAATCGGTTGTTTAGGTTTAGTAGTCCATGAACATCCTGATCGCTGACTTTGATCAGAAATTTATCAGCGACATCCAGCGTTCCTGGTCTGTAGCAGGCACCAACCTGCGTACTTGCAGTACCGAGAGCGAACTCATGCCTATTGCAAAAGAAGGCTCGATAGACCTTGCGTTTATCGAGGTTCCTTTCTTGATGCAAGACAATATGGATATGGTGAGCTACCTCAAGGAACGCCACCCGGGAATTGAAATTTTTGTACTGTGCGATGACCGCAACTGGCAGGGAGCAGCCAGCGCCATCACCCGCGGAGCCAACAGTTTCTTAAAGAAACCCGTAACGCTTTCGCTACTGGAAAGCACCGCACAGAAAATCCAGGCTCAGCTTCAGAACAAGTCCAACAACCAGCTCATGGAGTCTCAGGTGCTGGACAGCCTTTTGGGCAACACTCCCGAAATGCGAAAGATTCTGAAGACGGTCTACAAGATCGCCCCTACCAACAGCACAGTCCTCATCACCGGCGAATCCGGTTCCGGCAAGGAATTCCTGGCCAACGTGGTACACCGCTACAGCAAGCGAGCCAACGAGCCCTTCGTAGCCGTAAACTGCGGAGCCATTCCCGAGAACCTTGTGGAAAGTGAATTGTTCGGTAGCAAGAAGGGAGCCTACACCGGCTCTACCACCGACAAGAAGGGCTTGTTCGAATCCGCCAACGGAGGCACGCTCTTCCTTGATGAAGTGGGCGAACTTTCTCCTGCGACCCAAGTCAAGTTGCTGCGATTCTTGCAGAGTCATGAAATTCGCAGGGTAGGCGAAACCGAAGCCCGCTACCTGGACGTTCGCATTATCGCCGCCACCAACAGGAACCTGCAAGACCGCATGGTCAGCGGAAATTTCCGCGAAGACCTGTACTACCGACTGAACACGTTCCATCTGCAATTGCCGCCCCTTCGCGAACGAAAGGCTGCGCTTCCCAACCTGATTAAATACTTTATCCTAAAGAACAAGGAAAGTCAGGGCAAGGATATTGTAGATGTGGAACCGGCGGCCTTGTATGCCCTGACCAAATACCCCTACCCCGGCAACATCCGTGAACTGGAAAATATTCTGGAACACGCCATCGTGCTATCCGAGGGGGGCATCATCCGTTTCGAAGACCTCCCCGAAAACGTCCAGAACGTTTCCCGAGAAGCTACCGTCGCTATTCCCCATATCAAGCGGGAAGCAGACAGCGAGACTGAAGAATCTGCTGAGCAGAATGCCGCCACGGAATCTATCGATTACGGAACGGTGGTTTTCAACGCCCCGATCAGCCCCATTGCCATCGCCCACGAAAGCAGCCCCGCAACGCCGACTGTCGCCGCCCCCGCAGCAGCACCCGTCGAAGAAAACGACGACCTGATTACCCTCGAGGAAATGGAACGTCGATATATCCTTCGTGCCCTCAGCGTCTGCAAGAACAACAAGACCCTGGTCTGCAGCAAACTAGGCATCAGCCGCGCCACCCTATGGCGCAAGCTTAAAGACCTCAAGATTGAAATGAACGGGGAAGATTAGACTTCAACGAGAGTTGCCACCAGGCAGCTATCCTTGGTGTTACCGCTTCCATTAAAATCAATGTCCTGGGAACGTTTCCAGGCGGTCTGTGCGTTTCCATGTACAGAAGCCACCGCATCCCGGACATCGCGGGCAAAGGCGTTCAAATTGAATTCGCTGTAGTTGGAACTGACCATGAAAAAGCCACCCTTGTTCAGGATGGTCGCACAGTCTGCAACCAGCGGCATCAAGTGTTCCCTGACGTTAAAGTTCGCACCCTTGAATCGGGCAAAGCTGGGCGGATCCAGAACGATGCCGTCGAACTTGAGGCCTTTCTTCTGAGCCCAGTGAACGTACTCGATGGCGTTACCACGGAAGAATTCTCCCGGGCGCAAATCCAGTCCATTCAGCTTAAAGTTCTCGCGGCCCTTGTCCAGAATCTTTCCGCTAATGTCGGCATTGGTAGCGATTTCAGCACCGCCGAGGCGTGCATGAACAGAGAAAGAACAGGTATAGCTGAACAGGTTCAAAAAACGCCTGCCAGCACAGCGTTTACCTATTTCCAAGCGCACAGAACGCATATCCAGGAAGAGTCCCGGATTCACCGTATCCAGCAGGTCGATGTTGAATTGGGCAGGTCCTTCGTGAACAATTCCCACGGAATCAGCAGGAGAACCAACTAGGACCTCCATAGGGGCGTTTTCGAGGGATTTTCCAGCCCGAGAAAGGCGTTCCTTAACCACAAGGCATACGGGATTAAAAATGTCTGCTATGGCCGTGGCAACGGCCTTTTTCTGACTCAACAGTTCAGGTCCAAAGAACTGAATCTGAAAACGGTCGCCAAACTTATCCAGAGTCAAGCCGGGAAAGCCATCTGCTGCCCCATTGACAACACGATAGGCATCCGTCACATCAAAGAGAGGCGAACGTTTTTCGTGGGCTTGCAGCAGAAGATTCTTGAAGTCGGCCATAGAACAAATAAAAAGGAGCCCACAGGGTCTCCTTACTTATCCATAGTTTTGATCTGATTGACGAATTCGTCAACTTCCTTGAATTCGCGATAGATGGACGCAAATCGCACATAGGCGACCGCATCCAGTTTCTTCAGTTCCTGCATGACCAGGTTACCGATCTGATCGTAAGTCACTTCGAAATTTTCGGTAACGGTCAAGGCGTTTTCAACGTTGATCGCCAGCTGTTCCATATCAGAAACGGAGACAGGACGTTTCTTGCAGGAGTTGATGACTCCGCGAAGAAGTTTTTCGCGCTGGAACGGTTCATGTTCCCCGTTGCGTTTGATAACAGTCAAGGGCTGAAGTTCCACGTACTCACGAGTGGAGAAGCGGCGACCGCATTCCACGCACTCGCGACGGCGCCTGATGTAGGAACCGATAGCGCGGCTATCAACGACCTTGTCGTTATCTTTCTTGCAAAACGGGCAAATCATATTGGTATTGAGGTATGAGGTCGGGCCTATGGCCCTAGAGGAGTGAGGTTCCGAAGATAAAACAGAGATTTCACACTTGCTTTACCCCAAAGCCTTGCGCAGCAAGGCGAGCTCACACCTCGAAGGCGCAAAGCGCCGCCCTCACAGCTAGTTATTCTTCTTGAATTCCTCTACGTTAGCCTTGTATTCAGCCAGGTATTCCTTGGCTGCGGCAACAACGGCTTCCGGAGTGTAACCGAATTCCTTTTCCAGGACGCCAGCCGGAGCGGAAGCACCGAAGCGTTCCAGACCGGAAACCTTACCAAAGCCACCTACAACCTGAGCGAACAGCAGCGGGAGACCGCTGGACTTGGCAAACACCGGAGTCCACGGAGTGATGACGGAGTCGCGGTATTCCTTGCTCTGGCTCATGAAGAGGGCCGGGCTAATCATAGAAACAACGCGAACCTTGAGGCCTTCGGCACGGAGCACTTCAGCAGCGTCGTGAGTCAGGAGCACATCGGAACCGTTAGAGACGAAGGTGAGGTCCGGACGGGCGGAACCGCAGTTATCACTAACAACGTAAGCACCCTTGCGGCACTTGGCAGCTTCAACCTTGCGATCGCCGGGGAGAGTCTTCACGTTCTGGCGGGTCAGGATGATGGTAGTGGGGCTATCGTTGTTTTCGAAAGCCATTTCCCAGGCAGCCACAGTTTCAAAAGCGTCAGCCGGACGGAGGACCAGCATTTCAGACTTACCGTTAGCCTTCTTGAGGCCTTCCAGAAGACGAATCTGAGTTTCGTGTTCGATGGGCTGATGAGTGGGACCGTCTTCGCCAACGCGGAAGCTGTCGTGGGTGTACATAAACTTAACAGGCAGACCCATGAGAGCAGCCATACGGAGCACCGGCTTCATGAAGTCGCTGAACACGAAGAAGGTGGCGCAAATCGGGTAGAGACCGCCGTGGAGGGCGATACCGCAGCAGATAGCACCCATGGTCAATTCTGCAACGCCAACCTGGACGAAGCCGCCCTTGAAGTCGTTAGCGCGGAAGATACCGGTCTTGTTCAGGAAGGCCTGAGTGTTATCGGAGTTAGAAAGGTCAGCAGAAGAGCAGATGCAGTTCTTCACATTTTCAGCCAGGTGGCCGAGGATGGTACCGGAGGTAACGCGAGTTGCAACGCCTTCCTTCAGTTCCAGACCGGAGAGGTCGATCTTCGGAGCCTTGCCGGAGAGCCATTCCTTGAGGGTTGCAGCCTTTTCAGGATTTGCAGCGTCCCAGGCAGCCTTGGCCTTCTTCCAGGCTTCAACTTCCTTGCGGAGTTCGGCCTTGCGGGCTTCGAATGCTTCTGCAACTTCGGGGAAAATTTTGAACGGATCAGCCGGATCGCCACCCAGATTCTTGACGGTAGCGTCGGTAGAAGCACCAGCGGCATTCAGCGGCTGGCCGTGAGTGGAAACAGCACCTTCGAAGGACTTACCGTCTTCAGCAATGGCACCCTTGGCCATGGTGGTGTGACCAATCACGATAGTGGGCTTTTCAGTTTCTGCCCATGCTTCCTTGAAAGCCTTACGGAGAGATGCAATGTCGGAACCATCAGCCACGTCGATAACGCGGAAGCCCCATGCTTCGTACTGCTTCTTGAAGTCGTGGCTCATCACGTCTTCGCAACGGCAGGACAGCTGGACCTGGTTTGCATCGTAGAAGAAAATCAAGTTAGAGAGTTTGAGGTGACCAGCAACGCGGCCCACGCCGTAGGCGATTTCTTCTTCGAGACCGCCGTCGGAAACCAGGCAGACCACCTTGTGGTTCAGGATGTCGCCGAAACGTTCCACCATGAAGCGTTCTGCAATGGCGTTACCCAGGGCAACTGCATGACCGATGCCCAGAGGACCACTGGAGTTTTCGATGCCAAGAGCCACTTCAACTTCCGGATGACCGGGAGTACGGCTGTTCAGCTGGCGGAAGTTCTTCAGGTCTTCCATATTGAGCTTACCCTGGAGGGCAAGTTCGGAATAGAGAAGTGCAGACATATGGCCCGGATCCATGAAGAAACGGTCACGAGCTTCCCAATTGGGGTTTTCAGGATCGAAGCGGAGGAATTCTGCGAAAAGCAGGCTGATAGCATCAGCTGCACCCATGGCTCCACCCGGATGACCGGACTTAGCCTTCTGCACCATGGCAGCGGAAAGAATTCGAACGTTGTCGGCCGCTTTAGTAACGATCGCGTCTTGCACTTTTTTACCTCTCTCTATATAATAGGCGATGAGCCGCCCTTAAAATTTGAGCCAAATTTAGTTTTTTACATAAAATTCTCAAGGCCACATATCCCACTACGTGAACGAAAACGGGAATTTCAGCCCCAAGCAGTACACAGACGTTCACTAAACGAAACAAAAAACCTCATTTCTATAAAAGTTTGAGTGTTTCTCTGCCATCTTATTTTTTTTATGTTCATTATCATGAAAACGTCTCGTTGTCCTATCTGGGTCTTTGTATGGTCACTCATCCTGGCGACCAGTGTCTGGAGCATACCCGCCCCCGAAAAGAACTACGAGGTAAGACAACCCGACGGAACCACCCTAACCGTAACCAAGAAGGGGGACGAAAGATTCCATTACGTCGAATCCGTTGACGGCTACCCCATGACCCGCGACAGCAAGGGCGTACTCCGTTACGTAGGCGATGACGGCAAACCCTCTTCCAGAAAGCCGCACAAAAAATCAGACGCCCTCAGCAAACTCCGCGAACAAATCAGCAACCCTATCAATCCGGACGCCCCGGCAAAAATGGATAGCGCCAATACGGAGCAATCCACCCCGTCGCCCCTCCGTATGCCCGCCGTAAATCCCAACCTGAAATCCGGAGAAAAAAACGTCCTAGTCGTCCTCGTCCAATTCCAGGATGTGAAATTCTCTTCCGAGAATCCCCAGGCCGTTTTCGATAGTCTACTCAACCAGGAAGGATACAAGCTAGGCGGAAATCAGGGCAGCGCCAGAGATTACTATGTAGACAATTCCCTTGGCATATTCAAGCCCCACTTTGACGTGGTCGGTCCATTCACTGTCAGCAACACAGTAGCCAATTACGGAGAACTATCCCGCAACGGAACCATGGGGGCGCAAAACGCCTTGAAGGAAGCGCTGGACTCTCTTAAAAAACAGAATTTTGATTTTAGCAAGTACGACAACGACAACAACCGTTACCTAGACTTCGTCCACATGATCTTTGCCGGCTTCGGCGCCCACGATTCCAAACAGGATTCTTCCATTTGGCCCCATAAATGGATATTCAGAAGTCCCTACAGGGTTTCGACATCCCTGAGAAAGACCTACTACGTAGAACCCTACGCCTGCAGCGCCGAACTGGATGGAGCAACGAACCAGCAAGATTCCACGACAAAAATAACATCGGGTGTCGGGCAGTTCCTTCATGAATTCAGCCATCTGTTAGGTCTTATGGACCTGTATTCAAACAACGATACCATTTTCACGCCTTCCACCTGGGACCTTATGGACGCCGGAGCCTACGACCGTCTAACGACTAAAGAAGCGGCAGGAACGGTTCCGCCAAATTTATCTGCATTTGAGAGACTTTCACTGGGCTGGATTTCTACTACGGAATTGAATATAAAAGGATCCGTCAAACTGAGTGGCCTCCAGAACAACGTCGCCCTGCAAGTGACCAGCCCCAAAAATCCCGACGAATTTTTCTTGATGGAATACCGCAGTTCCTCGGGATGGGACAAAGCCTTGCCTACCCACGGCATGCTCATATGGCATATCGACTATAACAAGAATGCCTGGGATTCCGCCGCCGTAAATACGGGCGTTCACCTGCACGTAGACATCGAAGAAGCCAGCGGAAACGGAAGCTATCAGAACCGAACAAGAACGCCATTCCCCGGAAGCGCGCGAGTCAGAAGTTTTAACAAATTCATCACCTGGGGCAACACAGACCTGGGGGTATCCATTAGCAATATTTCCGAATCTCGCAACTATTCCTACATCACGTTCAATGTGGATATGGACGCCGACTCAGGAAGCATCGACCTGATGGAAGGTACTGCAGAGGACCTGATGGAAGTACCCTCGGACAGCGTTCCCGTGGATGAAGAAATCATCGATCTCCAGGTATCTTCCAGCAGCAAAGCGGAAGTGGAACCGGAGCCTGAATCCAGTTCCTCCCCCTGGATTGAAATCGCCGAAGAGGACGTTACCGGAAACAGGCTTTCGCAGACAAATTTTGAAAGCACGCAAGTCAAGACCTTGCAGGTTTTCTCTATGAACGGTCAGCTTTTATTCCAGGAAGAATTCACCGGCAGCATGCCCACAGAAAAGCTTCGCCATTATAGGCAACCATTGATGCTATCGGTAAGCCGCAACGGCAAAAAAATCGGGCACAGTTTATTTATATTTAGGGAATGAATTCTCTAAAGAAACTTTTGAAAAATCTGGCTCATGGTGGAACCATTGTCGGTCTTATCGTAGCCATCATAATTCCCTTTCTCATTTACCTCGGACCTAATGTAGGCCACAAGTCCACCATACAGATGCTGGATCTTAAATTGCCTATGCCCCTATTCCTCGTGCAGCTCGCCGCAGGGATCGCCCTGCTTGTCATGCTTCACAAGGATTTGCGCGATTGGCTCAAGTCCATCCTACCGGCGAAACCTTACTGCATCGCCATCCTGGTCTTTACAGCAGCCATTACCATTTTTGCCGGCACCCAGATTGAGGCCCGCCATCGAGTCCAAAGCGATGAAAGCATTTTCCTTTCTGTTGCACAGAACATGTTCTACAACCAGGAATCAGGAACTTGCAACCAGGGGTACTTCGAAAACGGTTCCCTGAACTGCATCGCCAAATCCAACAGCTTCAAGACCAAGGGTCTGGCATTCCTCTACCTCATCGGTATGCCGTTCCTCGGCACTGATCTTCATTGGATATTCAACATGGAATTGGCCATGCTTCCTCTGGCCATCCTGCTCATGTTCCTGGCCGTGGTCGCCTGGACAAGGCAACCGCTCCTAGCCTTCTTCGCCTCCCTGTTAATGGCGCTACAACCCACCGTACTTTTCCAGTTCCGCGCCATGTCCGTGGAACCCCTCTACATTTTCCTTTCGGCCCTGGCACTCCTGGTTTTCAAATGGACCTATGACCGTAACACAATCAAGCATTGGGCCATACTGGCACTGGTTCTGGCCTTCTTCGCCCAGACCCGTCAAGAAACAGTATTCTGCTTTGCGCCCTTCATCCTGTTTGCATTACCCAAACTGTTGGATTCCAAAAGCGCCAAGTGCCCCACCTTCTTCGTTATCCTTTCCGTATTCTCTACCCCCGTTTTGCTGACCATCAGCTACTTCCAGGGATTCGGTTTCCAGGGGGGCGAATTCAGCGCCCACGGCCACTTCCTTGAAGACCTGGTCAAGAACTGGCAAGAGATGACCTTACCCCTCAAGGAAAACGGCGAACTGACCAACCCCTTCCTGACTTACTTCAACTATCTGTTTGCCGTTGGCGGAATCTACCTGCTATGCAGAGCCGTCTGGGATTCCGTTAAGGGATCCGGAGAAAGCCGCTACTTCTATCTGAAAATGCTGGCGTTCCTGCTCCTCTACCATATCCAGACCTACATGATTCTTGAAAACGTCTCCGGGGATTTCGGCATCCAGATCAACCAGCGCTACAGCCTAGTCATGATTCCCAGTATGGCTTTCGTGGCAGCACTGCCCATAGCCCACTTGATCCAGGCATTGGCCAACAGCCTAAGTGACAAGAAGCCTTCGCCGGTCACTCTGATCGCCATTATGATACTGGTCGCCCTCGGCTTTACCGGGTGGACGTTCCACTACAAGGCAGACTTCAACAACAACATCATGTATAACCGCAATCACCTGACCGTAGAAGAACATTCCATCCTAGAATGGCTGGGAGAACTTCCCAAGAAACCGAGGATGTTTATCTATGGCAGACCTTGGCACTTTGTCGGTTACGGAATTTCTTCCATTCATTATGACAGGGCCAGAAATCTGTCCTCCGAAGATATGCAGAAATTGATAGATCGCTACCAGGGAGAAGTCTATTATATCCGTGGACTGGATTGTTGGGATAGCAAGACCTACCACAAGAAAGCAGTGGAACACCGCATCCCCACCACTTGCGACGTATTCGAGCGCGAAATGGAAATGGACGGAATCAAGAACATCCTTATTACGAACAACTACTGGGTTCAAATCGCCAAGTTTAACGGTCGCAAGAACTACAATACTCAAAAGATTATTGACGTCCAGGAACCCAAGCTAACCGAAGCACAGCCCGCAGAAAAAAACTTGAACGAGGTTGATGAAAACACAGACGTAAATAAAGTCGTCACCGACACCTTGAGCATTTCCTACTCCCTAAAGGAATCTAGCGAAGCCATCGCAAACTGGGAACTGATCATTACTCTGAACAACAAGATTATGATCCGCAAGCCTTACCAACTTGGTGAGTTCCAGCAGGTCACCTCGACGGAGGCCTTGCAGCCCGGTTTCAACCAGTTCCGCTTTATAGTTAATGACACAAGTAAGCAGAAAAAACTGGTAGACAAGGTGATTAACTATATGAACAAGGAAGGTGGCGCCATTCCGCTAACCGAATTGAATTATGAAAGTCATCAGCAAGGCTGGGGCAATCTTCACTTCAACACAAGCATCGAAGGGAAGAAGATGACCGTTGACGGGCAAAATTACGACAGCGGACTGGGAACCCATTCCCCCTCCCAGACGACTTACGATGTCGGCGGCAAGTACTCCCTATTCCGCACCACAGTGGGTCTGGATGACGAATCCCTCTGCAGTGACGGCGTTTTTGTAGAAATTGAAGGTGACGGAAAGGTGTTGAATTCTACACCGGTCTTCACAAATGGTACCGCACACACCTTAACAGTTCGTATTGAAGGTGTCCAAAAGCTAACTTTGAAGTCGACCCCCAAGGGCAGCAAGGACTGCACTCACGTAGACTTCGTAAATGCAGTTCTTATTCCCTAGTTTAAATCGGTTAGGTTAAAATGCTTTTATCTGTTATTATTCCCGTCTTTAACGAAGAAGAAATCGTTGCCAAGACATACGAAGTTCTTGAAGAAGAACTGAAAAACGTGGAACATGAATTAATTTTCGTGAACGACGGATCCAAGGACCGCACTCGCGAAATTGTAGAAGGTTTACTTCCCAGCAACCCCAACAACAAGATCGTGAACTTCAGCCGCAACTTCGGTCACCAGGCAGCCTTTAGCGCAGGCCTGGACAAGGCTTCTGGCGATGCAGTCGTCATTATTGACGGTGACCTGCAGGACCCGCCCAGCCTGATTCACGAAATGCTGGAAAAGTGGCGTGAAGGTTATCAAGTTGTCTACGCCCAGCGCAACAAGCGTGCCGGCGAAACCATTTTCAAGAAGTTTACCGCATTTGCATTTTATCGCCTTATCGGCAAGTTGACCAGCATCGAGATTCCGCCCGACACAGGCGACTTCCGTCTTATGGACCGTTGCGTGGTGGACCAGCTGAAGAACCTGCCGGAACGTAGCCGATTCCTCCGCGGTCTCGTGTGCTGGGTAGGCTTCAAGAAAATCGGAGTCAAGTACGATCGAGCCGAACGTACTGCAGGCACCTCCAAGTATCCCCTAAAGAAGATGCTCCGACTGGCGTTCGACGGCATTACTGGATTCAGTTCCGCCCCCTTGAAGCTCAGTTTCTACGCAGGCATGTTTGCCACAATCGTGGGACTCGGTCTGTTCGTCTGGTCCATTATCGAAAAGATTTTCTACCCCACCACCACGGTTCCCGGCTGGGCATCTCTCATGACGGCCATCGTGTTCTTTGGCGGTGTACAGTTGATTTCCATTGGAATCATGGGCGAATACATCGGACGAATCTATGACGAAGTCAAGCAGCGTCCCCTGTACATCGAAGACAAGAAATAGTAGACAGCCA
Organism: Fibrobacter sp. UWH9; assembly: GCF_900129715.1. Taxonomy (NCBI): domain Bacteria; kingdom Pseudomonadati; phylum Fibrobacterota; class Fibrobacteria; order Fibrobacterales; family Fibrobacteraceae; genus Fibrobacter; species Fibrobacter sp. UWH9. The sequence goes on along the minus strand of NZ_FQWP01000006.1, from coordinate 68,160 downwards.
CGAGTGATGAGTGGCGAGCATTGAGATTTAAACAAGGCGGCGAAGCCGCGTTAAACAGAGCAGAAAGCAACGCAGTTGCGAGCTCGAAACTGAAAACTGAAAGCAGAATATGAACAACAAATTATTCGTTATGAGTGCCGCTAGTGGCGCAGGCAAGACCACCCTCAAGGACCTGGTCATCAAGGACTTTCCGGACATCAAGTATTCCATCTCTGCAACCACCCGCCAGCCCCGTGCCGGTGAAGTCGATGGCGTTCATTACTTTTTCAAGACCAAGGAAGAATTTGAAGAACTGATCAAGAATGACGGTCTGATTGAATGGAATGAAGTTCATGGAAACTACTATGGAACTCCCAAGAGTTTCGTTGAACAGACTCTGGCCGAAGGCAATCGAGTCCTGTTTGACCTTGATGTTTTCGGCAAGGTGAATTTTGACAAAGTCTATCCCACCGCAACAGGCATCCTGATTCTCCCGCCCAGCGACGAAGAATTGGAACGTCGCCTCCGCGGTCGTGGCACCGACTCCGAAGAAGTCATCCAGCTCCGCCTTGCAAACGCCAAGAAGGAAGTTGAATTTGCTAAAACTCAGGGCAAGTACGAACACATCATCGTCAACGACGACCTGCAAAAAGCCGCCGACGAACTCCGCGCCATCCTGAAAAAGAAATAAAAAATCGTTGAAATAAAACAGTCAATCCCGAGAGGGCTCGGGATTGACAAACAAAAAATCGTTGAAGCGAAACTCAACGACCAGAATGTGCAACGCACATTCTGAGCAGGGGTCCAGGAGGGCAGTTAGCCCCCATGCATCTTTATAGAAGCTCTCTTTAGGCGATCGTTCAAGGCCATCCCCACCCCAACATTGGGAATCGGGTCCACCAAGATCAAATCGTATTCCGGCAAATCCAGATCATGCATGTAGGCATACAGTTTGGCGGTCGCTTCCAACATATCTCCCTTTTCGGAAAGATTAAGGGTAGCGGGAATCGGCCCGACGGTATCACCAAATGCAATACGCACAGTATGTTCCGGAAGTTTGAATCCGGCAGGAACCTCGCCGTAATAAAGAGGCACCTGAGGGCGGTAATGGGTATCGCACTGGCCAGGAGCGGCCATGGGTTGACCCGGCTTGGATGTAGATTCCTTGATAGCCACCTTGCCCAAGACCTTCTCCACCATTTCGGGAGTTATGGCACCGGGGCGAAGAACCGTAGGAATTTCCGTCACCACGGATATGATGGAACTTTCAACGCCCACGTCGCAGGCGCCACCATCAACAATACCCGCCAACCCACGATCAGCCAGCTGGTCTGCCACATGCTGGGCGGTTGTGGGGCTCACGTGCTTAAACAGGTTTGCGCTAGGGGCCGCCAAAGGCACACCAGCCTTGCGGATAATTTCCTGGGCAATGGGATGAGCCGGGAAGCGTACAGCTACAGAAGGAAGGCCGCTAGTACACAGGTCAGGGATGCAATCCTTCTTGGGAAGGATCAAGGTCATGGGACCAGGCCAATAAGCTTCAGCCAGCTTGTAGGCCGCCTCGGGAATATCCTTGGCAATATCCTTCAACTGTTCCACATCGCAAATATGAACAATCAGGGGATCAAAGGTCGGACGTTCCTTAATGGCAAAAATCTGTGCCAGAGCCTTAGGCTCGTATGCATTGCCGGCCAAGCCGTAAACCGTTTCGGTAGGAATAGCCACCACCTGCCCGTCTGCCAAAAGTCGGGCGGCTTCATCCACTGATGTCCAAGGGGGAAATTTCATGATGGCCCAAATTTAGAAATTTGACACCGATTCTGCTAGATGCAAAAAAAGGATGGCCCAAAGGACCATCCTTAAATTTTTGCATTTATCCTTAGGTTTCCGCTTATTCTGCGGTTTCGGCAGCGGGAGCCTCTGCAGCAGCAGCAGCAGCTTCTTCAGCCTTGGGTTCATCCTTGCGGCCAAAAGCGAACACCTTGTCGCAGGCGGAGTTAAAGCGGTTCCAAGTCTTCTCGGAATGTTCACGGGGAACGGCACCCACTTCCTTCCAGAGGCGACGGAGGTGCTTCACCTTGTTCATGGAAGCGCCCACGGTAGCTTCGCTCAGGTCGGTCAGCAGGTCTTCGGCCTGTTCGCAGAGCAGCAACTTCTTCTGAAGGTTGTTCTGGCGAGCCTGTTCCTGAATGTCCAGCTGGTCACGACGGCGGGTGAAGAAGTCATCGCAGATTTCGCGGAAGCGCTTGTACATAGTCATGTCTTCGGCTCCGCAAGAACCGGCTTCACGCCATTCCTTCTGGATTTCGCGGACAGCATCGGCCAACTGGTTGGAACCGGCGCTTTCTGCAAATTCAGAAACCTTGTTGATCATTTCCTGCTTCTTGGCCTTGATTTCGGCAAGGGCGGCAGCCAGGGTTTCATCGGCTTCTGCCAGGCGGGCAAGAATCTTATTGTAAACGGTATTGAAGCGATCGCTGATAGCTTCTACGGCTTCCTTGGGAACCATACCCAAAGACTTCCATTCTGCTTCGGCGGCCTTCAATTCTTCCAGGGAAGTCTGTTCGCTAGTACCTTCCAGCTTTTCGCAAAGGGCGGTCTTGGCCTCCAGATTCTTCTGCTTGGAAGCATCCATTTCTTCGAAGTGAGCACGCTTCTTTTCAAAGAAGGCATCGCAGGCGGTACGGAAGCGAGTCCAGATTTCGTCAGACTTGCTCTTGGGTACGGGGCCAGTAGCCTTCCATGCATCCTGCAGCTGTTTTAACTTGTTAGAAGTTGCATTCCAGTCGCTGGATTCCTGAATGGCTTCTGCTTCCAGGCAGAGGGCAACTTTCTTTTCGTAGTTAGCTTCGCGGGATTCATCTTCAGCCTTCAGGTTTTCCTTATGCTGAGCATAGAAAGCGTTGGTAGCGGCCTTGAAACGTTCGGTAAGGGCAGCCACGTTTTCCTTGGGAACCATGCCGATGTTCTTCCAGGATTCCTGGAGTTCCTGAACGGACTTGAACTTGTCCTTCCAGAAAATTTCAGCATTGGCAACCAGTTCTTCGATCTTCTGGCAAATGGCTTCCTTGTCGGCCAGGTTCTTAACGCGTTCTGCATTCATCTCTTCGATAAAGGCAGTGCAGTTTTCCTTGACCTTTTCATAGTAACCCTGGAAGCGATCGCGGTAGTCCTGAAGCTTTGCTGCAGATACGGGGCCGATTTCCTTCCAGCGGTTGCTGAATTCGCGGAGCTTGCTAAGAACGTTCTGGCTAGCTTCTTCCTTGGTCAGTGCTTCCATTTCGGTCAGCAGTTCATCGCGAGCCTGTTCGTTACGCCAGTTTTCCCACTGCTGCATTTCCTGGAAACGGCTGGTTGCAGCCTTATATTCCTGCCACAGGTCGTGGTACTTGAACTTCTGTTCGCCAACGATTTCCTTCCACTGGTTGTAGCATTCACGAACCTTCTTGTTCAGTTCGCGGAAGTCTTCATTTTCGTCGAAGGACTTGACCTTTTCGATAATGGCCTTCAGCTTGACGGAGTTTTCTTCAACCATCTTCTGAGCGGATTCAGTGAAGGAAGAAATCTTTTCGGAAAGCTTATTGCGAAGAGCATTGTAGGACTGAAGGATCGGATCTTCACCTTCAAGCAGTGGCAGCTTTTCCCATTCGCGGACAATGCCGTGAAGGTGCTTACCGGTAGTTTCATTTACGTCGGTGTCAGCCAGAGCCTGCAGACGTTCCAGCAGTTCCGGACGGGCGGATTCGTCAGCAGCGTCTACAGCAGGAGCATCCACCACCACAGGCTTGCGGACTTCCTGAACCTTGAAGTAGGCGTTGTTAAAGCGCTTGATCAAGGAGGCATCCATCATGGACTTGCCTTCGGCCCAATCGTTCAAGATAGCGTCAACGCGTTCTGCGCTATCGGCCAACTTGTTTTCGGAAACCAGCTGTTCCAGTTCTTCGAGGCTAGCAGAAAGAGCGGCAATCTTGGCGGCCTTTTCGACGGCAGCCTTTTCAGCGGCAATCTTTTCGGCATTGGCTTCATCGCAGAACTTATTAAAGCTTGCATAAACTTCATCCAGGGCAGCCTGCTTGTCACCCATGCCCAAGGCGCGGGCTTCGGCCATCAGTTCTTCAAACTGAGACTTCACAGCCAGAGGATCCTTCTGGGCAGCCAGGTGATGTGCCTGACCCAGCAGAGCCTCCTGCTTACCTGCCAACAGAGCAGCAGCCTTCTTGCCACCATCTTCGGCTTCCTTCTTGGCGCGAATCTTATCGGCCACCATCTTACGGACGGAAGTATGCTTGGAGCTCTTGGCGATGTCAGCCATAAAGGATTCAGAAGTCACCTTTTCGGCAGCGGCCATGGCAACGGATTCCTTGGCATCGCGGGTAGCCACAATGGTAAGAACGCTAGCCTTGGTGCAAGACTTCACCAGTTCTTCGCGAATGGCATCGCAAGTAGCGGCAGCCTTCAGCAAGTCATCGGCGAAGTGAGTATCCTTAATTTCAGAAAGCAGTGCAATATCTTCACTCGTTGCAGAATCCAGGGACTTCAGCTTCTTGACGATTTCTTCCAGATAGCGGTTCTTTGCCAGGGACTTTACACTTTCGTCGGCATCATTCTGAGAGATGCGCTTGAGAGTATCCAGGCTAGCCACCTTCTTGACGGCAGCTGTACGAACACGAACATCCACGTCGCTGGCAAGACCTTCAATAATGTCCTGATCGTCGACTTCGTCTACTGCCTTGAGGCGGATAGCGGGGTCAGACTTTTTCCAGTTCGGTTTTACAAAATCAAATAAGCTCATAAATTTCTCCAATAGGTAGACAAGCCCTTGGGGGCTCGTGTATAGCATAATCTAACTAAAAAAAGTTTTGTCAATAAAAAAATGGCAGAAATTAGGTGCTTTTTACACTATTAACTATCTTTGTTGCCGTGGCAAGACGAATTCCCAAACTAAACGCACCCGAAGAAGTTCATAACAAGCTCAAACCCGAGCTGCTGACCGACTTCTGCGAAGTGTACATCCCCATGGCTCCCGATGTCTATACATACGGAGTCCCTGTTGGCGTCACCCTGAAACGCGGTGATGTTGTATGGGTTCAGTTCGCCACACGCAAGAAGCCTGCCCTGGCCGTAGTTTCCAAGGTACACCAGCAGCGGCCCTCATTCCAGGTGCGCCCCGCCTACCCTCACCAATCCGGATTCTCCTTTAACGAACGATATATGGAAAATCTGGAATGGGTCGCCAGGTATTATATAAGCACGCCAATGAAATCGCTATTTGTTTTTTGGCCTGCCGATTTTGAAAAGTTCCTGGACGCCCTGGCCGCATCGAAAAATTCAGACTTGCCGGCAGACACCCCTAGTGCAACCATAAAGCCATCCGCAGAATCTACCGCCCAGCCGCCGCTGACGTTAGAACAAAATAACGCACTGCAGTCCCTAGTCGCCGATCTTAACGGCACAGGTTTCCGCGGCACCCTCCTTCACGGCGTTACCGGTTCCGGCAAGACCCGCATTTATCAGGAGTTAGCCCGAGTCGCCCTGAGCCAGGGCAAAAAAGTTTTAATCCTGGTTCCCGAAATCGGTTTGACACCGCAGACTTCCAAACGGTTTGAAGACTTTCTGCAAGTTCCCATCGTGGTTCTGCACTCCGCCCTGTCCGCCCCCAAAAAGCGAGAAGGCTATCTGTCCATTATGCGCGGTGATGCAAAAGTAGTCCTTGGTACCCGCAGCGCCATTCTGGCTCCCTTCGACTTTGACCTTGTCATCTTAGACGAAGAACACGATTCTTCTTTCAAGCAGCAGGACCCTGCCCCACGATATCACACCCGTGAACTAGCATTCCACTTGGCATTCAAGCATGGAGCCCTTGTGGTTTTAGGCAGCGCAACTCCTTGCCTTGAAACCTACACAAACGCACAAACCGGAAAGCTAAAGCTGTTGACGCTAAAGGAACGCGCCACCCAGGCACCCATGCCTCACATCGACATCGTAGACATGGGCAAGAACCGCCAGCAGAAAGGCATCATGCTCTCCCCCGCCCTCCGCGAAGCCCTGACCGAAAACGTGGCCGCCGGAGACCAGGCCATCATCCTGATGAACCGCCGCGGTTATTCAAAGGTTCGAGTCTGCACGGAATGTGGAGAAACCCTTTACTGCAAGAACTGCCACATTCCTCTGGTATATCATAAGCAGTACCGTTCTCTCATGTGCCATTACTGCGCCACCCTCTACCCCGTAAACACCCCCTGCGGCAGCTGCGGAGCAGACACCTACGAATTCGTGGGCGGAGCCATCGAAATGCTGGAAGAAGAAATCAACGGCTGGGTTCCCGGAGCCAAAGTCATCCGCATGGACCGCGACACCACCCAGAACGTAGGTGCCACCGAAAAAATTCTGGACCAGTTCCGCAGCGGTGAATTCAACATTTTGCTTGGCACCCAGATGGTTGCCAAGGGCCACGACTTCCCCGGAGTTCGCTTGGTAGGAATCGTCGGAGCCGACAGCGGCACAGGCATCCCCGATTTTAGAACAACCGAACGTCTTTACCAATTATTGAGTCAGACGGCAGGTCGAGCCGGCCGAGCCTCCCGCAAATCCGACGACCCGCAAAGCGACCAAGGCCGAGTCTTCATTCAGACTTTAAAGCCCTCCGAGCCGGTGATGCAATTTGCCATTCACCATGACTTCGAAGGTTTCGCCTCCATGGAAACTGACGACCGACAAGCCGCCTGCTACCCGCCCTTCTGCAAGCTGGTAGAAATCAGCTGCGGCAGCAAGGACCCAGACCTTTTACGCCATACGGTGGAACGTCTAGAAAACATCCTCCGCGCCGACAAGAGCTTTATGGTATTAGGCCCCGTAGACGCCTTCGTCCCCATTGTGCAAAACGTACACTGGACCAGACTCTACATCAAGACACAGGATCTGGCCCCCGTGCGGAGAATTCTTTCGCCCATCGTCAACTCCCCCAAACCCTGGGTTATGGGAGTAGATATAAAGGTGGAAATTCAATAGGAAACGCATACAAAAAAAAACGGATGTTCCTTATAGGAGCATCCGTTCTTCGTTAGAAACGTTTTGACTTAGAACACAAAGGTAATCACACCAGCCAAAAGACCTGCACCGGCAACGCCATAGAAAACGTTACGGAGCGTCTGATGATGGTCGATATCATCTACAGCCTTTTTCTGAGCAGCCTGTTTTTCTTCGTAATTGCTGAACACAGAAGTGTTATAATCGTTAGCAACATCATTAGCCTTTGAGTTCTCATAGATGCCCACACCTACACCACCGGCAATAAGAACTGCGGCAGCAATTCGGGTCCATGCGCGCCAAGTCCAGGACTCGCCAGACTGCTGCTGAGCCGAAGGCATATCGCTACCGTAGGCATATTCTGCAGTAAGGCCGCGGGTTTTCAATTCACCAGCAAGAATAGAATCGGACTTGGCCTTCCAATTGACAAATTCAGGTTCATTGGCAAATTCATTCACAGAGAAAGAACCGTCCACGTCAAAGGGAACTCCGCCACGGCTCAAGTAAAGATTGGACATTGCGATATAGCGGTCGCCAGCCTGAGTCTTCAACGGGAAATTCAGATATTCCACTTCGGTCTTGAAAGGAGCGGAACGATCAAAGGTTGCAGCCTTGTCAATCGGCATTTTCATCACACCGCTAAACAAGAACGGAGTTGCGACATCCAAGGAATCCACCACGGACACGCTGAAGGTTTCAGCTTCAGAATCATAAGAACCAATGGTCACCTGAGCCTTGGGAGCTTCGGCACGAATAGTCTCCGCCTGAACAGCAACCATGTAGTCGTTCAAGACTTCAATGGCGCGAAGCAGACGTTCACGATACTTGTCACAACGGGAAATCAGTTCACTATACTGACGGTTTCCTTCTTCTTGCCACTGATCCCTACGGCGAGCGAATTCTTCGGATGATTCGTTTGGCTGCTGGGGAGACAACTTGGGGTAAGTGGCCATAAACTTGTTGATCATCTGAGTGCGTTCGCCATCAGTCTGTCTGATACGATTTTCGATGATAACCACACGAGCCTTATACTCTTCAGACTTTGTGGAATTCTTGAGCAGAAGTTCAGAAAGTTTGATTTCACCTTCTCTAGAGAAAATGCTCTGTTCTTCAAGAACAACATCAAGTTTCAACTTGGTATTGGCCTTCAATTCAACTTCTACAACTCTTGTTTCGTAAGAGGGATAAGAAACGGTCACCGTCAACTTGCCAGGAACAACGCTTTCGAACTTAGCGGGAGCTTCCAAGGACTCACCCGTAGTAGACAGAACCACTTGAGCATTTTCGGGGAAGGTACGCACTTCTACATCGGAGTACATACCAGACTGAATCTTCCTGATTTTATCAGCCGCTTCTTCAAGTTCAGCGATACGCTTTACTGCAACGCGGGAACGTGCTTCAGAAAGTGACTTAACTTCCTTGTCGTAGACAGCTCTGCGTTTTTCAAAATCAGCCATCTTTTCAAATTCGCCCTTGGGAGCCAGAGGGGGCAATTGAGCCTTGACATCGGATTCAATCTGCTGTACGAAAACGTGGGCGGCGGTAACGCTGTCCATAATCAGCTGCAGTCGGTTGGAATAAATGTTAAAGTCGTCGGTATCCTTGGCGGTCAACTTATCCAGATCCAAAGCAGCACCAGCAGGAGCCACATTAGCCACAGGGGTAGGACTCTGCGGAGCCGGTTCTGATGCTACGGGAGCAACCGACGGTACGAAAGTAGCAGGTTGTTCGGCAGCCGGGGCAGGAGCCGGAGCGGGCTGGGCCACAGGAGCGGGTGCCGGGGCAGGAGCCGGAGCGGGCTGGGCCACAGGGGCGGGTGCCGGGGCAGGAGCCGGAGCGGGCTGGGCCACAGGGGCGGGTGCCGGGGCAGGAGCCGGAGCAGGCTGAGCCTCAGGAGCGGGTGCCGGGGTAGGAGCCGGAGCGGGCTGAGCCTCAGGAGCGGGTGCCGGGGTAGGAGCCGGAGCGGGCTGAGCCTCAGGAGCGGGTGCAGGAGCTGGGGCCGGAGCGGGCTTAGGAGCAGGTTTTGCCGCGGGAGCAGGTTCATCCCAACCAGCGTCGTCCCAACCTACAGAATCCCAATCATCAGCCAAAACAACCGAACTGCAAAGTACTAGCGCTCCAAAAAGAACTTTTAAATTCATATCGCGTCCCTCAAAATCTTATGTAATAGAAAAGATACATTCTATATGATTTATATGCAACAACTCACCACTCAAAAATCAACCCTAAAGGGTATGTAGGAAAGCAAGCATAGGGGAAATTAGATGCCAAACTTCTCAAAATTTTCGTAGGTATAATCTCGGGTAAAGGCATTAAAATGCCACCATTCGCTTCCTAGAGGAACCCATCCCGCCTTTTTCATAATAGAACGAAGTTTATTGCGATTGTCTATCTGCTGTTGAGTCAAACGACCACTTTGCAAAGCTTCAGACTCCCCTACAGAACCCGCACAGCGTTCAAAGGAATCAAAATCAGTCCCCATATCCAGCAAGTTTCCTTCTGCATCCGTAAGACTCAAATCCAGAGCAAGTCCGAAATTATGAAGCCCCCCTTTCGCCGGAGAAGAAACGTAATGGGAATATGGAGTTCCTCGCACGGTATTCCTCAGGGCAGCCTGAGCGTAAACAGGTCGAGCGGCATCAAAGATGACTAGCTTGGCTCCCGGGAATTCCTGTTCCATGACACGGATGGTTTTCTTCAGTTTCTCGTAGGCTTCTTTGCGGACAAAAGCCCGCTGCACGCCGCAATACAAGTCATGTCCCGTTACGTTATCAAAAGTCGCATAGCGTAAATCCATGCGCAAGCCTTTCATACGGGTAATTTCCACAAGGCTGGAATCCTGTTCGGCAAAGGCAATCCACTGCTTTACTGCGGAACAGAATCGCAAAGGTTTTTCGGGCTTAGGCGGAACAAAGGCGACATCCGTAGGATTCGCCAATGCCATACCACAAAGGGCCAAAATTACAAGAAGGCGGAACAAGCTAAACTAGAACTGAACTTCTACACCAAACTGAGGGTACAATCCCAAGCCCTTAGCCATAAAGGGAACCAGATCATAACCGTCAGCAGAATTCTTCTTGCGGTCATCACGAGTTACATAAGAACGTTCGCGGTAGTTGTCGGAACCCAGGAATTCAACATCCAGATTTGCAAAGATGTTATCAAGTTCCAGATAGAACCTGGCCGTACGGAAGAAACTCTTCTTGGGAATCAAATCCAAATTGACGCGAAGGTCTGTGCGGAAGAAATCCGTAAACTGGTGATAATCTTTCAGTTCTCGAGTGCCAATGGAATTGGCTGTAGCCGGGGTAACCGAATAGTAATACAGCGGACGATGCAAGGCTGCATGATGAGTCAAAATTACAGACACGATAGAGTCCTTGCGGGGATAGTAGCGGAAGTGAGAAAGAATATCAAGACGGGAATTGGCTTCCCAGGGCAAGCTCCTACCGCCATCCAGTTCATATTCACCGTAGACAGAGCTGATGTTTGTCGCCATGGAGAAATGGTGAGAAGTCTTTAATTCTGCAGAACCCGAAGCACCGGCTACCCAGGCGAAATCCACCGGAGTCACATCATTATAACGGGCATAGGCCTTAGGCAAGGGCAGCAGCGGATCCGCATAATAACGACCAAAACCAGAAGCCTGGGCAATGAAGTACTTGGAATTATAACCAAGGCCCAGCTTAGCGGAAACACCCGATTCCAGACGTCCCGTCAGTTCGCCATCATCAAAGTAAGGTTTCCAGTCGCTGCGGTAGGCGGCATTACCAAAAAGGCGCCAGAAAGCAGTATCGGTCTTAGAAAGATTCTGCTGATAATCGAAAGAGGCCGTAGGAGCGGCTTCATGTTCACCCGCATCGGCAACAGCACCCAAAGAAAGAATCTTCTGAGAGTAGTCGCTCTTCCAGTTCAGACGCCCCGCTCCAGAAAGCACACCCGTCTGATGATCCTTGGATTGAACACCACCAAATTCAGGATACTTATGTTCAAGAACATGATGTTCATACAGAAGAGCTCCGCTTAACTTTGATCCATAGATATCACCTTTGAATTTCTTATCCAGGCCACCGCTAAGAGTTGTGTGGGTCTGTTCGTAGCTGTCGATGAAAGCCTTTGCCATATCCTGGTCGGTACTGCCCGGGCTACGGAAACCAATCGTATCGCGCAAGGTGTCGCCCACATGTTCGCGAACCATACCTGCGTGGAAGTTGGTACCAAAACGGGATTCATATTCGGCGCCAATGACCAAGTAAGACTGCACACCTTCAATGATATCGATAAAGGCCACAGAATCAATGCGTCTAGAAGTATCCTGGTGTACGCTATATTCGTCGGAACTATACAAGGTTCGCAGAGCCCAGGTATTTCCTTCGGAATCCGAGCCGTTAAACTGGGCATAAACATCCATGGCGCTCAGGTCATAGGGGTTCGATTCAGCCACCTTGCAATCCTTGCAATCATCGGTATTCTTACGGAACTCAGAGAAGAACTTTTCTCCCATGTTCTTCAACATGTCTGCGTCCAGCATTCGGAATGCAAAACGGAAACTATCCCAGAAGAGCCACGGAGCATCCACCACAACTTCTCTCATGGTAATGCCAGCAGTTCCTCTCAAGCCCCAATCGCCCTTGGTCTGTTCGGGAATGTATTGCACAGAAGTTGCCAGGCCCTGACCGATGGGACCTTCGCCATAGTTGTCATGAATTTCGATACCGCTCAAGGTATGAGGGTTAATCACAGAAAGGTTACCCGGGAATCCCACATCCAGATGACGCATGTTGGGAATGCGGAGACGACCTAGATGGTAAGCCACATCACCGGCACGGGAACCATCATAGTAAAGAGCACTACTAAAATCCTTCTGGCCAGAAATACCAGGCATCTGACTCAAATGTTCCGTAAGGTCGAAACGCATACCGGCAGCATCTTCAAGCTTATCCAGATTAATCTTGCGTTCAACTTCCCACTGAACTTTTTCGGCGCTACCGCCAACAATGGTACTTGCACCCAGGCTACGAACGTTGGTACTCAAGGTAACCACCATATCGAACAGGTCGGCAAAATCCTGAAGTTCCACCACAACGCTATCAAAGCCATCTTTCTTAAAGACGAGGGATGCATTACTGGAGCTTACGGTATACTCAAATCGGCCATCTGAATTCGTTTCACCCACGGACTTACCCGACACATAGGTAATAGTCACATCCTTAATGGGCAAGTCATTTTCGGCTTCAAGAACCACACCCGAAATTAGGGTCGGCGTAGCACCGAATGCTACGACAGCAAAAAATACCACAGACAGAAAAACGATAAGGCGTCGAATACTCATACTAGTTAAATTAGAAATTTTATATTTCGGTATACCATGCTCAAGATTTATTTAGTACAGATGGAAGCGGTTTTAAACGATAAAACCGCAAACTTCAGGAAAGTCCGTCAACTATTAGACGAATGCAATCCCAGGGACGGCCTTATCATTCTCCCTGAAATGTTCGCCACAGGGTACATTCCCGAAGAGCCTGCCAAATATGCAGAAGACTTCGGCCATGCAGATGCAGGACTCACCGCCAACTTCTTGAGCACACTGGCCGACGAAACTGGATGTGCAGTCCTTGGCGCTGGAATTTCTACAGTTCCCAATAAAGGTCAGAACGCCCCCCTGATGCAAAACCATTCCAGCCTTTATCTGCCCGGTCGCAAAGAGGAAGCCGCCTGCTATAACAAGCGAAAGCCCTTCTTCCCCGAAGTGGATTTCATCCCTGGCGATTCCGTTAGCTTATTCAAAATAAACCAGTGGAATGTCGCCGCCGCCATCTGCTACGACCTGCGTTTTCCGGAACTGTTCCGCGACGCCGTAAAAGCCGGGGCAAGACTAATTACCATTCAGGCAGCCTGGCCCGTCATTCGCAAGGAACACTGGATCACCCTGCTGAAAGCCCGCGCCATCGAAAATCAGGTTTATGTAGCCGCCGCAAACCAATACGGAAATTCCATGATTATCTCCCCCACCGGCGAGGTTATCGCCCAGGGAGAAATGGGAGAAAAAGTGATCCAGGGGACCATTTTATCGGCTCCGCAAGAGGAATACCGCAAGGCATTTCCCGTCCTGAAAGGAATAGTCTAAATTGGAATGATTTAAATCACAATATTAAAACAACGTCATTTTCGGCAACTCATTGAGCATCAACAACTTACGAAATCTTTTGAAAAATTTTTCTTTGAAAATGTGATGTAGATGACAGCCAAATGTCAAAAATTAATTGTATCTTTCTTCATGTAAAACGGATATCAACGTCAAAAAAGAGAGAGGTGCATCATGTCAAACGAAAATAAGTTGCAGTATGTCAAGGCGTTGATTAAAGCAGGAGTTACCCGCGAACTGGTCCTCAAGATTACCTCGATTTCTGGCTACCAGTATTCTCAAATTCGCCGCGAACTCGCCGCCTAAAAAGCCAAGGCAATTTAGCTTCAAAAAATGAAAATAATCCTTGTTATACCCGCGCAGCCTGCCACCCTAAATCAGGAACGGCAGGCTGTGCTTTTATCATGCTTTCGCGACGGATCCCTGCTTTTAGAAGGCAAGGACGGAAAGAAACCAGCCCAGTTCTATATGTCTATCAAGGACAATTTTCCCTGGAGCGAATTTCTGAAGAAGATGATGGTGGCCTGGCAGTTGAGCGACTACTCAGGCGTTCCCAACGAGTTTAAGCCACTGAAGAGAATTCCTCAGTTTGTTTTAGACGAAATATTGAACGAGACTCAGGAAAATCAGCTGAAAGTTCTTGCCGCCCTAAGGCAGCAAGGTTACTTCGGGACGCTCCCGCAACGCAAGGACAAGTAGGGAGTCCCTGAGACCCTGAAATAAATTCAGGGTGACGTACAGGGTGACGTTTGGATTCTAAAGGATCAGCATGCCGTCGCCGTAGCTGAACAGCTTCAGGCGATTTTCTACAGCCATCTTGTAGGCGGCCAGAGTGTTTTCGCGGCCATAGAAAGCAGACACCAGCAAGATCAGGGAACTCTTGGGCCAATGGAAATTGGTAAGCAAGCCGTCTACGATCTTGTAGCGATAACCCGGATAGAAGAACGCGTGAGTGACACCGCTCTGGGCACGGACAACGCCGTTGTCGTCGGCGATGGTTTCTACCACGCGGGTACTTGTGGTACCCACGGTAACAACGCGGCCACCGGCGGCTTTTGCCTCGTTAATGATGCGAGCATTTTCTTCTGTAAGTTCGTAGTGTTCACCGTGCATCTTGTGCTGAGTGAAATCCTCTACAGAAATATTCTGGAAGGTACCGGGTCCCACATGCAGTGTAACTTCGGCGACCTTGACACCCTTGTCCTTTAGAGCCTGCAGCATCTCTTCGCTAAAGTGGAGGCTTGCCGTAGGAGCGGCAACGGCACCGGAATACTTGGCAAAAATAGTCTGGTAAGCCTTCTTGTCTTCTTCGTCATCGGGGCGGTTAATGTAGGGCGGCAGGGGCACGTGTCCCTGGGCATTCATCACCGCTTCCAGTTCAACGGGCGTTACGGCAAAGCGCAGAACACGGGAACCGTCTTCGTTGATAGATTCTACAGTGGTCTTAACGCCAGCGATTATCAATTCGCGGCCCACCTTAAAAGCCTTACCCGGGCGAACCTGAGCCTCGTAACGGGCAGAACCATCTTCGGCAGGAATCATGGCCTGCACCAGCAAGGTTTCTACTTCGCCGTCGTGCATGGTCTTTCCATAAAGGCGGGCAGGAATCACCTTGGTGTTGTTCACCACCAGGCAGTCACCGGCCCTGAAAAGATCTACGATATCGGCAGCCTTCATGACATGACGTTCACCACCGTCCTTAGGGCAATGCAAAATGCGAGTCTTGCCCTTGCCCGCCGTGCGGCTGGCAATCAGTTCGGGAGGAAATTCAAAACTGTAGTCAGAAAGATTATGTTCCATGGTTACGCATCCATTTCGGCCAAAGCCTTCAGCAAACTTTCACGAACCTTATTCTTGAGGGATTCCGGCTTAAGAATAGAGATTTCCGTAGAAACACCCATGAGCCAAGTAACAAAATCAGGGGTGATGCGGAGTTTTACATCCACAACCATATTGCCATTCTTATCGAGACGGCGGGTTGCTTCCGGGAAGAAGTGGGAACGTTCAAACTGAGTCTGAAGCCACTTGGTCTTGACCAACAGGGAAACATCTTCAGGAGTGATTTTAGAATCGGTATACTTGGCGAAAGCATACTTATAATGGATCTTCGCATCGAAGGGCAGCTTAGGTGCGGGAACATTCGTAATCGTCACGTTGGAAATTTTTTCGAACATGAAGTTCTTGAACACCTGAGTTTCTTCATAAGTTTCATCTGCGGCTATCAGATACAGGGTATCCATACGCATAATGACCTTGATAGGATTCACTATCTTCGTCTCTGGTTTTTCAGAAGAGGCGGAGTGAGTGTAATTTATGCGGATCATGGAACCATCGTGAATGGCTTTCAGCACCTTGTTCACCATGGAATCCTGCAATTTATTATCGCAGAAAGGACCGTAATCCAGAATGTAGTCCGGGTCCGTAGAAATGGCATCGGGTTTGAAGTCTTCGGGATCGGTGGTCTGCATGGAATCAATCACCTTTTCCAGCAGTTTGATAGTCTTCAAGTCGGCCGCGTTAGCGACAGAAAGGCTCTTCTTGACCTTTTCAAGTTGACGAACCACTTCCTGGTTGAAGTTCATCTCCTTGTCAGTTTGAATAACATAATAAGTTTCGCCATTTTCCTTAAACTTACGGAGTCCGCAGTTTTCCTTGGCAACGACATCCAGATGACGGAATACCGTACGAGGGCCGCAATTCAACAAAGAGGCAAGCTGTTTTACAGTGACCTTACTTTTTAGGAAGCCCTTGATATTATTGATTTTTTCGTAACCACTTGCCATAGGATTTCTCCAGTTACAGAAGTTTTAAACGGTTTTCAATGGAAGCGGTCTTTGCCTTCTTTACCACAGACAGGAACGCAGCCTGTTTTTGAATAACAGAACGCACATGACCTTCCAGCAGGAATTTTTTGTTCACGCAGGAAACCTTTACCACAGCCCCCTGCATAATGGAATGCAAGGCCAGATCCGTTTCCAGTTCCTTGCACAGCATTTCATTTTCAACTTGATCGGCAGGAATCACGGAAATGGCACAATGAAGCGCCAACACACCAGAAATTTCAGCCACCTTATTTTCCAGATCCCTGGAGTAATATTTTTCGTTGCAATAGGCGGAAACTTCTACACGGCCGAATAGGACCTTTACATCATAATTGAACAGGTGGACATTGGGTGATTCCAGCAAGGCGATAACCGCACGTTCAATTTGAGTATCCGTGATGTAGGAGTCCGTCTGGATTCGGGTAAAGTCAACACAACCACGCACCTTAGGGAGGCCGTTAATGCAAGCCTTCATGGCACGTTTAATGGAAAGGTTGCGGACCATTCCCTTAAGGTAAACCACACCCTGCCCCACTTCAATGGAAACCTTGGAAGCATCCTGCGGGAACACCTGTTTTACCTTGCCCAACACCGCCTGGGTAAGTTTATCGTTAGGCGCATTCTGAGCCTGCAACGGCAAGGTAATGAACAACAGGGTTTTGTCTTTTAACAAAACAGCCAGCTTGTCTTTTTCGCCATCGTTCACCATGCCCACGGCAACGCCGAACTGGTCGCGAATGGTATGGTAGACCTGATCTCCAAGAAGCGTATGGGCACTTTGTGCCGGCAGCAACCGGTAACCATCCGTAGACTCTTCTTTCTGGATTGTCACCTTGGGGCATTCTACCTTTTTTTCGGGACCGCTACCATAATCCAGAACCATGATATCTTTTTCGGGGCCCTGGAAGACACTTTTTACAAGACCAGGCTTAAGACTCTTCTTGAAGTAGAGCCAGTTACCCGGAGCCACACGGTTATGCCCGAAAATCTTGGCGTAGTCGGAATTGATGTGTTCCTTTCGGCAGAAACAAAATTCGTTAGAAAAGGCAACAAAAAGGGCCGTGCAGCGGGTACAGCAGCACAGCACCGGAATATGAGGGTCCAAGCCCCCATAAGTGGTATAGTTTTCCTGGGCAAAAATATCGTGGTCCGTTACCTTCTGGCAACGGCAACAGAATAGCCTCTGACTATACAACTTATGAGGAAACTGAACACGCATTGATTGAGTGGTTAGTGGTTAGTGGTTAGTGGTTAGTTGTTACTGTTTACTAACCACTGTTTACTAAACACTATTTGTTACCCCATGAGCGGGAGGGCTACGTCGATACGGCGGAGGGTTTCTTCCTTACCCAGGAGTTCGAAGAGTTCCCACAGGCCAGGACCAGCGGTAACGCCAGAAACTGCCAAGCGGGGAGCGCCCACCAGTTCGCCCACCTTGTGGCCGATGCGTTCTGCCAGAGCGTAGAATTCCTTTTCAATGACCGGAGTCTTGAAGTCTTCGATGGAAGCCAGCATGTCGCGGACCTGCTGGCAAAGTTCCTTGGAGCCGACCCCAAAGTGCTTCTTGGCGCCCTTTTCGTCGTAGGTTTCCGGAGCCTTGAAGAAGTAGGTGGACATTTCTGCCAGGTCCTGCACGAAGTGTGCACGGGGCTTCAGCTGCTTAACAATTTCCAGGAGACGAGCTTCAGGTTCGGCGCTCAGGTCGAAGCCCTTGGCAGCCAGACCTTCCTTCATAATGCCGAGGAGCATGGCGTCGTCGCACATATGAATGTGCTGGCCGTTCATCCACTGCAGCTTCTTTTCATCGAAGCTTGCGGGCTTGGGGTTGATGCGTTCCAGGGTGAAGCAGTCAATCATTTCCTTGATGGTCATGACTTCGCGGTCGTCACCCGGATTCCAGCCCAGGAGAGCCAGGTAGTTGACCAGAGTTTCGGGCAGGTAGCCCAGGTCGCGGAAGTCACCCACGGAGGCAGCACCCTTACGCTTGGAAAGCTTACCGCCGTTCTTGTCGAGAATCACCGGCAGGTGGCACCATACAGGAGGTTCCCAACCGAATGCCTTGTACAGCAATTCGTGCTTGGGAGTAGAAGAAATCCATTCGTCACCGCGGAGAACGTGGGAAGTACCCATCAGGTGGTCATCGCAAACACTTGCGAAATGATAAGTGGGGTAACCGTCGCGCTTGATGAGAACCAGGTCGTCCAGCAGTTCATTCTGGTAAGAGATGTGGCCGCGGATCATGTCGTCGAATTCGGTAACGCCAGTTTCGGGAACCTTGAAGCGGATCACAGCCTTTTCGCCAGCGGCAATGCGGGCTTCAGCTTCTTCACGAGGAATGTTACGGCAGTGGCGGTCATAACCGGTCACGGACACGCCGGCCTTTTCCTGTTCGGCACGAACTTCCTGGAGGCGTTCTTCGGTGCAGAAGCAGTAGTAGGCATCGCCAGAGTCAAGGAGCTTCTTGATCTGTTCGTTATAGATGTGCAAGCGTTCGCTCTGGAAGTAAGGACCGCAATCCTTTTCGCAACCCGGACCTTCGTCCCACTGGAGGCCAAGCCACTTCAGGTCGCGCATCAAGTCGTGCAGTGCAGTTTCGTTATAACGCTTACGGTCGGTATCTTCGATACGGAGGTAGAACACGCCGCCCATGGCCTTTGCAAAGAAGTAGTTGTAGATAGCAGTACGGGCACCGCCAACGTGGAGGTAACCGGTGGGGCTGGGGGCAAAACGTACACGGACGGGACGCTTGTTATTGCAGCAATCGCACATATTGTATTCCTTTTTTAGGGCAGCCGCGCAAGAGATCTTGTCACAGCTCCATAGTTTAAAATTTTCTATGTCAAAATTTAGCAATTTCAAAAAAACAAGATTTCCTCGCAGTCTCCCACGAGGCTAACAAAGCACCTACATAAAATGTAAAACCAATCCACGAGCAGACAATTTTAGCGAATATTTTTCCCAATCCCATCACGTTTCCCATTGAGCATCAACAAATTGACTCATATGTTTCTACATTTCGTCTGCAATTTATTCATAGCGAATTTGTCTTTTGGCAAATCCGCGTAGCCAAAGGATCGATATGGAAGCTTTAACCGCTTTTCTTGATACCATCGATGGCTATGTTTGGGGTGTACCCCTCATTGTCGTCATTCTTTTTGTAGGCCTCCTTCTTACAGTCCGCTTGGGCTGCTTGCAGGTGGTAAACCTCCCCAACGCTCTGCGTTACATGCTCCACAACGAAAAGGGCGGCCAGGGCGAAGTCTCTAGCTTCGGCGCACTTTGCACCGCTCTTGCTGCCACCATCGGTACAGGTAACATCGTGGGTGTGGCAACTGCTATCGGCACCGGCGGACCCGGCGCCCTCTTCTGGATGGAAATGGCAGCCTTCTTCGGTATGGCAACCAAGTACGCCGAAGGCGTTCTGGCCGTGAAGTACCGCAAGATGGACAAGGACGGCAAGGTTCTGGGTGGACCCTTCTACTATATCGAAACAGGCCTTAAGGAACGTTTCGGCTGGAACATGAAGTGGCTGGCAGTGCTCTTCGCCATCTTCGGCGTCTGCGCAGGCGTCATGGGCATCGGCACCATCACCCAGGTGAACGGCATTACCAGCGCCATGGCTCGCCTCACTCCTAACGCCGCAGAATTCGTGAACATCGGCGGAAACTCCGTCAGCATCACCACCGCCATCGCAGGCGTTCTGGTGACAGCATTCTCCGCCTTCGTGATTATCGGCGGTCTGAAGCGCATTGCCAAGGTTTCTACCTATATCGTTCCTGTCATGGCAATCCTCTACATTCTCGCTTGCATGCTGTTGCTCATGATGAACTTCGCTGCTATTCCCGAAGCGGTCCAGACCATCGTCCGCGCAGCCTTCAACCCCAGCGCTGTGACCGGCGGTGTGGTGGGCACCATCTTCATCGCCATGCAGAAAGGTATCGCCCGCGGTATCTTCAGTAACGAAGCTGGTCTCGGTTCCGCACCCATCGCAGCGGCCGCCGCAAAGACCAACGAACCTGTACGTCAGGGTCTGGTCTGCATGACCGGTACTTTCTTCGACACCATCATCATTTGTACCATGACCGGCCTTGCCATTGTGGTTTCTGGCGCTTGGGATCCGAAGCTTGGCCTGGAAGGCGTGAACATCACCATGGAAGCTTTCTCCCGCGGTCTCGCATTCTTCCCCGGCGGCGCAACCATCGCTCCTTACTTCCTGGCAATCGCTCTGGTGTTCTTCGCATTCACCACCATTCTGGGTTGGGCCTACTATTCTGAAAAGTGCCTGCAGTACCTGATCGGCGGCAAGAAGAAAAAGGCAATCCTCGCCTACCGCTGGATTTATGTTGCAGCCATCTTTATCGGCCCCTACCTCACCGTAAGCGCCGTTTGGACTTGCGCTGACATTTTCAACGGCCTCATGGCATTCCCCAACTTGATTGCCTTGATTCTGCTGAGCGGCATCGTAGCTCTCGAAACCAGGGACTTCCTGGATCGCTTGCACGACGGCAAGGTGGGCGAATAAAAATCAATGATTCAATAGCGCAGAAACCAAGCGCTAGAATTAAAAAGAACAGATGGCGACGAACCATCTGTTTTTTTTACTGTCAGTTAATCCTCGTAGTGTCCCTTACAGGAAATCACGTCGATGACGTCTCCATTAACTCGGTACACCAAGCGATTCACATCATCGATTCGACGACTCCAGAAACCGGATAGTTTACCTTTCAAAGGCTCCGGTTTGCCGATTCCATCTTCGGCACTTCGTTCAACATCCTTAAGGAGTTGATTGATTCGTTTCAGGGTTTTCTTGTCTTGGGACTGCCAGTAGAGATAATCTTCCCAGGCTTTATCAAACCAGTTCTTCTTCATCATCCCCCCCAACTTCAATCAGTTCATGAACAACCCCCTTCCCAGCCTTAATGGCCGCAGCGCCTTCTTCCAAGAACTTCATATTGCTTTCGCTATAGAAGGGATCCGGAAGGGAAATTTCGAAAGGGATGCGATTCTCCCTGAGAACCGCCTTGACGAACAAGTTGAGGGCAGAGGACGTAGACAGCCCCACCTTTTCGCAGAACTTGTCGAAACGTTCCTTGTCCTTGGTTTCGATTCTTGCGGAAATTGTAGAAAGGGCCATAATTAAACCTCCATTTTCCGACAATGTAATACATTCGCTTACATTTTGCAAGTTATCACAACATTTTACCGATATTTCAGCCATCTTTTTCCTTTTTCACGTTATGTTTCGCAAATCAAGCCTTGTTATGGCCTGAAGCAAGAAAGTGTTCCTGCTATTTTCTATACACGTTTTTAAAGGGAAAAATGTTTCACATTCTTGCGTAAAATGATTGTAAAAAAACTAATTTGAAGCGCACAATTACCAATCTCCTTTCATAGGCGGTCACATGGACAAGAAATTTGCAGTGGTTCTCCCGGCCGGTGGCCTGGGCAAGCGCATGGGCGGAAACATTCCCAAGCAGCTGATGCTTTTGGGCGGCAAGCCTGTTTACCGTTATTGCCTTGAGACGTTCCTGCAGATGGACGAAATTGCCGAAGTGGTGATGGCTGTACCTGTCGACTGGAAAAGCCATTTTGAAGATGAACTTTTCGGGTCGGCCGCAGACACGAGCAACTCCAGCCTCACTCCAGAAATGAGCGCCAAGTTGAAAATCGTTGTGGGCGGTGCAGAACGTTGGCAGTCCGTGGAAAACGGTGTCAATGCCCTGACCAGTTCTGCGGAATACGTTCTCGTTCACGACGTAGCCCGTCCCTTTATTAGCAAGGAGATCATTCTTGACGTTTGCAACACCTTGGTAACCAAGGGGGCATGCCTTGTGGCAAAACCCGCTGTAGATACCATCAAGATCGCAGCAGACGGCCGCGTTGAAAAGACCATCGACCGCAATACCGTCTGGATGGCACAGACCCCCCAGGCAGCCCGCATCGACGTTCTTAAGTCGCTGTACAAGCGTATCGCTGCAGAGCCGTTGAACTTTATTCCTACAGACGAAGCCAGCATCCTGGAATTCTTTGGAGAGCCGGTCTATATCGTTAAGGGTGCCGCAGCCAACGACAAGCTGACCACCCCCGAAGACTTCGAAATCTTCGCTGCAAAGCTGAAGTAACAAACAGGATTCTCATATCATTTTATTACATTGGTAATTCAGTATATTGGAGTTTTGGGAAACTCAACCTTGTTGGTGAATTAGGATATGAACATTTTAAGAGTCGCGGCATTTATCGGTGCATTGGCAGCATTTTCCATAGCCAGCCAAACCGTATCCATTTTCGTGAAAGACCCTGCCGAATTAGAAAGCCTTCAGCAGAACTTGGAAAACATCAAGACCGATTTAGGCGAAAGCAATCCTCAAATTGACGAGCTGTTGACCCGAGCATCCAAGATTGCAGAAATGAACAACCGCTGTTCCATGATTTCCATCAACGACGTGCTGGACGAGGAATGCGGACATTTCTATTCCGTGGACCTGCCCGAATTCGAAGCCCAGTACATGGAACTGACTGGTGAATTAAGCTTGAACGCCGTTAAGGTTGGAAACACCCTGGCAGAGCGCACCGAACAGATTCAGGTCTGCGCAAACGCCCTGGGCGGAATTCTCGTTTCCAAGGAAAAGA
The DNA here is from genome assembly GCF_900129715.1 of Fibrobacter sp. UWH9. Lineage (NCBI taxonomy): Bacteria > Pseudomonadati > Fibrobacterota > Fibrobacteria > Fibrobacterales > Fibrobacteraceae > Fibrobacter > Fibrobacter sp. UWH9. The sequence continues at coordinate 45,558 of NZ_FQWP01000006.1, read as the reverse complement.
TGTTACGCATGGATGGCGAGATCGCATTGGAACCTTTGAATCTAGAAGGGGCCTTTGACGCGACCTATGATTTCAACCTATACTTTGATGCAGAGCGCATGAAGGTGCAGCAAAACCTGCTGGAACGCTGGGTGGAAAAGTGCAGCGAAGTCGTAGTCCGTCAAGCACACGATGAATTCGCACCCCTATTCGTCGATCGAATCAAAGTAATAAATGACTCTCTAGAAAAGAACAAAGCCAACATGAAGATCGTGCTGGAACCTGAATACCTGGATTTTTATCTGGATATGAACAGACCGGTTGCGGGTTCCTACTTTCTAAACGGAGCGCAGATCTTTAATGTTGAATCCCTACCCTCCGGCAGAAACTTCTCGCACATCATCGTCAGTGCAGTAGACAAGAAAGTGAACCTGCCCCTGGGAACCGACGGCAAAATGCAGAACTTTAGAGGCCGTGTGGAATTCACTGCCGCCTACCAGGAAAAGGACCTGGTGGGCCGCTGGATTTGGGGAAGCCAGATGGACATTCGACGCGCCAAGGCGAAGGGAGATATTTCCTCTGAAGTTGTTATGGGTGATTCCTCAAAACCTGCACCAGTCGTCAAGAAGTTGGCTTCCATTGACACAACTGCACTCATCACTTCTGTAGCAGATTCCGCAGTCCAGGAAACACCAAAGGATGTTGCCGCCAACGATGCTGCCAAGGACGCTTCCGCACAGGACAAGGGAAGCAAGAAGTCCTGGATTCCGCCCGCTATCGCAGGGGCTGTCATGATTGGCGGTGGTGTAATGGCCGCAGTCTTCAACAGCAAGGCCAAGAAGGAAAGCGAAAAGAAAACGCTTACCCGTAAAGAATACGACGACCGTTGTGATAAGATTGAAAACGCACAGACGTTGCGCGCCGTAGGTTTGGGAATTGCCGCCGCAGGCCTTGTTGGCGTAGGCGTCACACTGTTTTTCTAAGGAGAGGATGATATGAAAATGAACAATCTGAACAATCCCTCCCGTGTCATCCTGAGTAACCTCGCCCGCGTCATTCTGAGCAAAGCGAAGAATCCAGTCCTTGCCGCCTCCCTCGTCGCACTTGTAGCCTGCACCGACTACCTGGAAGACTTCCAGGACAAGTATGACAACGGCAACGCATTCGCTGAAATATCCAGCGACGGCGGCAATGGTGACGACGACGGCAGCAGCGACAGCAAACTCAGTTCTTCCAACGGTGGCGAAAGCGAACTCAGTTCTTCCAGCAAGGACAACGGCGATGCAGAATCTTCCGACAGCAAGAATAGTTCCAGCAGCGTCGCAGACCAAGAGAACCTTTGCAAGGGCGGAACCGTTATTTATGATTACAAAGTGCAAGGAAAACTAGGGTTTGATTTGCAGTTTTTTAGGTCAAGTTATTCCTCAACTTTGCCAGAAAACGAACGTGGAATTGTTTTTTCAAGCTTAGAAGAAAAAGATTACGCAGGCTTCCGATGGAACGGAAGTTACGACGTTTCATCATGGGAAGGCATTTGCATAGAATATACAACGGACAAAGACGTTTCTCTTTATCTTGGCGACAGCAAAAAAACAGAAAAGGTCAATCTATCTGCAAACGACAATTTCAAAGAAATCAAATGGGACGACCCTGCATATAAAGAAAATATTTCATTCAATGATTTTAGAAAGTTCTTTTTTGACTTCTCCGATGAAATAAACATGGTCATTTCCAGGATTACGACCATCGCAAAGGTTGACCCAGGCAGTTCTTCTTCTGTTGCAGAATCTAGCAGCGCTTTCGAGCCCTGTAAGGGCACCGTAATTTATGATTACAAGAACCCGGGAAAACTTGGGCTCAATTTACAGTTCTTACCAAATGCAACTACCACGAAGTTACCGGAAAATGGACAAGGCATTGAACTTTCAAGCAATACTGAGCAAAATTATGCAATCTTCGCTTTGAGCGGAAACGATCTTCACGACGTTTCTTCATGGGAAGGTCTTTGTTTAGAATACTCGTCTAACGAAGATATACCACTTTACCTTGCCGATTTGCTAGATAACATAGAGCAAATCAATCTACCTGCAAACGATCACTTCAAGGAAATCAGTTGGGCAGACACAACATCCAGAAAGATTTCCATCAATGGTAGAGGTAGAGTATCCTTCAATAAGTTCGATTCTTTTTCATTCGGGATAAACACTACCAAAAAAGTAACCATCTCAAGAATTACAACCATCGCAAAGGTTGACCCAGGCAGTTCTTCTTCTGTTGCAGAATCTAGCAGCAGCATCGCATTCGATAATGGGCCCTGTACTGGAGATATTGTGTTTGACGAAAATAATAGCAATAACAATTTTAGTGAAAGTTTTATACCAAACAATAGTAGCGTAGTCTCCAGTAACGAATTCACCATCCCCGAAGGAGAAATAAGTTCTTACCTGTATACACTTTCCTCAACCTATACATCCGATTCCACATTTGACATTACAAGCTGGGAAGGACTCTGCGTAGATTACGAAGCTTCAGAAGACATTTATTTGAGTATAAATACAGCAAGTTACGGCAATTTACGAAATGGAGTTGCTTCAAAAGCAACTCTTCCCAAAACAAATGGAGAAACCAAAAGGAAAACATGGATGTGGAATGACTTTAGCCCCAACGGCCCCGCCATCGCATCCAATACAGCAATATTGCAAGTATCCCCGTCTACCAATAGCAATAAAAGTGCGGTCCACATCCGCCGAATTACAACAGCAAAGAAGACAACATCCAACCCTCAAAAAGCCTCGTTAACAGAAGCTCAATTTGCAAGAGTCGATTTGTTAAATTGGCAGTTGCATGACCGGACTTGGCCAGATTTTTCAGGTAGTACGGCTTATGACGTCTGCGAAATAAAGGACATTAAAAATGCAAATGATCCTACCCTTTACTCTTACGAGGGCGCTAAAACGTATTGCAATAAACTTTCTGATGCAAATGGAACGTGGAGACTGCCAACAAAAACAGAATGGGAAAATTTACTATCCACTTTCGACCATTGGGGAAACGACGCAACAAACACATACCACTTCCTGTTTGGGGATGAGCCTATCAACAACTACGGATACTGTGTCTCCAACAATTCAATAAAATACAAATTAGGTTTCTGGACAGCCGAAGGAGGATTTGCTGAATTCCGCCCCCAGCAAATTCCAACCAATGGTGATATGTATCTTTCGAATGATTCTAATCAAAGCGGTTACGCCAACGTCCGTTGCGTACAAGACGCTAAATAAATAAAAATCCGCTAGATCCTTCGACTCCGCTTGCGCTTCGCTCAGGATGACACGAGGACTTTAATCCTCGAATCGCTTTTCCTTGTTAGCCTTCATGCCGAAGAGTTTCAAGAAGATTCCTCTGCCAATCAGCACTACGACAGCATAAACAATCCCGCAAGGAACACCACAAGGCCGCCAGCCACCCCAATCAGTTCCTTCCAGGATGTGTTTTTTGAAACTGCAACTTCGCCGGTTTCTCCATTATTCATGGCGGTGATTTTTGCAGCAATATTTTCACGAAGTTTCTTCTGCTGATCGGCGAAATTTTCCGTTAGACAAAAAACATAGAACTGCGCACAAAGCAGCAACAACGCAACAAACAATGCGGCTATGGGTGATTCCATCGTTTGATAATATGTAAAAGATTAAGGTTTCACTATAATTTTTATTCTTCATTTTTCGTCTCAAACCCATTTACATTTTTGTTAGATTTATCTAACTTTATTTGAGTAAGTAGGAGGATAAATGTCAGCCTTATCTCAATACCATGACTTAATCTTGTGCGTCGTTTCCGCCCTGGAAGCAAGAGATTCCTACACCAGTTTCCATTCCTCCCGCGTAGCGGAAATGGTGGAAGCCCTTTGCAGGTTTTTAGGCATCACCGGCGATCAGGAAGAACTATTCCATATTTCGGCACACTTGCATGACGTTGGGAAAATTGGCATACGCGACGACGTTCTTTTAAAAGCAGGACGATTGAATGATGAAGAATGGGAAATCATGAAATCCCATTCTTTGCAAGGTTACGAAATTTTACGGAAGGCAAAGCTATTTGAGAACGTAGCTATCATTGTACGCGGACACCACGAACGCTGGGACGGTAAAGGTTATCCCGATGGACTGTCCGGAGCAAACATTCCCCTGGGTTCAAGAATTATCGCAATCGCCGATTCCATCGACGCCATGATTTCAGACCGTCCGTATCGCAAGGGAATGGACGTTTCCATCTGTAAGGAAGAAATAAAAAAGAACGCCGGAATCATGTACGATCCCGACGTGGTTAAAGTCGCTTTGGAAAATTGGGATGATTTAATTAAATCGGGCACTGCCGTCTGCGCCATGCAGAGTTAAGTTCCAATTTTAGTCATGCTCTTGGCACAAATAGCCATAGTGGACGCATTATGCAAAAATGCCGACGTGGTGGGAGAAAGGAATCCGAAGAATCCACCCGCAAGCAAACCCGTATTAAAGGCGACGATGAACTTATAGTTGGATTGGATTCGATCCATCAGCTTTTGGCTCAGAACGCGAAGCTCAGCCAAGTCTTCCAGATTTTCTCCTCGGAGAGTTACGTCCGCAGTTTCTCGGGCAATGTCGGAAGCATCGCTCATGGCTACAGAAACGTTTGCGGCAGCCAAGGCGGGAGCATCGTTAATGCCATCCCCCACCATAATGACGCGTTTGCCTTCTGCTTTCATCCGTTCCACGTAATTGTGTTTGTCTTCGGGCAAAACTTGTGCGTAGAACGTGTCTATTCCCAGGATTTCAGCGGTACGTTCCGCAGCCTTCTGGCTGTCGCCGGTGATCATGACCACATTCTTGATGCCCGTTTCTCGCAGGCGTTTGATAGCGACGGCAGCCTCTTCTCGCGGAGGGTCGCTAATGCACAAGACACCAGCCAACTTGCCGCCAATACCCAAGTAGATGACGGATGCGGCACCGCCCACTTCTTCGATGGTCGCCTGCTGTTGTTCCGTCACGAGAACCTTTTCATCCTCGATTACGAAATGCCTGCTACCGATGACAGCCCTCTCACCTCTAAGGGTTGTGGCAATACCATGAGCCACAATGTACTTTACATCCGCATGCTCTTCGGCATGATCGATGCCACGTTCCGCGGCACCATTTACAATAGCGCGGGCCATGCTGTGAGGGAAATGTTCCTCGATGCAGGCAGCTATCTTTAAAATTTCTTCTTCGGAACGACCACCAAAGGCAATAATCTTCTGAAGCTTCGGTTCTGCCTTGGTCAAAGTTCCCGTCTTATCGAAAACGACAGTATCTGCCAAGGCAAATTCCTCAAGATACTTGCCGCCCTTTACGGTCATGTTCATATCCGCCGCCTCGCGCAATGCAGAAATCACAGAAATCGGGGTAGAAAGTTTAATGGCGCAGGAATAATCCACCATCAAGATGGAAACAGCCTTGGTTATGTTCCGGGTAAACAGCAATGTCAGCCCAAAACCAAGGAAGCTGAAGGGAACAATGCTATCAGCCAGATGTTCCGCACGGCTCTGGATGCCCGCCTTCAAATCTTCGCTATGGTCAATAAGTTCAATAATCTTCTGGATTTTTGTATTTCCATTAACGGCACGGACCTTTACCACAAAGGAGCCTTCGTCCAAAATGGTGCCAGCAAAAACAGTCTTACCTTCGTTCTTCAGCACCGCCTTGGACTCGCCGGTCATGGTAGATTCGTTGACAAAGGCTTCCCCTTCTACAACGGTACCGTCCACAGGAATCATGGCACCATCGCGGATTCTCACCAAGTCACCCGGCACCACGTCCTTCAAGTCAACTAAGGTGTCCACGCCATTTTTAACCACCCAGACTTTGTCCACTTTTACAGCAAGGCTGCCCGTAAGCGCTGTGCGGGTGCGAGCCTTGGTGTAATCTTCCAATAAGCCAGAAACCCCTAGCAGGAACATAACCGTACCTGCGGACTCATAATTTTTCTGGAGCATGGAGGCTCCAATGGCGGCACCATCCAGAACTTCGACGGTCAACTTACCTTCTGCAAGAGTGGATAATCCCTTAGCCACATATTTGAGGCCGCGGAAAACCGTTATGGCCGTTCGAATCGGCAAAGGAACAAACCAGCGCATCAGATAGCGGCGAGCTATCATTTTGCACAGGCTGTTCTGGAAATTGTCATCCAGGGATTGCAACTGGTAATCCGTATCCGGATCCACTTCGGGCAATTCCCTCGGTTTTAAGGCAGTTACAAAATCCAGAATCATCTGGCGATTTTCAGCAGTTATTTCTGCAGATTCATCGCTGCCATAGTTCAGCAAAAGGCTTCCATTGGCACTATGGATTACCGCAGACTTTACGCAAGGAATCCCCACGCAAGCCTTATGGATACGGCCTTCAAACTTAGGTTCAAAGGCGTAAGGACCACAGCGAAAACGGATACGCCCCGGCCGATCGTATGCGATTCTGAATTTCATAAACTTACCTACACAAGATGACTTGACAAGAAAAATTACTTGTCCAAGCCTGCTTCGGACTTGGCGTCGTTGCAAATGTCGTTAGCTTCGTCTTTCATATCCTGGAAGGCAGCCTTGGCATCGGCAGAGAACTTCATGCCGTGAGCAAGGCCAGTTACAGCAAGTTCACGAGTTTTCTTTGCCTTGAGCACTTTCTTGGTAATAGCGGAGCCAACAGCACCAGCAACCACCAACCAGAACTTTTCATTTTTGAAGATAGACATAGGTTACTCCTTGTTAATTTTTAACTAAGTTAGACACTCTAATTTTGTTAGCCAATTTAACTTTGTTAGACCAGCTAACTTTTATTTTAAGCCAAAGCTAAAGCCTTGCCCAGTTCCTGACACTTAGCCTTTGCGTCGTCATCGGGAGCATTTTCAACAGCCAAGGGTTCATCCACAAGGTTCAAGCCCGCGGCAACTGCATCCTCTTTCCAGGGAGTCATATATTCGCCGCCGCCCCAGCCGTATGAACCGAAAAGAGCCACCTTCTTGCCAGCAAGAGCAGGTTTCATCTTTTCATAAAGAGGCTGAAATTCGCTGTCTTCCAATTCTTCGGCACCCATGGCAGGGCAACCTAGAGCAAACTTTTCAAACACCGCTGCAGAATCTGCAGAAAACTCGGTGGTATGAAAAATTGAAACGTCTCCGCCGACACCTTGTGCGCCAGCAGCAATTTCCTTCGCCATCATTTCGGTATTTCCGGTTCCGGACCAATAAACAACTGCAATTTTACTCATTTTATTTTTCCTTTTTTTTAGTAAATCAACTTGCGACAGTCAAGCGTTCCAAGGAAGCACCCTGTTCAAATCGAGTCCAAAGAATCTCCTTGCATTTTTTAAAGACCTCAAAAATATGCATGGAATTTTGAACGTCGTTATAAACCTTCCAACAGCCTATTTGCTTGTAATTTCTGCCTCCGTTGGCGATAAAATCCCGCACATCATCCAAGGGATATCCCAGAAAAACCCCTACTTCATGGGGAAAACAAACAGATTTCATCATGCGCTTTCGAAACGATTTTAGCAAGGAATCCACATCGAATTTCGCATACCCGAATCTTTTCAGGAAATTCTGGATTTCACAAGAACAGGTAAGAGATCTAAGCGCACAATCCCTATAGACATAGATGTAATAACAGCCTCTTTTCTCTGCAACAACCTTGACAAAAACGCCTTTAGGATTCAAAACCTTATTCCAGCGGGAAAGAAGATTGCATAACAGAAGGCCGTCGGCAATTTCAAGGCAGAATAAATTCCCCACCTTTACGCCAGCTAGTGTAGGCGCACATTGCCGAACGAGACATGAATCAAACATTCTAGCCATAATTAGATTAGTCTAACTTCAAATTTTTGTCAAATATATCCCGCCCGCGGCATTTACCGGGGCGGGAAACCCTCCAGCTCAATGAGGTAACATAACTTCGAGCTGGCGGAGGTTTTATGGCATTTTCTTAAAAGGCGAAGACGGTTTCCACACCAAGCTGCAAGCTAATGTCGTCATTGTCGCCATAGTCATCACCCAGGGGCTTATTCAGCATACCGAAGCCGGTAATTTCAAGACCTTCTACAGGGGCAAAGTAAAGACGGAGGCCAGCAGCAAAGGAACCCAAATCCTCATCGCTATCCAAGGTGTTGCTGTGGAATTCCAGCGGGATTCCCAAGGTAAGAGCGCCCACCAAATTCAGGCTGGGTTCCACATAGGCAAAGAAGTATTCCGGGATTTCTTCACCGTGATCGATGGGAGCATCTTCGTCAAAGAGAGCGTAGAATGCGGTTGCCTTGATGTTAAAGCCACCCACTTCAAAAGAGGGTTCCACCAGGAAGGCATGAGTTGCACCCGGTTCATCTTCACCAAGGGCATCCACATGGAGACCATACACGGCGTGGAATCCGAAGCCGCCAAATTTCAGGTTGGCATCCACACCAGCGTGGAGTTCATTGTGTTTCGGTTCCTGATAGGACTTGTAATCCACATAGGGGCGCAAAGTGTGTTCACCTAAGCCCAATTCATAAGCCAAGTGAGCGTCATAGGCGACGCCTACGCACGTTTCCTCACCATCTTCTTCAGCGCAAACTTGATTGTCGTTGTCACCGCGACCAAAGCCGAGGCCAAAAACAAAACCATTAAAGTCAACTTCAACTCCTCGAATATCGTGTTCAGCCATACCAGCGGCATTGTCGGCAGGATCGTCGTAGCCGTAGTAGTTCAGGAAAGCTCCCTCAGAAAAAGTCAAGTCACCGGCCTTGACCACAAAATTTTCGCTCTTGGTGTACTGAACGAATGCGCCATTGTAAATAGCGGCAGGATCAGTAGATTCGCCATCCGCTTCCAACTGCACCTCTGCAGACCATTGATCATTGAACTTTACTGCAAAATTCAAATCAAAGGTGGAGGCGTAGCTATGGGTAACTTCGTCGTCATTGAATAGATCGCCGGTGTAGGCATCGAACTCGACTTCGCCAGAAATTGCGACTTCAGGGCCCTTGGATTCTGCAGCGGATTCAGCGGAAGCGGCTTCTTCTGCAAAAGTATTTGCTGCAAGGAGGGAGGCGGTCATTAAACCGAATGCAATATTGTATTTCATTGTTTTTCCTTTTTTCTTTTTGTTATAAACTTTAAAGGCTGTGCCGGGCATTGCCATCATCTAATGGATAATCGCCGCGCAGTTGTTTTTAGCTTAAGTAAACTTTATTAGACTAGACTAACCACGAGTTTGTAAATTAGGGCCGTTGGAGGAGACACGTTCCAACGGCCCCGATTTACGTTTTTTGTGTTTCTCGATTCACACTCATTTCCATCTTCGAACGCTACATTACAATTTCTAAAACTGGAACCTCGCGCCTCGAACCTGGAACCTCATCAGTCTTCGAATCTCTTCTGCTTGTTAGCCTTGATGCCGAAGAGTTTCAGGAAGATTCCAGTACCGATCAGAACAATGACTGCGGTAACGATCCAGTGGGTTTGTCCACCAACAGGTATCTGGTAGAGCAGCACTGCAATGGCCCAGGCAAGAAGCGTTTGAACCGTAGCCATAAGGATTCCAAGACCCAGGCCGATTTCACGAACCACCACGCCCATGGCTGCCAAGCAAGGCACATAGAGCAGGATGAATACCAGGAAGGCAAACACCTGCCAGTTGAACCCGTCGTGACCGCCGTTATGGAAGTAGGAACGGAGGTTGGCGTAGATATCGGCAGTTTCGCTGAGGTCGCCTTCTTCAAGAGCGCCCATAGCATCTTCATCAAGTTCAATACCGGCAGCGGCAAGCTTTGCAAAGACTTCTTCACGGGTCTTTTCGTCACCTTCTTCTTCGCCGAAGGTTTCGATAGCGGCATATTCTTCGCAGGTCAAGACCTTGGCTTCCTGGATCTTATCCAAGGTTTCCTTCTTCAGTTCTGCAGCGCTTTGGGCTTCAAGTTCGCCAGAGGTTCCCAGGATGTCCGTAAGAGAGCCAAAGACTTCGCTGAGGTTTGCAGGGATAGAAGAAACTGCTTCAATGAATGCAGCCTTGAGATCAGGAGCACCATCTTCCTCTTCTTCTGCAGGGCATTCGTCAACACCTGCGATGAGAGGCTTTTCTTCTTCGGCGGGAGGTTCTGCAACTGCGGCGGTTTCGGCAGGTTCCGCACTGGATTCTTCGCTTGCGCTCAGAATGACGCTAGGAGAGTCGCTCGGAATGACAGCGGAGGATTCGCTCGGAATGACACGGGATGCGGTTTCGCCTTCGCTCAGAATGACGTTGGAGTCAGCAGAAGCAGCAGTGCTGTCGGTAACAGCCACACTTTCTCCTTCTGGTGCCGGGGCGGTTTCAACAGCCGGGGCTTCCTCAGCAACAATTTCTGCGGCTTCAGAAGGTGCAGCGGGTTCAGCCTGAGGGCCTTCCACCGCTTCACTCTTCGGAGCCATGGAGTACAGAGAGTTCATGGTGCCGATGACAGCTTCCTTAGCCAAGAGTCCGGTAAAGAGGGAAACGGAGGCCGGCCAGTTATCTTCTTCGACACCAAAGGGTTCAAACACAGGGGTAATGGTCTTACCCACAGAAGAAAGCAAACTGTTTTCGGAATCTGCGTTACCGGCGGTAAACTTGCCATCCACATAGCCAAAGGCATTGAGGAAGCCGAGAATAGCCACTGCAATGGTAATTACCTTACCGGCGCGAAGCACATAGTCCTTCAACTTCAGCCAGGAGTGGATCAGGAGAGCCTTGATTTTCGGGAAATGGTAGTTGGGAAGTTCCATCACAAAGTTGCTGGATTGTCCCATAAAGAGAGACTTCTTCAGGAACAGACCATAAACGATAGCGAAAAGAATACCAACCAAATAGAGGGCAAACACAATGGTTCCTGCCTGTTTTCCAAAGAAGGCTGCTGCGAACAAGGCATACACCGGAAGGCGAGCGCCACAGCTCATGAAAGGCACCAAGAAAATAGTGAGGAATCGTTCGCGCTTGCTTTCAAGAACGCGAGAGCCCATAATGGCCGGAACGCCGCAGCCAAAGCCCACCATCATGGGAACGAATGCACGACCAGGGAGGCCCAGGAATCTCATAAAGCGGTCTGCCACGAAGGCGGCGCGAGCCATGTAGCCAGAGTCTTCCAGGAAGGTAAGGCAGAGGAACATGAAGAAGATGACCGGAATGAAGGTAGACACCGTCTGGATACCTGCACCAACGCCATCAGCAAGAATTGCGGTAATCCAGGCGGGCGCGCCAATGACGTCACCCAGCAAGTAGCCGAGGCCGTCTACAAAAACAGCACCAAAGAGAATATCAAAGAAGTCGATGAATGCGCTACCGATAGTCACTGCAACCCAGAACACCAGGTACATGATCAGCAAGAAAATCGGCAAGGCGAGCCAACGATTCAAAAGGATGGAATCAAGCTTGTCGGAGAATGTCTTTTTGCTGCGATCACCAACAAGAACTTCGCCAGCAATTTCGTGAGCCAAGCTATAACGAGCATCGGCCAAAACGAATTCAGATTCTTCGCCCAGCTTTGCGGTGATGTCAGCCTTGTTCAGCGTTACTTTTGCTTCTGCAAACTTATCTGCGTAGCTCTTTTCGTTACCCAAGTACATAAGGGCAACCCAGCGGGATTCAGCATCCAAGAGCTTTGCCACCGGAGAAACGACCGGCTCCAATTCCTTAACGACACCTTCAACCTTTTCGCCATAAGTAAGAGCGGTAGGAATGGTGATGGCGCTAGAAATCACATGGGTCATCTGGCTAATGAAATTGGTAATGCTCTTTTCGCTTACAGCAGAAAGAGGTACTACCGGTACGCCAAAGCGCTTGGAAAGAGCTTCCAAATCAATGTTGAGGCCGCGAGCTTCAGCAATATCCATCATGTTCACAGCAATAACCATAGGCTGCTGCATATCCACAATCTGGGAAGTGAGGAACAAGTTGCGTTCAATATTGGTAGCGTCAACAATATTCACGATCAAGTTGGCTTCGCGAGTCAGGAGGAAGTCAACAGCGGCACGTTCATCTTCAGCATTGGCGAAGAGAGCGTAGGTACCCGGAAGGTCCACCACGCGAATATGGCGATCACCTAAATCAAAAAAGCCTTCTTTCTTTTCGACGGTAACGCCAGGCCAGTTACCCACATGCTGACGAGAGCCAGTGAGGGCGTTAAACAGAGCAGTTTTACCACAGTTCGGGTTACCTGCAATAGCAATAGTAAACGGCTTGGGAGACATTAGATCCTCTTCAACTTAAGAACTTCAGCTTCATTTTTACGCAGGGAAAGGCGATAGCTAAGAACACTCACCTCAATGGGGTCACCGAGAGGTGCCACCTGCATGACTTCCAAAGTGACGCCGCGGACAAGGCCCATGGACAGCAACTTGGACTTGTAACGGGCATCGCCATCGTTGTAGCCAACGATTTCGACTTTGTCGCCCTTCTTCAGTTCAGAGAATTTCGGCTCGACGTTCCACTTTTTTGTTTTTCCGTCGCAGCCACAGCCGCAATTACAGCTCATTTTTTGTTACCCTTTGCAACCTTCAACTTCTTTACAGTTGTGATTACAGTTTCCGAAGGCTTCATGAAGTCTTCAATTTTAGACAGAGTCTCTGCCGACAGGATATGTTCCATACAGCAAGCGTCCTTATCAGCAATAGCTTCAGAGACACCGAGACGAATTAAAAAACCTTTCAGGAGGATATGGCGATTCAGCACATCGTTGGCAGCCATGCGGCCAGCTTCAGTCAGCTCAATGCCGCTATAGGGTTCCTGGGTGACCAAGCCAAGCTTCTTCAATTCCAGAATGGCCTTTGCCACGGAGGGCATTTTTACCTGCAGAGCAGCGGCGATATCTTTTACGCGAGCGATACCATGGGCAAGGCGCAGCATGTGCACCATTTCCAGGTAATCTTCCAAGCTCTGGCTGAGCTTAATGTGTTCGTTTTCCATTGTCACCTCTTTTTAGTTCGAACCTTGCTTAAATACGGCTTTATTTGCGCGCTAGCCATATTTAGACAAGCCTAATTGAATTAGGCAAGACTAAATTTAGTTAACCAAGACTAATTAGTCAAGGCTAAATTTGATAAAAAATTATCTTTAACTAACTTTTGTTAAAAATCAGACTTTTACACACCCTACGTCCCCCCAGTATCTAAAATGTGTTCGTATTATTTTATTACATTCACACAAACAAGCAGACGGTTTTTAGTTAAAGCCGCCTGGGCTTGGCGGTTTCTAGGATATGAACTTTTTGAACATTGCAAAACTTATGGTCATACTGGCAGCAGCCTCTTTTGCTAGCCAGACCACATCCATTTTCGTTAAGGACCCGGCCGAACTGGAAAACCTCCAGCAGAACCTGGAAAACCTTAAGACAGAGCTGGGCGAAAGCAACCCTCAAGTGGATGATTTGCTGAATCGAGCCAGTAAAATCGCAGAAATGAACAACCGTTGTTCCATGATTTCCATCAACGACGTTCTGGACGACGAATGTAGTCACTTCTACTCGGTGGACCTTCCCGAATTCGAAGATATGTATATGGAAGTGACCGGCGAGGTGCGCCTGAATTCCGTCAAAATGGGCAACACCCTGGCCGAGCGAACCGAGCAGATCCAGGTTTGCGCTTCTGCACTTGGCGGCATTCTCGTTCCCAGGGAGCGATTGCTAAAACTGGACGGCAAAGTGGACCTGGAACCCCTTGATCTTGCAGGGGCCTTTGACGCGACCTACGACTTCACCCTGTATTTTGACCCCAGCCGACTGAAGCAGCAGAAAACTCTAGTGGAACGCTGGATGGAAAAATGTGGCGACGTGGTGATTAGAAAGGCCGGCGATGAATTTGCCCCCTTGTTTGTCGATCGAGTCAATGCCGTTAACGACTCCCTTGAAAAAAATAACGTCAACATCAAGATTATCCTGAATTCCGAAAAGCTAGACATTTACCAGGATTTAAGCAAACCCGTTTCCGGAGCCTATTTCTTGAGCGGAGCCCAACTGTTTGACGTGGCAGCCCTTCCCTCCGGCATGGATTACGCTCACTTCGTGGTAAACCTTCGCGACCAGAAGGTGGAGCAGCCTCTGGGTACTCAAGCGAAATTGCAGAATTTTAGGGGACGTGTGGAATTTACAGCTGCCTATCAAGAAAAAGATTTGATGGGACGCTGGATATGGGGAAATCAAAAAGAAATTAAACGAGCAAAGGTCAAGGGCCAGATTGCCGCCAATGTAGTCACTGGCGACACATCCAAGCCCGCCCCCGTGGTAAAGAAGTTGGCTTCTCTTGATACCACGGCATTGATTGTTTCTGTAGCGGACACTGCAGATGTCAACGAGCAAGAAGATGAAGCCGCCAAGAACGCCGCCAAAGACGCCGCACAGAACAACAGCGGTTCCAAGAAATCCTGGATTCCTACAGCCGTTGCAGGCGTGGTGATGATTGGAGGCGGAGTCATGGCCGCCGTATTCAACAACAAGGCAAAAAAAGAAAGCGAAAAGGAAGCGTCTACCCGATCTGAGTACGACGACCGTTGCGATAAGATCAAGAGCGCCCAGAACATGCGCGCCGTCGGTTTTGGCATAGCCGCCGCTGGCCTCGTAGGCGTAGGCGTAACGCTGCTTTTTTAGGACGGAGAAGAAAGATGAAGTTTTTTAGCGTAGCAAAGGACCTTGCCGTAGCCGCATCGCTTTTTGCGTTCGCGGCCTGCACCGACTATCTGGAAAATTTCCAGGACAAGTATAATGACGGCAACGACTTCGCAGAAGTGGTAAGCGGCGACGACACTGATTCTACAAGCAACAACGGTGATGTCAATTCCGCGGGCGGTAACGGCAGCGAAACCAGCAGCGCAATAGATAACGCAGCCGGTTCAAGTAGCAGCAACGCAAACAACGGTTCCAGCACTTCAAATGGAAACACCTCTTCCAGCAGCGAGCAGAAGACTGGCCTAAACGATGAAGGTTGTACGGGCACAGTCATTTACGACGCAAATAAAGACGTCAACAAAAACGTTTTTGGCAATCCGATAGAAGCGAACGACAGCGTCAGTTTCATAAAGGATGTCGGAGCAACCGCAAAAATCTACTATAGCACAAAACTTCACTCATTAATAACAGACATTGCCTCCTCGGACGACTCCTCATCAACAAGGAACATTACATCGTGGGAAGGCCTCTGCATTGAATACGCCACCGATGGTCCTGCAAACCTATACCTAGGCATTGAAAACAACTACAGACTACAAGTGCTACCAATAACTAACGGCGAAAAGAAATCATTCAAATTATCATGGGAAGACCCCAAGAATAGCAACAATATTATAAAAGGTAATTTTTCAACAAACAAGATAAAATTCCTCTCCTTCGAGAACGAAAAGTCAGACCCAACAAATATAACCGTCTCTAAAATCACAACACTCGCCAACGTCAGTTTGGAGGAAAACACCTCCACGGAGCAACACTGTACAGGTACGGCTATTTACGAAAATGGCAAATACAAATTGGGACAAGTTTTCGATGCAGATAATGTTGTTAACTTAAAAGATCTAACCATCAATAGTTCTAATAATCAAGTGTTCTTTTACCTTGATTCAGTTAAATCAGTCCTTTTGAATAAATACAGCATAATACACTGGGACGGTCTATGCATAGAATACTCAGCGACAGCTGATTTAACCGTTACTGTACGCGATGCCGAAAAACAACAAGACCAAAACAATCATCCTCAAGTATTGAAAATTTACGACACAACACAAGGATTACTACAGTCCAGACAATTTTATTGGAACGAATGGTCTGAATCCAACGGCTATTATAGGAATAACATCATAAATTCCTCAAGCGTGATTTCATTCAGTCTCGATGATCCCAATTCTACGGGATCAGTCAAAATCAACAAGATTACCACAATCGCCAACGTGCCCGAAGACAGCCTTTTGAAGCCAGCCACTTGCGGCGGCAAAGAAATTTATAATGCAAAAAAGAAATCAAACTCTTCCTTACAAGGATACCCATTACAGATCTCAAGTACAAATCATTCAGAAAATTCCACCAAGGACGGACTCGACCTATTTTTTTCTAACGATACGACCGAAAACTACATTACCATACCTGTAGCGGATGTTTTGAGCGAAAAGACAATCGATGCGAGAGAATGGAAAGGTCTCTGTATCGAATACACTTCGGAAGACTCCTTATCTTTACAAATTTCAAAGTTAATCTCCTCTGGGTGGATAATGGAAAATTGGGAATCGGCCGCGATTCCCGAAAGGGGAACATCTCATCCACTTATGGTACCTTTTGAGAAATTTCAAAATTTCAAAACAGCGGGTTTCAATACGTTCTTAGAAGAAATAAACGAAATCGCCCTTGTATGGAAAAACGATCATAAGACTTCTTCCAAAGCAACCATTTACAAAATCACGACAATAAACCCCAACGTCACTATACCTAATCACCTTTAATAATTTCAACCCATACGAAAAGAGAACAAAATGAAAACTTTATTTACAAAGATGTTATTGATCGCAGGCCTCGCCGCCTCTGCAGCCCTCGCCCAGGAATCCCCCGCAAAGAAGGGTCATGATGCAGGCGTTGGCGTTCGTGTCGCTTTTGATTACGACATGATGTACGGTTTTGAAGAACCGGATGACGACTTCACTGACGACCCCACAGGCTTCGGTTTTGAAGCGGGTCTTACTGCACGCGTTGAAATGGTAAACAATCTGTACTTCGTTCCGGAAGTGGACTTCAATTACAGCAGCACAAACCACAGCGCAGGCCGAAATGAAAGAACCTACTCCAGCATGAATCTGGAAATCCCCCTGATGTTCCGCGGCGTTGTAGCAGAACGTTTCTACGTGAATGCAGGTGCCCAGCTGAATCTCCGTCTCGCCAGCAACGTAGATGCCCCCACATACCACACCGACCCGATTACCCACAAGGAAGTCAAGGAAGAAATGGATGACTTCGAACAGGGAGCTTTCAGCTTCGGCATTGTGGCCGGTGGAGGAGTTTTCGTAATGGACCAGGTTAGCATTGATTTGCGTTTCTACATGGGCATGTCCGAACTGTTCCCCGACGCCGATTACATCGGCGGTGGATTCAGCAACATGGATGAAATCAAGCACCCGTCTTCCATCGATATGGCTGGTGCAAAGATGATGAGCATCAAGCTCGGCGTTAACTTCTGGTTCATCTAATCCGTTGTTTTTTTCAGCATGAAACTGCTAACCGATTTTTCGTATAGCGAATGCCTCCCCATCGTGTCTAACGACGCCATGAGGGCATTAGATAACGACACAAAGGTCTACAACACCCGAAACGATTTCGCATCGTCTGCCGATGCTTCCAGAATCAGTAACACCCCCATTGGAGCAGGTTACATCTTGATGAAGGAGGCCGCCCAAGCCCTCCGCGACACAGTGCTGGATTTTCTGAAAAAGAAAAAAATGCACAAGAGCGTTGCGGTCTTTATTGGCGGCGGCAACAATGGCGGCGACGGTCTTGTTCTTGCAAAGCTCTTGATCGAAGACGGCATTCCTTGCACGGTCTATTCTCTTGCAAAGCCCGATGCCTTCAAGGACGAAGCCCGCATGGCCTGCGATGATTTTATATCGGCAGGAGGCAGACTTTATTCCTGTGAGCAGCTCCCCCTAGCACCCCACTTTACCCTAATAGTCGACTGCATGCTGGGTAACGGGGCCTCCGGAGAATTACGTCCCGCCTTCGCACAAGCGGTAAACACCATCAACAGCTGGAAAATTCCCGTATTGGCTGCAGACGCCCCTACCGGTTATGATTCCCAGCAGCACATAATGTGCGACCCCTGCATCCACGCTGCAGAAACATTGCAGTTTGGCCTCCCCCGTCTGGACGCCTACACCTCTGCAGGCGCCGCCGCTTTCGGAACCGCACTTTTGGCACAGCTCCCCTACCCCGACGAATTGATCCGCAGGGTAGACGCAGGCGTATTCCTGGCCAACGAAAGCATGATTCCCGACCTTCTGCCGGAACGCAACGAAATCGGCGACAAGCGCGCCCAGGGAACCGCCATGATTATCGCCGGTTCTTCCAATATGCCCGGCGCAGCAGCCCTTTGCACCGCATCGGCTCTTAGAAGTGGCGCAGGCCTTGTCACCTTGGCCACACCCAAGTCTAACTTGCGCACACTGCAGGCAAAGCTTAGCGAGCCCGTATTCTGCGGCCTTGGAGATGACAGTTGCGATTGTCTTTCTGTAATGCACCTGATGCACCTTCAGAGTGTCGCCTCTAGGCAGACGGCCATCGCCATCGGCCCCGGCATCGGAACCACCCAGGAAACCCAGGACGCCGTCCGTATGTTCCTGACAGGCTTAAGCACCCCGGTGGTCATTGACGCCGACGCCATTAACGCCTGCGGTTCCGCATACTTCTGCATGGAAGGCGGCCCCGCCAACGCCATCATTACGCCCCACAAGCGCGAATGGGAACGCAACTTCGGACCTCTGCCGACCAACGAAAGTTACTACCCGGAATACTTGCGTCATTTCGCCATGCAGTTCCAGCTGACTATCGTGCTGAAGGGTTCCCCCATTTACGTCGCCCTCCCGGACGGTCGCGTATATGTGATTCCCGCACGCAACTCCGGCTTGGCCAAGGGCGGTAGCGGCGACGTGCTTACAGGCGTGATCGTCTCTCTGCTTTCTCAGGGCATGCCCACTGGCGAAGCAGCCGTTCTCGGTGTGCTGATTCATCAAAAGGCAGGCCGCCTGACCCGCGAAGAACTGGGGCCATTCTCCATGCTCCCCAGCGACGTCATCAAGAACTTGTACAGAGCTTTCTGTTAGAACATTCTACTTTCGAACCATGGCCGAAAAAACTTTACTCTTGCTCGACTCCTACGCTCTCGCGTTCCGCATGTTCTATGCCTATTCCCAGAACCCGCTTAAAAACAGCGCTGGCGAAGATGTGTCCATGATGCATGGCTACTGGGGCGCCGTCCTTAGGATTCTTGCAAAGCACAAACCCACCCATTTCGCCATCGCCCGCGACGTGGCTCATACAAAAACGTTCCGCCACGAACTGTACCCGGATTACAAGGCCAATCGCGGCCCCATGCCCGAAGAAATGGCCGCCCAGATGCCCCTGCTTGGAGAATCTCTGGAGGCAAGCGGCATTCCCCTTTTGTCGGAACCGGGTTACGAAGCGGACGACGTGATGGCAAGTACCGCCGTGGCTGCCTCCGAGGCCGGTTTTGACCATGTGCTGATTATCAGTAAAGACAAGGACATGAGCCAGATCGTGAACGAAAAGATTCATTTGTTCCATCTGGAAAAAGGCGCTGACGGTATTGACTTCGGTCCGGAACAGGTTCTGGAAAAGTACGGCCTTCCGCCTGAAAAAATCCGCGACTATCTGGCCTTGATGGGAGACGCCAGCGATAACGTTCCCGGCGTTCCCAAGGTTGGCCCCAAGACCGCCATTACCCTGCTTGAAGAGTATGGCGACATGGATAATATTTACGCCAACATCGACAACATCAAGAAGAAAGGTCTGCACGACAATCTGGCCAACAACAAGGAACAGGCATTCCTGAGCCGCGAACTGGTAACGCTTCAGACCAAGCGAGCCTTTAACGGAAATTTGGATGCCCTGGAATATAACGGCATCCATGTAGACACCTTGGCCGACATGTTCAAGGAGCACGAAATCAACAGTCTGTTGAGATTGCTGGAAAAAGTTCCGAGCAAGACTGGTTTTGTGAAGCCGGCAGACGCCGACAATGCCGCAGACGAAACTACTGGAGAAAACAAGGAAGTAATCCGCGTCGATTTCGATTTGCCCAAGGATATTCTCCCCACCTACATCTGCGTAGACTCCACTGAAATCTTTGAACAGATGAAGGCCGAGTTTGCAGCCGCCCCCCTGATTGGCGTAGACACGGAAACAGACGGCCTGGACCCCATGCAGTGCGGGTTGGTTGGATTATGCTTGTCTGCAGATGAAGCCAAGGGCTATTACATCCCCCTGAACCATCACGACGAAATCGGGTTCCCCCTGCCCGTGGCCAAGGGAGCCAACTTCGACATCAACGCCGTTAAGCAGTGGTTCGTTGAGATTTTTAGCCAGGATGAATCGGCAGAAGTTCAGCACACCTTTGTATTCCACAATGCAAAATTCGACCTGCACGTTCTGGCCCGCGCCTTTGATTTGACATTACAGCAGATCGAGAAAGCAAACATTATAGACACTCTCATTGCCGCCTGGATGTTAAGCCCCGGCGAAAATGGACTGGGTCTGGATAACCAGGTGATGCAGCGACTGCAGCACGAGATGATTCCTATCGAGAATCTCATTGGCCGCGGCAAGAACCAAATTACCTTCGACCGCGCTCCCATTCCCCAGGCCACCGAATACGGCGCCGAAGATGCAGTTTACACCTTGCGCCTGTGGGCTCCGCTGCAAAAGCAGCTGCAGAAGTACGATTACGAAAAGTACTTCTACCAGCAAGAAATGCCCATGCTCAAGGTTCTGTACCAGATGGAAACCGTAGGCATCGCCGTTGACGTTCCTAGCCTTAAAACTCTGGAATACGAACTGCAACGCCGCATCGAAAATCTGGAAAAGGAAATCTGCGACATGGCTGGCTGCGAATTCAACATCGGCAGCCCCAAGCAGTTGGCAGAAGTCCTGTTCGACACCTTAGGCATGCGCCAGGTTAAAAAGCGCAGCACCGACGCCGCCGTACTGGAAGAACTTTTCTACGAAACCGCCAGTCCCTTTATTGCAGCCATTCTGGAATACCGCGAACTGAAGAAAATGCAGAGCACCTACATCAGCGTGCTGCCCACTCTGGTAAATCCAGAAACCAGGCGCATCCACACCAGCTTTGTGCAGTGGGGTACTGCAACAGGTCGCCTCAGCAGTCGCGATCCCAACTTGCAGAACATTCCCGTGCGTAGCGAACTGGGCAAAAAGATCCGTGCGGCCTTTGTTCCCCAGGATCCCGAGAACGTAATTCTTGCAGTGGACTACTCCCAGATTGAATTGCGCATGCTGGCTCATTTAAGCGGTGACGAAGCCCTGATTGATTCCTACCGCAACAACATCGACATTCACGCCCGTACCGCCGCCGCCATCTATGGCGTACCTCTGGAAAACGTCACTAGCGATATGCGCCGCGATGCCAAGGTGGTGAACTTCGGCGTGCTTTACGGTATGACCGCCTTCCGCCTGAGCCGCGATCTGAAAATTCCCATGGGTCAGGCCAAGGATTTTATTACCGGCTACTTCGACATGTTCCAGGGCGTTCAGATGTTCATCGAGAGCACCAAGGCCAACGCCCACCGCGACGGCTACGTTGAAACCCTTACCGGCCGCCGCCGCTACATCGCAGGCATCGACAGTTCCGACCGCATGGAATCCCAGATGGCGGAACGTATGGCGGTAAACACCCCTGTGCAGGGCAGCGCAGCCGACCTGATCAAGATTGCCATGATCCGCATCCAGAAGCGCATTAACGATGAAGCCTTGCCTCTGCGCATGATGCTGCAGGTCCACGACGAACTTGTTTTCGAATGTCCCCGCGACCGCGTCGACGAACTTTCCGCCATGGTCAAATCCGAAATGGAAAACGCCATGAAACTTCAAGTTCCCTTGGTAGCCAGCGTAGGCTTTGGCGAAAACTGGCTAATCGCCCATTAAAATTTGCCCAGCACTAACCTTAAAAAAGAGGAATATATGGCCAACGAACCCCAAAAGAAAATGTCTAACAAGACCGCCATCGCATTGATTATCGGTCTGCTGGTTTTGTGCAACGCCATTGTTCTGCTGGCACGATAACATGTCCGCAAACATGAAGTTGCTCCCGGCAATTTTGACGGCTTTGTTTTTCGTCGCCTGCAGTGACGATTCTTCTGCAGACGTGGGCTCGATTCCCGAACCGTCTTCTTCAAGCGTTGAAGTTTCCGCCCCCGAATCCTCCAGCGGGGCAGTCTCTGTCCCCGAATCCTCCAGCGACAATACGCCCGCCGAACCAGAATCCTCCGCAAACGAAATTCAGTGGAATCGCGCCAACTTGACCTGGTACGAATCCTACCCTGATGAAGGCAGCGAAGAGTGCATTGAATATAATGGTTGCGAATGGGCAGGTTGGTTTGCAGGTCTAGATGAACAACAGACCCCAGAATGGGTGGCCGAAAACAACATCATTGCCGTTCACGAAAAGGACTGGAATACATACAAGTTAAAGACATTCCGATTACGTAAAGGCGGTCACGAAATTGACGCCGTAGTGTACGATATGTGCTCTGACGCAGACTGCGACGGTTGCTGTACCAGGAATGCAGGCGCTCTCGGATTCCTCATCGATATCGAGGTCAACACGAAGGCCCGTTTCGGAGGGCAAGGTTCCGGCGTTGTGGAATGGACTTGCCTCGACTGCAATCCATAAGCATCATAGACTTATCCCGTTGAGTAAATTTCAACTTTTATAAAAAGGGTAGACGTTTTTTTTCGTACGTTCCACCCTTTATTTATATAGTTTGGTATTTGTTGTTAAAAAAAAGGGTTGATTATGAAAAAGAGTGTATTGGGAGCAGCTCTTGTAGCTGCGTTTGGTTTTGCCCAGGCAGAACCGCTTCCTACCGCCACGGAAATTTTTGAAAAGATGGGTTTGGGAATCAACATCGGCAACACCATGGAAGTGCCGGTAAATCCCACCTGGTGGGGAAACAAGTTCCCTACAGAAGCTTATATCGACACAGTAAAAGCCGCCGGCTTCAACACCATCCGCATTCCTTGCGCCTGGTATAGCCATTCCAACGCCATGAGTCGCGACTCCAGCACAACAGATATTGTCCCCGGAGGCAGCGCCAATGAAATTGCTTCTAGCTGGATGGATTCAGTACAGACCGTTGTCGATTACTGCATGCGTGCAGGCCTCGTGACCATCTTGAACATCCATTGGGATAGCGGCTGGTTAGAAGAAAAACTGAACGACGCCGATAAAGAAAAGGTTAACGAACGTCAGAAAGATTTCTGGACACAGATCGCCACCCGCTTTAGGAATTATAACGAAAATCTGCTTTTTGCCAGCGCGAACGAGCCCGCTACGACCGACGGCAACTACCAACATGAAACAGAAATCCTGATGGATTACCATCAGACGTTCGTAAATGCAGTTCGTGCAACAGGTGGAAATAACGCAAGCCGTACCTTGATTATTCAAGGACCTTCCACTAGCATCGACCGTTCCGTAGAAGTCTACCCGGCAAACAAGATGCCTAAGGATGTAATCGATGGTCGACTTATGTTCGAAGTGCATTACTATGATCCGTCACCGTACACCATTGTAGACGAGCCAGTAAACTGGGGCGCCATTGTGGAACCGCAATATTACTGGGGCGAAGAAAATTACGCCACCGGCGCAGACATCGTTCATAACTGCGGTTACAACCCCTGGGGTGGCGCTATGGGAACCCCCTGCAGCGCCGACGATGCCATGAAGGCCTTCAAGAAGATGAAGGAAAACTACGTGGACAAGGGAATCCCCGTAATTATCGGGGAATACGGCGCCAATGACCGCGTGAATATTCTTGAAGGTGATGACTATGCAAGGCACCGTAAGGGACGTATCGGCTGGTACACCGCCGTAGCCAAGGCCGCTCTAGAAAACAAGGTTGTTCCCATCGCCTGGGATACCGGCCACGAAGGCAAAAATAACATGACCATCATTCAGCGTCAATCAGTTGACGCAGCGGTCTTCGATGTCGAGATACTGAACGCCTTGCGAAAGGTCTACGGCATGGGAGATTACGTGAACACAGGCATCACCCACGTCGATGACTTCACCAGCGAGAATACAAACAAGATTCGCACGAAGCCCATTACCAACATCAAGGCACCTACAGGCGACAACCGTATTTTTGACATGAACGGAAACCTGGTTCGCGGCAAATTGCGTCCCGGCTCCTACATATCAAAACAGGGCGGTACAACCACCCGCTTTAACGTAAAATAGTCCGACAAGTTTTCTTTCCTCACCAAAAGAAGCTGGCGAATTGCCAGCTTCTTTTTTTGTTAGACGTTTTCTGTCGGCTTTAAACCGCCAAAATTTTCGCTCTGAAAGTCCAGTTTCCAAGATGCTTCTTGTTCAGGAGCAAATCCTCGTAGACGATTTCCCTAAAACGGTTCCGTGAATAGAATTTGGCATTGTTCTGGGAATTGGTAACCAGGTAAAGGTCGCCGCCACCATTTTTGGCAATGTAAGAGAAAATGCCTTCTTGCAGCATGCGGGATCCGTAGCCCATTCGCTGGCATTCAGGCGCCACGGCGAAATTGCTCAGGTGCCAGTGTGGTTCCTTGATGCTTTTGCAATGACGTTCCAGGCGGTCCATCATACTGGCATAACCCAGCAGGTTAAACATTCCTCCGGGAAATGCCGCCCGGAGCGCCCCGTTCTTCAGGTATTCCCCCAAAGTCATGGTCTTGTGCCAAGGAGCGTCCATGCAGGCACAACAGACGATACGATCGCCCTCGACGCCCACAAACAGCATTTTTCGCTTGAAATAGATGTTCACCGCCGTACGATGAATGGCCCAGGTAAACCTCCGGTAGCGTTTTTCGCACTTGGGGCGGTAAATATTGCTGAACTCGTAAGGCATAAAAGCCTCGGAGCACACCCTAATACATTCCTTTAGTTCTTCTTTTTTCGCTAAACGGAACTCCATATCCTAGCCCTTCCAATCCAGTTAAACCTAAAGTATGTTATTTATGGGCAGAAAAATAGGTCAAATTTCTTATTTTTCGCAAATTTCGCCATTTTTACATAGCGCGCCTCTGGTGTGACGTAGACCTCATCTTTTGATTTGGAACACATTTTATGGCTTACAGCCGACCGGGAAGGTAAACTTTCATATACATTTGTTGAAGATATTGCACCGCTTATTTTGACGCACATCAAAGTAATGGTCCCAAACAGCCATCCCCTATTTAACTTTAGCCTTGGTTGTTTGGTTTTTGGTTGGTTAAATGGGATTTTCCCGCAAAAAGGAGTAACGATGAACGTCTCTAGACTTTTGAGCCTGGTTGCAGGCTTTGGCCTCATGGCAAGCATTTCCGCTTTCGCCCTCCCCAAGGCTTCTGATATTTACCCCAAGATGGGTTTGGGTTACAACATCGGCAACACGATGGAAGTGCCCAACGATCCTACCAACTGGGGCAACATTGTGCCGAACAAGACCATTATCGATGGCATCAAGGCAGCCGGATTTAACACCATCCGCATTCCCTGCGCATGGTACACTCATTCTACAAACGGCGTCATTGACGAAAATTGGCTCAAGACCGTCAAGGACGTAATCGACCTGGCTATCGCCAACGACATGTACGTGATGCTGAACAGCCACTGGGATAACGGTTGGCTGGAAGACAACGTTTTCGACGGCGCCCATATCGACCGCAACGGACAGAACAGCACTACCGACGCCAAGGCCATCGCCGAACTCCAGGGCAAGTTCTGGACCCAGATCGCCAACTATTTCAAGAGCTACGACGAACACCTGATTTTCGCCTCCGCCAACGAACCGGGCGTTAACGACCACCGCGGTTCTGGCGCCGCCTACACCGACAACGGTCAGCTGGGTTTTGGTGCAGACCGAATGAACATCCTTAAGGATTACCACGAAGCTTGCCTCAAGGCAGTGCGTGCAACTGGCGGCAACAACGAAACCCGTACCGTGATCGTGCAGGTTCCCCGTACTGAACACGACAAGGCCGACTTGCTCAGCGCCCAGTATCCCGAAGATCCGGCCGGTGCAGGTTACACCATGGCCGAATTCCATTACTACCCCTACCAGTTGGCCTTTATGCCCGCCGACGAAAGCTGGGGCAAGGTGTACTACTATTGGGAAGACCAGACCACCGGTGCTGACGCCGCCCATACTTGTTCCGGTTCCGCAACCGGTTCCAAGAGCGACATCGAAAAGACCTTCTCCAAGATGCAGAAGCTGTTCTCTGACAAGGGCATCCCTGTGGTGATCGGTGAAATGGGTATTGCAGGCCACTACACCCTTAGCGGTTCCGACCTGGAAATGCACCAGAAGGCTCGCGCCGCCTGGTACGGCTACACCGTGGCAACCGCCAAGAAGCACGGCCTCGTTCCCGTTGTGTGGGATACCGGCTTTGAAGGCACCTCCGCCAAGATCGAAGACGGCTCCATCAACGTGAACAACTTTACCATTATCCGCCGTCAGGCAGCTTACGGTTCCGATCTGGGTTCCGTTGTTGACAAGCAGGTCATGAACGCCATGGTCACTCAGTTCGCCGCTGCAGAAGAATACACCCCCGCACAAAAGATTGAAGTCAAGGAAGGCGACAAGGCACTTTGGGTTACCTACAACACCAAGATCAGCACCGCAAGCGAAACTGGTACCGTCCGCCTCAACTTCAACGGTGGCGTAGACTGGTCCCAGTACACAGCAATTTCCTTCCAGCTCCGCACCGAACCTGTTTCCGTCATTGGTTGCGTCGGTGATTCGACCAAGGGTTGCAATGGCTACGCCTGGACAAGTGTCGACGCCTTTGGCATGAGCACGGCAGCAAGCAGCTGGTCCGACTTCCATCTGGGAGCCATGGAAGATTTCAAGAGCGTACTGAACACTGTTACCATCAAGCTGGTTGACGCCGATGGCGACAAGGCAGACGGTCTCAAGTTCAAGGACAAGTCCAAGGTGACCGCATTCGGAATCAACATTTACGCCACTCAGCTCCAGGGCACCATGTACCTGGACAACATCGTCTTGATCAAGGCTGACGGCACTTGCGATACCCTCCAGAGCTTCGACGCTGATTTGCCGGATACCGATGGCATTGCCAAGGCTCAGCTCATTGACGCCAACGCAGACGGCACCGGTCCCGAATTTGTTGCAGGCATCAAGGCCGTGGCCGCTGTCAACAGCAAGATGTTCGTGAACGTGCAGCAGGGTTATGTGAACGCCACCTTTACCGCAGCCAAGGCAGGTGAAGCTTCCGCCAAGCTGATCAACGGTCTGGGTCAGGTTATCGCCTCCCAGAACTTCACCGCCCATGCAGGGGCCAACACGGTTCAGCTCACCACCGGCTACCGCGGCGCCGCCATGTTGCTGGTCAAGCAGGGCAGCCAGAAGTTCATGCAGAAGGTCATCCTGAAGTAATGAACTAGGTTCGCAAAAAAGTACTGCATACCTTTGATTACGGCCCTTCCCTGGAGGGGCCGTTTCTTTATAAAGTATGCGTTGTAAATTCCGATACCCATGTTGAGAACTCTACACCGGCTTTTTCAACAGCGGCACGAAAAAACAACTAATGCTCCAATCCGGAATATAAATTGTCCTTAAATAAAACTAAGGAGCAATTATGAACTTCAAAAATGCATTCGGTCTCGCCTGCGCCACTTCTTTGCTGGCAAGCGCTTCTGCATTCGCAGCACTTCCCAAGGCCGCCGATCTGGCAGGAAAGATGGGATTCGGTTTCAACATCGGTAACTCCCTGGAAGTCCCCAGCAACCCCACAGCTTGGGGCAACCCGTTCCCCACCCAGGAACTGCTGGATTCCATCAAGGCTGTTGGATTCTCTACCGTCCGTATTCCCTGCGCTTGGGATTCTCACGCTCCTAACGGTGTCATTACCGAAACCTGGCTGGACTCCGTAAAGACCGTCGTTGATTTCGCAATCAAGAACGACCTCTATGTGGTACTGAACATCCACCACGAAGGCGAAGATGGCTGGTTCCAGACTCACATCGGCGAAACTGTAGAAGCCGCAGTCGACACCAAGATGAAGAACTACTGGACCCAGATTGCAAACAAGTTTAAGGATTACGACGAACACCTGCTTTTTGCTGGTGCCAACGAACCGGGCTCTAACCTGGGTGATAATGACTGGAACGCAGCCCATGCTCAGACCTTGATGCATTACTACCAGACCTTCATTGACGCTGTCCGCGCTACTGGCGGCAACAACGAAACTCGTACCCTGATTATCCAGGGCACCAACACCGACATCGACAAGTCTGTCACCCACATCAAGCCCAACATGCTCCCCACCGACAAGCAGGCAGGCTACATGATGTTCGAAGTCCATTACTATAGCCCCTACCAGTACACCATCATGCCCAGCGAACAGGACTGGGGCGCACCTGGTGGCGAAAAGATTCTGACCCAGTATTTCTACGGTGATTACCAGAGTGCCGATGCCAAGCGCAACGCAGGCTACAACGCATGGACAAATTCCGTCGACGCTACCGTCAGCACCGGCGCCTACGTCGACAATCAGTTCCAGAAGATTGCCCAGGCTTACGGCATCCCCGTCCTGATTGGTGAATTCGGCGCCAACATCCGCTACCCGGAACTCAGCGGCGAAGAACTGCAGAAGCACATCGAAGGCCGTATCCAGTGGCACCGCGACGTGGCCAAGGCCGCCAAGAAGAACGGCGTCATCCCCGTTATCTGGGACATGGGTAACGAAAGCACCGAAGCTTACGACAATATGGCTTATCTCCGTCGTCAGTCCGCTCCCATGGGCAAGCTGCTTGACGCAGGCGCCATCAACGCCATCCGCGAAGTTTATGGTCTCCCCGCCATCAGCGGCGCCTCTACTCCCAGCTCCTCCCAGGTTGTGGAAGGCGACAAGGCTGTTCACATTTCTTACAAGACCGTACAGTCTGACACCAGCGAAGCAGGTACCTTCCGTATCGACCTGAGCGGTGCAAACTGGAGCGACTATGTGGCCATTTCCTTCGACATGCGCGTCGCCGGTACTGTTGCAGGCCCCTGCCTGGATCAGACTCGCGACGGTTGCGGCGAATACGGTTGGGCAAGCGTTTCCCTGTTCAACATGTCCGGCAACTGGAAGTGGAAGGAAGTCAGCCTGGGCAACGTGGATTCCCTCGCTGCACTGGGTCTGAAGAACTACAAGGTTGAATTTGGTGAAAGCGCCAACCAGATGGCTATCGTCGACGCCAAGGGCATGAAGGCTATCGGCATCAACATTTACGGCACCCAGTTCACCGGCGACATGTACCTGGACAATATGCTCCTGTGGAAGGCCGACGGTACTGTTGACACCCTGAACAACTTCGACAAGAAATCTGGCACCTTCGATGGTATCGCAAGCGGTTCTCTCATTGCAGCAAACGCAACCGGCGACTGGGGTACATCTACTACTGCCGCCATCAAGAGCATCGCCGCTACCAACAACAAGGTGATGGTCACCGCCCAGAACGGTCTCGTTACCGCCACCTTCAACGCCCACAGAAGCAGCCAGGCTTCCGTCAAGTTGCTCAACAGCCTTGGTCAGGAAATCGCCTCCAAGAACTACACCGCCATGCAGGGCCTCAGCACCGTTCAGCTGAAGACTGATTACCGCGGCTCCGCTCTCCTGGTCATCAAGCAGGATAACGTGAAGTATGTTCAGAAGGTAACCCTGAAGTAAGCGGTAACGCTTCTAAAAAACTCAAAATCCTTGCGCGACTCAGGAGTGTGTTCCGCAAGGCGGGTCGGTAAAGTGGCGACATAGCCGACCCGGAGATTGTCGCCAAAAATTTGGTCCCTTGGTTTGGGAAGACGGTCGCAGACGTGCGGCCGTTTTTTTTATCCGTCCAGTCTGAAGATTTCGTCTAGCTGTTTGTCGTCCATGTCGGCAAGCCAGGTTTCGCCGGCGTTCACCGTCATCTGGGCAATAGCCTTCTTGGATTCCAGCAGGGCGTTGATCTTTTCTTCGAAAGTACCCTTGGTAATAAAGCGGTGGACCTGCACATTGCGGGTCTGCCCGATTCTAAAGGCACGGTCCGTGGCCTGGGCTTCGATAGCCGGGTTCCACCACAAGTCATAATGGATCACCTGGGAAGCCGCCGTCAGGTTCAAGCCCGTTCCCGCCGCCTTCAGAGAAAGAATCAGCACCTTGGAATCAGGATTTTCCTGGAAGTTCTTCACCATGGCGTTACGCTGGGTCTGGGAACAGCCACCGTGATAGAAATCCACCGGCAGCCCCATTTCTCGCTGAATCACTTCCTGGAGCAGGTCGCCCATTTCGCGGAACTGGGTAAAGATTAAAGTCTTTTCGCCCTGTTCCTGGATAGAGGCCAGCAGGTCCAAAAGCATACGGAGCTTTCCGGAATCTTCCACCTTGCCCTCCCCCACCTTCAGGAATGTTCTGGGATGGTTGCAAATCTGCTTTAAGGCCATGATCATCTGAAGAATCAGACCCTTGCGCTTGAACAGGCTGCCACCCGCCGGCACTTCGGCCATTTCCAGGACATCCGCCGTGGAATCATCCATAGAAATGACGGATTCCCCATTCATAGCCGCCAACTGGGCCATAAAATCGTCCAGGGTATGCTTGTAGAGAGCCGCCTGGCTCTTGGTCAGTTCGGCGTATTCGTCCTGCTGGATCTTATCGGGCAGGTCGCTAATGATGGTCTTGTCAGTCTTCATGCGGCGAAGCATAAAGGGTGCGGTAATATTCTTGAACCGTTCGGCCACCGCCTGGTTATTGAACTTCTGAATAGGAGTCTCGTACTTGTCGCGGAACTCGGCCTGACCCGGCAAAAAACCGCGGTTACAGAAGTCCATGATGGTCCAGAATTCCAGCAGACGGTTCTCCACAGGCGTACCGCTCATGGCAATTTTCATGGGAGCCTGCTGGGCTCGCAACAGACGGCTCTGTTCACTGTCGGCATTCTTGATATTCTGGGCTTCGTCAATAATCACCACCTGCCAGCGCATGTCACGCAACTTCTTGTGATCCAGGCGGTAAGTGGAATAAGTGGTCAGCAAAATATGGTGCTGGAACTTGTCCAGTTTGCGTCCCGGGCCGTGATAAGTATAAACGGAAAGCTCCGGCGCAAAGCGGGCCACTTCCATTTTCCAGTTGCACAAAAGGCCTGCAGGCACAACCACCAGCACGGAGCCGGGGCCAGGGATACCCTGTTCATCAAACCACCCCCGGGGTGTAATCTTGCCTTCCTGCTTGATCTTCAGCAAGAAGGTAATCACCTGGAGGGTCTTACCAAGACCCATGTCGTCGGCCAGGATACAGCCAAAGCCCATTTCAAGATTCTTATGCATCCAGGCATAGCCTCTTTCCTGGTAGGGTCGCAATGTGGCATTCAGACCTTCGGGTAACGTAAGGGAAGTATCCGCACGCCATTCATCCAGCTGGGCCTTCAACCCGTCGGTCATAGTAATGGGAACTTCGTCGCAGCGGCCCGTCAAGGCAGCCTGCAGCAGACGTGCCGTAGAGAATATGGTCTGTGAAGATTCTTCTTCCGAATCCTCAGACGAGCCGTTTTCCGAGCCTTCTGCTGTGCCCTCACCCGACGTATCCACCCCAGCGGCACCAGCCTTTCCAGAAGCCTTCTTGTCTTGCAGTCGCTGTTCCAGTAGCTTCAAGTCGTCTTCGCTGTATTCCACATACTGGGACTTCATCTTCAGAAGACCGCCGGCGTTCTTCGCCAGCTTCAAAAATTCCTGGGCAGAAACAGTCTCGTCGCCAAGGGCCACTTCCCAGTCAAAGTCCAACAGGTCGCTGGCCTTAAAGGCGCCAATGCCAAGGCTACCCTTAAGCCTCATCTGGGCCTTGGGCTTGGCAATATTCAACAGCGACTTGGGCAGTTCTGTCTTGATGCCGAATACTTCAAACTTCTTGATTCCATAGGTAACGAATTCCTTTAATTCGGCACCTTCCAAAATCAGCGTTTCCGACCCGCGATTTTCCAAATAAACCTTCATAGGCTTAAAGGTTTCGGCCACGCAGTTCAGCACATTCATCAACGCCAGAAGCCTCGGGTCGTTAGCGGCAAAAAGGTTAGCCAGGGGCGAGCGCACCTTGGTCTCGCCATCCTCTTCCACAAAAACTTCCAGGCCAACAGCCTTGCCCACTTCACCGCAGACAAACACAATCTGATTGTTGAAATCCAGGGAGTTGTAAACCGAGAACCACTTCTGGATTTTTGAGGGGATCTTCAGGCCGCCGGCAGCCAGGCGCCCGGATTTGCAGTCGAAGAAAAATCCCAGCAAGTTGTCGTGAACGCTTTTCTTGCTGCTCTGGGCCGTGCGGGAAAACCGCAAAAGTCGACCGATAAAAATGGAAAGGATATGTTCGGCAGCCTGGGCCAACTCCTTGCGCACCGGCACCTTTTCAGGCGGGTTCCCGGAATCGTCTTCAGCCCCTTCCTTGGCCACCATCTTCTCGTCAAAGGCGAAATCGTCGGGCACGAACTTTTCCAGTTCCATGACAACATTCAAGACGTCGGGGAGCATTTCAGCAGGGAGCCAGCGGACTTGTGCCGTAAAGCTGTTGACCCAGAACACCTGGGGGTAAATGGCACCGCAACGGACAAGGTAATAGGCCACCGTCAAAAGCTGGTGCAGGTAGCGCACCGTCACATGGTTATGCCACACGCAACTCTGGTTCAGGCGGCACAGAGCCCCCATGATGTTCTCTACCGCAAGGCCAGAAGCCACCACGCGGTCTTCTACCAGCTGGTCAAAAGTCCAGGACCAACCCTTGGCATGGATAACCTGCAGCCGTTCCTTTTCCATAAGGAAGGTGCGGGCGTGATAAATGCCGAAGTCCTGGGCGAACTGTTCGAAAGTTTCGAAATGATTGTAAAAGCTGCGGCACCGTTCCAGTTCGTCGACAAAGCTCTTCTTGAAGTTTCCGCCGGGGCAGAAATCCGGGAAGTTGGTGAGCATGGCCGGCAGCACATGGGAATAGTCCCGCCAGTCCTCAAAACGGAACATGGGAACGCGGGGCGTCTCTTCGCGGAATCCGGGAAACACATGGACCAGCGCCCGCTCCATGGGCACATCCGTTTCCACATTCTCGGGCTTGTAATCCTTCAGGAACGTCAGGTCCAGACCATGAATCTTGAACAGCACCAGCGGGTCAGCGGCAATCTTTTCCGCCATTTTCAGAAAGGTGGAAATCACGTACTTGCAGGGCAGAGCATCCCTGCAATCGCAGTTCATGTTCACCCGGTGGGCTTCGTCAAACAGAGCAAGGCCGCTCTTTTCAAGCAGGATCTCGATGGAAGGGTTGATGGAATCGTGGGATATGGCCACCAGGTCTGCAGGCTGCTGCTTCAAGAGCCCTACGAAAATATCGGCCTGTTCCTTGGGGAACTTGGGAAATACGATGTAGTTGTCGTGGGAGCCCCCATTGGGGCCCTTCACCTCGGAACGCACACGGTTATCCATCACGTCTAGCAACGTGACTTGACCCCTCGCCACATATTTAAGGGCAACCTCTACATCATGGGACGATACGCCGGCAAGCAAGGTGTCGAGCCACTTCTTGCTCCACCACGTCCCTCCATAAACTCCATATTCCATAACGAGCGCAAATGTAATAAAATTACGGCACTTTTGTGCAGCTCTTCGCGCTCTACTTTCTGAATTTAGCCAAGGTCTGCTTCAGCTGTGCTACGTTAATAGGCTTTGCCAGGTGGCCGTTCATGCCCACTTCCTTGCACTTCTGGGCGTCTTCTGCAAAGGCGTTAGCAGACAGGGCAATAATGGGGATCAGGTTGCCATCCTTCTTTTCAGACAGGCGGATCCTCCTGGTGGCGTCATAGCCGTTCATCACAGGCATCATCAGGTCCATCAGAATCAAATCCAGGCTACCTTCAGGGGTACGTTCGAAAACCTTTACCGCCTCTTCGCCATTGTTAGCGCAAGTCACCACCAGGCCCATGTCTTCCAGGAAGTTCTGTGCGATTTCCATGTTCAGGGCGTTGTCTTCCACCAGCAGCACACGCATGCCTTCCACCGACACATTCTCGGTAGAAACCTCTTCCCTAGCCAGGGGATTGTGGTTGATCTTGAAGGGGACCGTCACGGCAAAGCGCGTACCCATGCCCTCTTCGCTATGGACTTCGATATGGCCGTTCATCTTGTCTACCAGGCGCTTTACAATAGCCATGCCCATGCCGGATCCCTGGTAGGTGCTGCGGGCGTCGGAGTGCTCCTGGGCGAACGGTTCAAAGATATGCTGAACAAAATCGCTGCTCATGCCAATGCCCGTATCATCCACGTGGAAGCAGTACACCACCTGGTCTTCCGTTTCGCTAATCATCTCGGAATGGCAGAACACGGAGCCGCCGTGCCTGTTGTACTTGATGGCATTGGTCAGCAAGTTCAGAAAAATCTGACGGACATACAGCGGGCTTCCAATAAGATCCCTATGCTTCAGGCTTACGCCGCAGTCATGATCCAGGGTCACGTTATTTTCGACAGCACGCAAACCGGCAATGGTATAGACATCCGACAGCAAGTCATAAAGGTGGAAGGGTTCCTCGGCCAGAACCGTGTCTGCATCTTCCAGCTTGCTCATTTCCAGAACGTCGTTCAGCAAGGAGAGCAAGTGGTTGGCCGCCGTGCGGGATTTCTTGCGGAACTCGTCGCGGGCCTCGCCCTCGATTTTCTTCATCTCGTCCAGTTCCAGCAAACCAAGGATTCCGTTCAGGGGAGTGCGGATATCATGGGACATGCGGGTCAAGAAGCTGGACTTGGCAGCACTGGCACGTTCCGCCTTCTGGGCTGCGGCCTTCAGCTGAGCCTTGTAAACTTCTTCACGGGCCACCTCGTCGCTTACAGAGCGGATCACCCACAGCACACTGATACAGCGGCCATTGTCATCACGTTCCATGGCAATGAACTGACCTTCACCCCAGCCAATGTATGTACCCTTGAAGCGGACACTAATGGACTCGCGGCCACCCATGCGCAAAGGCAAGGTATCCAGGTTGGTAAAGTCGGTAATAACCTGTTCGTAGCCGGGCTCCACCATCT
The DNA here is from genome assembly GCF_900129715.1 of Fibrobacter sp. UWH9. Classification (NCBI taxonomy): domain Bacteria; kingdom Pseudomonadati; phylum Fibrobacterota; class Fibrobacteria; order Fibrobacterales; family Fibrobacteraceae; genus Fibrobacter; species Fibrobacter sp. UWH9. The sequence goes on along the minus strand of NZ_FQWP01000006.1, from coordinate 10,772 downwards.
GTTCGCTCATGACCTTGAACTTTTCACGGGCATCCCCTTCCTGACCGATGAAGCTCTTGATGGCATCCACATCGGTGTGTCCCAGTTCGCGGAACTTGCCCGACGTTAAATCCACATAGTAAACACAGAAGTAAGCCCGTTCCAGGGCGGCAAAAACCTTCTTGCGGAATTTATCTTCATCCAGCAACATGGTCATGCGTTCCTTTTCCTTCTTTTCCTGGGTAATATCCAGGCCATACAGGATGCATTCCAGGTGTGAATTTCTGGGATTCATCAGCAAACGGACATGAATACGGCAAGGCGACAAGACCTCGTCCACAATAATGTTGTATTCCTGGTCAAAGGAAATATTACCGTCTACAAAGAACTTCTGCAGTTTTTCGCAAGAATAGTTCTGCACAAAGCGGATCTGTGACGCCTCATCGGGAATAAAACGTCCCATGTAAGCAATCAACTGGTCTACGGAACGGCAGTTCCTAAAGCTTTCTACAGAGCGGGACTTCCCGTTCAGGCCAAGCACCACGTTATCGGTTACATCCAGGTGGAAAATTCCAAACGCATCGGGAATGGAAGCGAACAGCAGGCTCACCTGGCTTTCATAAAGCTTCTCGGTACGGCGGATGTTGGTAATGTCCCAGGCGTACTCGATAAAGACCTTGCGTCCCTTCCATTCCGAAACCACGAACTTCTGCGACAGCACGCGCTTGCCCACTTCAAGTTCGTCTTCCTTGATCTTTTCGCCATCCATCTTTTCCAGCAGACAGAACGGGCAGGGGTTATCCAGACCCACCAGATACTTATGGCAGACCGCCCCCGACACAGAGGCTCCGGGAATAAAGGCCAGGCTTCGTGCAACAGGGTTCGCATACAGAATCTCGTGAGTCACATAATCGCACACGATAATAATCTGGTTCGAATGCTCAAAAACCTGCTCAAGAATCTCGGAACTGTCAGCCATTTCTCACCTCTATAAAAATGCGGCAAATTACAAAAATCTTACATCACGAAATATAAACAAAAAAAAAGTCCCCCGGAGGGGACTCTCCAATCTAGACCGCAAACAGGGCCTATTTTCGTCTAGAAGATTGAATTAGGAAGTCTGCTTCTTGTTCACGTGGGCTTCTACCACGTTGATCACGTAGTCGCCCAGGTGTTCACAGGCATTCACCACATCCATGTAGTGCACCGACATCTGGTAATCATACTTCTTGTCGTTGATGTCCACTACGTTGCGTTCCTTCAGGCTCTTGCGGTAATTGTTGATTTCATTTTCCACATTGCGGGAACGGTTATAGTCGGCACCGGGCTTGCCCTCTTCCACCTCAATCATATAGTCCAGAGCCACATTGCACAGTTCAATCATGTGGTTGATGTGCTTGTACTGATCTTCGGTAAAGTCGTCCTTGCTACGGAACTTGTGGTTGATGGCGCGGGCCATGTTGTAGCAGGCGTCGCCGATACTTTCCATTTCAGAAATTTCACGGAGCATGGAGCGGATGTTGCTCTTACTTTCAAGGGAGAGTCGGCCTTCGCTGACCTGGTTCAGGTACTTGGCGATTTCCACTTCCATGCTGTCACTGATGCCTTCATACTTTTCGATGCGGCTGAAGATCTTGGTAAACTCGTTTTCGTCCTTGGTAGTCAGAAGGTCGGGCACCATATTGAACATCTTCTTGCAGCGCTGGGCGAACAGCACGATTTCCTTGCGGGCTTCGAACAGAGAAAGTTCTGCGGTGCTGAGGATACCGCCGGTAATGAACTTCAGACGGAATTCGTCGTCGTCGGCCTTGTCCTTGATAATCTTGCAGATGAGCTTTTCCATAGGCTGGATGAACCAGATCAGGATCAGCACGTTGCACACGTTAAACATGGTATGGAAGCCTGCCACCGCAAAGGTAACGCCATCCTGGGCGGCCTTGACTTCTTCGGGAGTAGAAGGCTTGATAGAAGGATCGAAACCCACCAGGCTGCAAACCAAGTTGATGAAGGGATGGAACACGCAGAGCACCCACACCACACCGAACAAGTTAAACAGCATATGGGCAAGGGCCGCACGGCGAGCCTGGGTCGAAGCACTGAGGGCAACCACGTTAGAAGTGACGGTGGTACCGATGTTCTCGCCCATCACCAGAGCGATACCCTGGTAAATTTCGAGAGCGCCGCTGGAGCAGAGGATCAAGGTGATGGCCATGACTGCGGCAGAAGACTGCACACACATGGTCATAATGCTACCGATCAGCAAGAACAGCAAGGTGCTGGCAAAGCCCCACTGGCCGCAGGACTGCACAAAGCTCTGCACCGCCGGGATGTCGCCCAGGTGCATAGAGGCACCCGTGGTTCGCAGGGTGGTAATGGCGAACAGCATGAAGGCCAAGCCGAACAGGAATTCACTAAAGCTCTTGGTCCCGTTCTTCTTGGAGTAGCTCATGATGATACCCAGCACAAAGCAGGGGTAAACCAGGTAGAGCATGTCGAACTTGAACCCCAGCACCATGATCCAACCAGAGATGGTGGTACCGATGTTGGCGCCCATGATAATAGAAATGGCCTGCTTCAAAGTAAGCAGACCAGCATTAACGAAGCTCACGGTGAGCACGGTAGTAGCGGTAGAAGACTGGATGGTGGCAGTGACTGCGGTACCGGTGGCCACACCCATTACGCGGTGTTTAGTCATGGTACCCAGCATGGTACGCAGAGTGTTTCCGGTGAGTTTCTGAAGACCTTCAGACATGGTCTTCATACCGAACATCAAAAGTGCAAGACACCCAAGAAGGGTGAGCACAGCGAGTTTCATGTCCACAGCGGGCATATATTTTCCTATCTAGCCCATCCACAGGGCCGAGTTTTGCGCCGTTATCGGATCGTACAAGCGGATTCGCATTCGCAAGAGCGCTTTCACAGTAGTTCTGCTAGTCCGGGCTCACGGCGTAGTTTTCTGTTTGTATCAAGTGCGGCTAAATATAGAAAAACATGTGCTTATTTGGAACGGACCATGGCAACAGCCTGGCTGGCAATGCCTTCACCGCGGCCCGTAAAGCCCAACTTTTCGGTGGTGGTGCCCTTGATGCCGATCTGCTTTACATCCAGGTTCAGCACACGGGCGATGTTCGCCTTCATCTGGTCCTTGTGGGGGTTCACCTTGGGGCGTTCGCACATGACAATGGCGTCGATATTGATGATGTCGTAGCCAGCCTTCGCCACTTCCTCACCCACCTTGCGCAAGAGCTCCAGACTGTCGGCACCCTTGAAGGCAGGGTCGGTGTCCGGGAAGTAGGTTCCGATATCGCCCAGGCCAGCAGCACCCAGCAAGGCATCGCTAATGGCGTGGAGCAGCACGTCGGCATCGCTATGACCCAGCAAACCCTTTTCGTAGGGAATGTCTACGCCGCCGATAATGCACTTGCGGCCTTCCACCAACTTGTGAACGTCAAATCCGATGCCGGAGCGATAAACCTTTTCCATATTTAAAACCTCTTTTTTGACAAATATAAAAATCCCCGACGCAGGAATGATGCGTCGGGAATCTTTTAAAGATCATGAGCGTGAGTAACTTTAGAGCACCTTGATTTCTTCGGGGCAGCTTCACGACCTTCCTCACGGCCTTCGCGGCGGGCGGTTCCGACGCGAATGCTGATTTCAGCTTCTGCAACCATACCTGTTGCAACCTCCGTGATGAAGTTCTTTTCCAATGCGCTTACCATCATGCGGCGGTATACGTCGGCGATGACGGGGTCGCGAGTCTTGGGGATTAGAGAAAAAATTTTTGAAAGAGTTAGTTCAAACCAGGAAGGTTATCCCAGCCCTCAGCATCAGCAGTATCATCAAGATCACCAGATGCACAAAGAACAGTTTCAATTTTCATGTCCATAACGGTCATCTGAGGAACAACGTATTCTTTCTTTTCTTCAGTCATCTTGATATTCATTCTACAGTTCCTTACTTGACAATTACCGGGGTACGATCGTTGAGATAGACGCCATGAGCCTTGGGAGCATTCATGCTACGGCCAGCAGCATCATGCCATACATCAGCCTTAGGTGCAGCAACCGGCTTAAGAGACTTGATTGCAGTAACATCATCTTCGTCACCACCTTCAGAAACAGGATTACGAATGATGACCTTCATGGTTTCCGGCAAATCGTCAATGGAATACACGGTAGTTGCGGGAGCTTCGGGGGCATAAGCAGCACCAGGAGCAGCGGGCTTGCCTTGTTTAACAGGGCAAGCACTCGGATCATACTTCAAATAGGCACGCATAGCCTGAATCTTAGCACTTTTGATCTTTACAAAATCGCCTACATGAAGTTCATTAACACCCTCAACCGTATTAGAAGCATCCGTACCCGAAAGATCCTTGCCCATGAAGCCATAGACAGAACCGATTTCATCCTTATACACACCATTAGCAGTCCAGCCCTTAAGGGCGGTAGTGCCAATAACCTGCCACCCTCCATTATTTGCGCAAGGATTAATCCAGGCTTTTTCAGAACTCGTATTTTCCGGCGTAGTCGCTATTAGTTTTACCGGACCAGAAAACTCCAACTTCGTCGCATTTCCTTTTAGTTCCAAAAGATACGGAGCATAAGCAAATGCTTTTCCAACGTATTCAGGGCTAAAAACGGCTTTTCCATTTTCTACGGTTTGCAATCTTCTAACCTGGCCACCGACAATTTTTGTTGTATCAATTTCAAACGGGAGCACCACCGTCGCATTCTTATTAGCCGCAAATACTCTTTCCATGCGAACTTCGTCCACGTCCACATCTTTACTAATGTTGAACACTCTTGCGGTGTCCGTAATGGTAGCGACCAACTTGTCATTTTCTTTTGTGAAGACAACACTTCCATTGGAAAGTGCATTCAGATCTTCCACGCTTTTGGTATCGGCGGCGTGAGCTGATACGGCAAATACGCCTGCAAACAGAGAAAGGAACAAACGTTTCATTCTTAAGACTCCCTTTGATAACATTACCAAACCAGGGAAAATTTAAAAAAACAGAAAAAAATTTTCAATATTTTAAAATTGGGCTATGTTCTTTACGACCTAAAAACTTTTCGTCCCAAATTTAGGTTTTACCATATATATGGCAATATTCGGCCTGCTTTTTCTGTATGTTCTATCACATTTAGCACTTGATTTTTGATGTCCATAATAAAAAACATATTTTTTCAAGGCACTTACAAAAAACTTACACTTTTTCATCGATTTATTCCTATCTTTTTCATAGCCTTAAAAAAAAGTTTGGTGTCTTATGTTTACAGAAATCAAGAGTTTTCTCGTAAATGCGCATATGAATCCCCAGGAGCTTCGAGCCTCCCAGGAGGCCATCGATAGCAGAAACCGCAGAACCCTAAATGCGTTTTCGTTGCTTTCCATGGCAGCTTTCGCAGCGGCGACCGCGGCCGCACTTTCAGCAGACATCAACGGTATTTCGCAGAAGGCCACGGGTTACATCGCAGCCCTGGTTCTGTCAATAGTGATCTTTCTGGCCAACAAGTTGCTCGTGCCCAGATTCCCACAACTTCTGCACTCATTGGAATTTGCGTTCGAGTGTGCGCTTTATGCCGCAGGCATGTTCCTGACGTTCGTCAATTCCCCGGAACAGTTGACCATTACCCTATTCGGCATGTACCTGATCGTACCTCAACTTTTCGCCACAAGGCCTTTCCGAGTAACAGTCCTTACCATCGTTGTCGCCCTATCGTTTATCGCCCTCTATTACGGCACCGACATAAAACCCGCCGCAATCCGCATGCAGGAAATTGTCAATTCGACCATTTTCTCTTGCGTGGGTATATTCCTGGGCTGCTGCGTGAAAAAGGCCTTGCTGGAGCGTTTTGTTTTTGAGCATCGCGAAAACCTGGCCAACAGTAAGGAACGCAAGATGCAGTTGTTGCAGTGGAAGTCCATGGCCAACATCTACATTTCTATGGCGCAGGTCGACATGGATACCGACGAGTTCACCATGATGCGAACCAACCAGTTTATCCAGGACTCCCTGCCCACCGAAAAGAATTTTACCGTTTGCGTCAAAAAAGTGATGGAAGCCACCACGGATCCCGACTACTTGGAAGAGGTTCTCGCCTTTACCGACATGACCACCCTGAAGGATCGACTGAAGGACAAGAACACCATCACCCACGAATTTTTGGGAAAACATTTCGGATGGTGCCGCGCACGTTTCATCGCCGTGAAAGATAGCGAAGAAGAAGTTCTGCACCGCGTCATCTATGTGGTTGAAAATATCGACGAACAGAAGAACCGCGAAGCACACTTGACTTCCATGGCAGAAACCGACGCCATGACGGGATTGTTCAACCGCCAGGCCGGATCCACCAAGATCAAGGAAAAATTGTTCAACAAGGTGGATGGTATGTTCTGCCTTTTCGACATCGACAAGTTCAAGCAGGTGAATGATACGCTGGGGCATCAGGCAGGCGACGAGGTGATTATCGCTACCGCAAAGGCACTGCGCAAGGCTTTCCGCGACAACGACATTCTGATGCGCTTGGGCGGTGACGAATTTGTGCTTTTCGCCAAGGATATCACTACCGAGGAACTGGGCGCAAGGGTTATCCAGAGATTCTTTAATACGCTGGAAAACACCCAGGTGAAGGGCCTTGAAGATTATCGCATTTCTGTAAGCCTAGGTGCAACTATCGCAAAGGGCGGCGAAGCAAACTTCGATGAGCTTTACAAGCAGGCGGACGCTTGCACTTACGAAAGCAAGAAAGTTCCCGGCAAGTCCTTCACGTTCTACCGCGGTTAAGCGAAAACAATCCCCAAAATTCTTCCCTATTTAAAACCAACATTTATTCGTGAGTGCTGGGAGAAAAGTCGCCCCCGAAATAAGGAAATCGCCCCGACTTTTTCGTGAAGGATACAAAAAAATCCCGCTCTGCGGGATTTTTTAACGCTGTATTTGTTCTGCTTCGACTAGAGTGTTACAAGAACGTTCTCATATCGATAGAACGAAAGTTAATCCAGGGATTCACCTTCATCATTAAGCGACTGGGAACCATAACCGCAATTATCAGAACAACAGAGCGGAGTCGCAACACCGTCCATCTTCAAAACGGTCATTTGAGGAGGACGCATTCTTTCTTTTCGATATTTTCGTTAATATTCATTTTTCACTCCTTACTTGACGATTGCTTGCTTGCTGTAGAAGGAACCACGAATTGAGGCGATAAAGATCCGCAGCCGTTCTAATCTGATAACAGCCACGAGAATTTTTAACCATATTTACTTCTGCAGTGGGAATCCATTTTATTAACATAATGTTTCCACCTGGTTTATTTTGTTACAAAAATAAAAATACGGATTATAAGCTGTAAATTTTTTTCCCAACCCCCTTGTGATATTCATCACTACGATTTTTATAAAAATTTTACACTCCTAAAAAAAAACACCTTTTTCCCCTATATTCCAATCTATTGCGACTTTTTTTTAGTGACACCAAGAGACCACTTAACTAAATTTGGAACTGAATTTTACCTAAGAAGTGGGAACAACATGATACGTACCCTAAAAATTTCAGCAGCAATCGCTATCGCCGGAGCATTCTCCGTCGCCCAGGCCGCCACTTGCCCTAGCGAAAGCTACGGAGCAATCAGTTTCAAGTCATACGGCGACAACAAGTGCGTTGCCATAATTGACGCAACCGGCGATCAACGCAACGATGCAATCAACATCCCTAATACGGTAACGGTAGACTCCGTCTACTACTTCAGAAATGGCGCCGAAGATGTAATGAACGCCAATTCAACACTATTCTTGCCTTTTGAAGTAAAAAAAGGGTGTAAGGTTGACGGATCAACCCTAAAACGCATCACAAGCATCACTTACAACGCGACGGATGCAGTGTGGAGAGCCCGAGCAGACTATATCGACATGACCAAAGATAGTTTGACCGCCAACACTCCTTACCTGTTCAGCTATACCCACGGATTAGTAAAGGATGGTATTGGATATATCGGATTTGGCGGAGGTTGTACTTTTAATCTAAACACATCCTCCATTCCCAAAAAAGAGTTTGACGCTAGTCTCGACAACATGGGACAATCCACTGGCTTAAAAGGAACCTGGACATTCAAGGGAACATACGAAAAAATCGTATTCGACGAAAATACCAAGAAAGGCGTTTATGGGTTTGCCTCCAAGACAGAAGGAAAATTCAGCATTGGACAATTCGTGAAAGCAGGTACCGGAGCAAGTGTTCCGCCTATGCGAGCATACCTTGTTTACAATAGTCAGGGAACCATGGGAAAAGCCGCACCGGGATTGTCTTTTGCACCCGCAGCAGACAACTCCGACTTGCTCCCCCCAGCAATAGACGTTATCGAAAATGCAGAATGCTTCCAAGATGGCGATGGCATTTTCGAAGTTAAAAATGTACTCGTGAAAGACGCCGAAGGAAACTCTGTTCTTGATGACAACGGTGATGCACAGTATGCAAGAACAGCCTGTATCGACGGCAAGAGCGACGCAAGACTGCAGACGTTGAGCATTCCTGAGGATGTGACAGTTGACTCTATCGCATACAACCGCACCTTTGCCATAGGTAGTGGGTGGAATAATCCGGCAGTTGCATCTACCATAGTTCTTCCTTTTACCGTTAGCGAAAATCAGTGCATTTCAAATGCAGTTTTTTTTGACATTTTGAACATTCGAAATTGGGGACAAGAAGATAACCTCACTTGGCAAATCATGGTTGAACAAAGAGATAATTCCAAGCCCCTTATCCCCAACCACCCTTACATCGTTCTCGCAAACGACACAAATATCATCTTCAATAGAGCTATCAATGGAGGATACAAAAAGTGTGCGTACAATATAACGTACTCTAATGTCCTAGAAGATACTGTTTTCTCTAATGTAGACGGCCTCCCCGGAACTTGGACATTCAAGGGCACCTACGAAAAGATCACCTTCAATGAATCCTCAAAGAAGGGCGTCTATGGTTTCGCCGGGAATTCTCAAGGAGACAATATTACCGCAGGCCAGTTCATAAAGGCGGGTACAGGAGCAACTGTTCCGCCCATGCGCGCTTACCTCAAGTACAACAGCGCAGGCGTTCTTGCCAAGGCTGCAGCCGGCACCGAAATCGCTGAAGAAGATCTTCCGGAAACAATCGTGGTCAAGTTTATTGATGGCGACGGATCAACAACCGCCACCGGCACCATGAACACCATCACCGGCGAAATCACCATGGACGAAAACAAGTGGTTTGACATGAAGGGCCGCATGATGAACAAGAAGCCCACTGTCAAGGGAACATATTACAACAAGGGCCAAAAGGTCATTATCAAATAAGGGAATAGGAAAATGGAAATGAAAGAATACGTCGCACCGAAAATGACCATCGTCGACATGAAGTTTGAATCTTCCCTGCTTGCAGGCTCTGGTGAGGGTCCCGATGTTCCGGAATACGAAGGCGAGTTCGGCCTCAACTTCGATGTTGAAAACAAGAAGAACGCCTAAGTTTCGAGAATCTTGAAAAAGCCCGGCCTCATTGAAGTCGGGTCTTTTTTATGCAATAAAATTCGGTGGTAATTTTTTTCATACCTTGCAAAGGCCGCAGATTCTTCCCTATTCAAAGCGTCAATAGCACGAAGCCACTGAGCCAGCCGACTATGGTCATCCTTGAAGTACTCAGCGTGTTTCAAGAACTTTTTCACCTCCACGAGGGTGATTGTCTGTTTACTGAAATACACGAGATCGTTCTGAGTCCGCATCTGGATTGTATAACGGTAATCCTTGCAAACTTTCCACGGGTACGTATCGAAAAGTTGAAAGCTAATTAGATTCAAGTTGTCCAGCGGACGCATGTCGTTTGGGGGCACCATACGGCTTGTATGACGGGCAACATAAAGCATCAACCGATCGCTAAAAATCGAGCTACCATTGTGCTGAACCTCCACTGAGATGATATCATCAGGAGGCTTTGTTCCGCAATATACAGGATGAACTTTCCGCAGCAAAACATCAGGTTCAACGTTCTTAAAGCCAAGTTCTCCGGGAATGTAAGGATTCGTGAGTGTCGGATTCTCTATACGTTCTTCGCCTTGCAAATTAAGAGCTGCATTCACCAGATCCGTGGTCAAGTCAAGATTTTCATTCGCCACCCTCAATTTTTTCAAAAGTTCGGCAAATTCTTCTCGTGTCATGCTATTCTTTATTCTTGTTCAAATGCCAAACAGCAGTTGAGGCGGAGTGAATTATCCACCTGCTATATAACACGACTTTTTCAAGACGACGCTCCCGTTTTTTTTGATTTTTTTCATCCCAAAAACAAAAAAGGAACCCACCGGCTGGGGGTTTTCATTTTATACAATAAAAAAAGGACCCGCGAGGGGTCCTGACGTTATGCGAAATGCTTGCAGCAGCTATTTGCCACTCTTAAGCCGTTCGATTTCTGCCTTGAGAGCAGCAATTTCAGCAGCGTTATCGGCAAGAGCATTGGCCTGGTCGGCCAGTTTAGCTTCACTCGCAGCCAGTTTTGCATCTTTTGCCTTGCTTGCCGACTCCATTCTGCGAACCTTGCGTTCAAGGGCGCGGTATTCGTCTCCGGCGCTCACAAAGCCAAGCCTTTGTCCAATACTCTGGAATGCCATTTTCAGAACCTCCAATGCCTCTGGGCTAATGTACTCCCTCAAATATAACTCAATCTTACTTACAAGGCAAGCACTTTCGCTGCTGGGCAATACACGCAATTTTTTCTCGATTTCCGGCAGCAAGGACTCGTACTTTGCCATGTCGAAAGCATACTT